>NZ_JANEWJ010000018.1:0-95868 GCF_028069755.1 Citrobacter sp. Igbk 16 | reverse complement strand
TACTTAGACCGAGCTTATCTTCAAGCCGAAGTTTATATACATATATTCTTTTAACATCTATATTGTCTATCTTGGTTATTTGCTGAATACTAATACCTGAAACAAATCGCTTGAGTAATATCATTTCCGTGTAGTTTAGTGAGCGTCCGCGTTTGCTATTGGCGAGATGGCCAGTGAACAGTCGGCGGATTTTCTGGTGCTGGACATCCTCATCATCGTCAGAATAAATAATACCTTGTATTTTATTACTTTTTGCAAGCCAGTAATTGGCTAGCGGCGTCAGGATCCTGTCAGATATCAGAACGATATGCATACCACTTTGCGTCAGGCGATCCACCCAGTGCGGATCGGCAAACAGGCGCAAATTCGGGAATGAAAAATCAATAAAAATAAACCCATGAGATAAATAGTTCTGATTATTAAGCAGGAGTTTTTCGATAATTCCTGTTTTCAGAAAACGATTTCCCTCTGGCCAGATTGCAAAGGCGGCACGGTGACAGTACTGTGCCCGTACCGCAGCATCCGGAAATAATTGACAGGATAATTCACAGCTTATGCAACGAACACTCTGTAGCGGTTTTATTTTCATCAACGATGACCCCTGCTATTTTTCCCTAAATATTTCATTGGTAAATAAATGTGTCAATCCAACACATTGTGAGTTCCATGTCAGTTAATAACAGTGAGTCATTAGAAATGTTATAAACTCCTGAGGAGTAAATTAACATTGGCTATAAATAACATGATACAGCGTAGTATTCCGACGTTTTATATCGGATTATTCGCCAGTTCATTAGGATTTTTATGCATAAACCCGGACTATAGGATAAATCCGAATATAGCACTATTTGCTAAAATACAACCTTAATGAACGATACTTATTAATAACACAATTCTGATAACTCAATCACCCATGTGATGCTGGGGATAAATATAATTGTCATTCAGATAAAACTGTAATGAATTCTTATTATTTCACCTTAGCTAATTCTCACCTAAGAAATAATATCGATAACTATTTGTATTTAAAGGGTTTTAATGATTAACAAAAAAATCTTATCCTCGATCATGTACAAAGATAGAGGCGCGCTATCAATTTGCATGTAGTATTAAAAGGTGCACTACAGCACCCCGTGGTACGTTACGTGACAGAGGGCCGGGCAATTGTACCTTATCAATCAGTTGGTCGAATTCAATCCTGATAACAAAAGTCTGGTCAACAGGCAGACCGGGCATGCAATTCAACTGCAACTTCCTGCCTCGCTGTGTTTTCTCTATTTAATTACTCACGCGAGTGACATTGTTTCTCAGAACACGCTGATAAAAGTAGGCTGGGGAGAGAGAAATAATGTCACGACGACCAATACCCTCTACCAGGCTATTCTGACACTACGTAATGCATTGGCGGATGTCGGGTTGCCCCGTGATACGGTGAAAACTATTTCCCGCCGCGGACTTACATTGAATGAAAATACGCAGGTAGAGACAATTACGCTTTCTCCTGGTGATGTTTCTTTGTCAGCCAGTATTCCAGGACATAACGACCCTGAGGTAATACTCCCCCCGGCACAAACAACGCAGGTCGCCTGGTGGAATCTTTTATTTACCGCCAGCGCGGTTATCGTCATCCTGATTATCTGGCTGGTGTGGTATCAGACGCGCCCGACCATGCCGTTTAACAATTTTGTGTCCATCTCTATGCAGATTCCATCGCGTCAGAACTGCAAAATTTATTATTCACCAAATGAGCAAGATCACGAGGGCTATTTCAGCCTGATGCAGTTACATCCCGAGCTCTGTGAAAAAAACAAACATGTGTTTCTTACCGGTTACCGTAAAACAGAAAGAGTAGTGGCATTTGTATGCGATAAAGATGCGCGGGTAGATGCTCGCGCATTTTGTACCACCCATTACTACTGGATGCACGAGACAAGAAATGAAAAAAACACGTAATCGGACCCTGCTCGTAGCCGTGCTGGTCGTGATGTTCGGTTCAGGTGCCTGGTTATGGCATTCGCGGTATGCTGACCAGCCACTGAATTGTGTGGGAAACGTTGAATGGAATATTGGCAACAAGCGTTTTACCGGCACAGTATCGTTTCGCATGCGTAATGATGAAGGGCTGGCGACCATCACCGGAAAGTTATATGGGCATAACACCACGGATATCAGCAGAAACATTTATTTTAGCTATACCCGGCAGCACGATGCGCGATTACTGCAGGCGATGCAGGTCGTAAAAACCTTCGCTGACACAGCAGATGAGGCCGATATCAACAATACTCTGCCAGGGTTTTATCGCCAGACCGGACGGAGTCTGAGCCTGGTGATGGAGGAGTATAAAGGCGCATGGATTTTTGCAAGTTCAAGTGTTCCCTCACTGTACTGCCGCAAAAAGTAACATCAGATTCAGATACAAAAAATACAGTTTCTCCGTGGTGATGCATATTTGTCATCATTGACTTACGAGACATGTGTCACTGAATCCACCAATAACCCATTGCTATTCTTTCCCCCGAATCAGGAAACCTCCTGAATACCTTGATATTCATTGCGTAATAATTAAGCGAAATGGACGCGTTATTTCGTCCCGAAGACTTCAACAGACCAATGGATATTTGGAGAAAACGTGGGCAGGGACGTTTATCTCTCCGGCGAGCAATGTCTGACCATTCAGACGTTATCGCATTTCAGGAAACAATGTGTTTCCGATGTATTTATGGCGCACTTATTGAGGGATATTTAATGTTTACGTTTAAAAAGTGCCTGATTGCACTTTCTATTAACCTGGCCGTCGTTTCATCGGGTTTTGCCTGTACAACCCTGCTGGTTGGCAATGAAGCATCAGCGGACGGATCGATGTTGGTTGCCCGTAGTGCCGACAGTGATGCCCTGAAAGCTCAACATTTTGTCATTCATCCGGCAAAACAGAACCAGACCGGTGTTTACAGCACCAAAGCGCATAATGGCGCAAATGATTTTACCTGGCCCCTGCCGAAAAACTCCCTGCGTTATACCACCGTTCCTAACTGGAAAACCCAACTGCACGGCGCAACCGGGTTTAACGAACTGGGTGTTGGCGTAAGCGGTACAGAATCTATTTTTGCCTCGCCAAAAGCACTGGCAGTCGATCCGTACGTTGAGGATAAAGGGATCACCGAAGACGATATCCCGGATATTCTGCTGTCACAGAGTAAAACCGCACGGGAAGCCGTAGCACTGCTCGGCCATATCGTTGAAACCGCCGGTGCAGGTGAAGGCTTTGGGGTCGCCGTCGTGGATGATAACGAAATCTGGTATCTGGAGACCGGTAGCGGCCACCAGTGGATGGCGCAGCGTCTGCCCAACAATCAGTACTTTGCTACCGGTAATCAGGGACGTTTACAGGATTATGATCCTAAAAACCCGGACATGATGGCATCGAAAAACCTGGTTGAGTTCGCCACTGAAAAAGGTCTTTACGATCAGGCAAAAGATGGCAAATTCAACTTCTCCAAAGTCTATACCCGTGATGATGAACGCGACCGTAACTATAACGATCCCCGTGTCTGGACCATCCAGAAAGCGTTCAATCCTTCTGTAAAACAGGATATGGCTAACGGTCGTGAATTCCCGGTCTTCATGACGCCAGAGAAGAAAATGACGCTGGATGATGTGAAGGCGGTACTGCGTAATCACTATGAAGGCACCAGCCATGACCCCTATACCAACGGCCTGAACGGGAAAGAGCCGTGGCGCCCTGTCAGCGTGTTCCGTACCTACGAGGCACACGTCATGCAGGTACGTCCGTGGTTGCCAAAAGAGATTGGTGAAACGACTTATATCGGTTTGGGTATGGCCGATCTCACCGCTTTCGTTCCGTACTACAGCGGTCTGAAAGCCTATCCGGCCAACTATACGATGGGTACAGATAAGGCGGACGATCAGTCTATTTACTGGAAATATCGTAAATTGCAGACGCTGACGATGACCGATTATCCGAAGCTCGCGCCAATCGTTAAAAAAGCCTACAAAGCGTGGGAAGATAAAGTTGCGAAGGAGCAAAAAGAGGTCGAAGCAGAATATTTGAAGATGGCGAAAACTGATAAGCCTGCTGCGGATAAGATGCTGAATGACTTCAACTTGCGCATCATGGCCGATGCTGAGAAGCTGACGGAAGACCTGACCAATCAGCTGTTCACCCTCCGCACCAAAGACATTCAGTCTGATATTTTCTTTGCTAACGCCGCGAAGAAAGACTGAGTCACGACGCGATAATAGGCTGGCGCAAAGCGCGTATTAGCGTTGCGCCAGCATTTCACACCGCGCCTTCACCGCCTCGTGCAACAGGCGCACCGCCGTTGAAAGCTGCTTCCGATGCGGGCATATCATATTCAGTGGGACTTTTTCTCCCTGATAATCCGGCATCAGCAGTTGTAATCGACCGTCACGCACATCTTCACTCACATCCAGCCACGACTTGTACGCTATCCCCTCGCCGGCAATCGCCAGTCGGCGGATCACTTCAGCATCGTCGCTCATAATGGTGCCGTTGACTTGCACACTGCTCACCTCACCGTTGCGCGTAAACGTCCAGCGATCGTGCAGCCGCCCACGCAATACAAAGGTCATGGCATTCAGTTGTGCTAAATCATCCGGACATTGCGGCTCACCGTTTTGCAAAACCCACTCCGGAGAAGCCACCAGCACACGTCGGTTACCCGGTGCAACGGGCAGCGCGATGTAAGACGCATCTTCTGTATTGCCGTAGCGAAAAGCGACATCGACGGGGTCTTTAAAGACATCCGTGACCTGATCGGAGAAAAAGATCCGCAGACGCAGCGCAGGATAACGGCGTCGAAATGACTGAAAAACCGGCAGCAACAAATTCCGCCCGAGATCGGAAGGAACGGCTATTTGCAGCGTGCCTGAAATTTCATCTTCCGGCGTCTGGATTTTTTGTAACCCGGCATGCATCACATCCAACATCTGGCGGGCATAGGGCAACCAAACCTCGCCTTCCGGCGTCAGCCGCAGACTGCGTGTGGAACGGGCAAACAAGCGGATGGTGAGCGTGGATTCCAGACGCTTGATGGCAGAACTGACCTGAGCGGGCTGGACGCCAGCTTCGCGTGCGGCATCGCTAAAGCTATTCAGCGCCGCGGCGCGGACAAACAACGTGAGATCTTCAAGCCGGAACATTTTCACTCCCCGAGTATAAGTCCTGTCGCCGTGGGGCTATTTTTCCCGTTCTGTTGCCGGTTTACCATCGAATTATTCAACTGATTCCTGTAACCGGAGAGACCATGAAAGCCATCGCCATTACTCGCGCCGCAACCCACGGCAACAACATTGAGTTTTTACACGAGATAGAGTTGCCTGTTCCGGTCGCCACTGGGCATGACCTGCTGGTTGAAGTGAAAGCGATTTCCGTCAATCCAGTCGATACCAAAGTTCGCGAAGGTTTCAATGCGGACGTGCCGCGCGTGCTGGGCTGGGACGCTGTGGGTGTCGTGAAATCCGTCGGTGAAGCGGTGACATTATTCTCACCAGGTGATGAAGTCTGGTATGCCGGTGCACTGGGTCGCGCCGGGAGTAACAGCGAATTTCAACTGGTTGATGAGCGCATTACCGCGCTGAAGCCGCAATCACTGGATAACGCATCTGCCGCAGCCCTGCCGCTGACCGCGATTACCGCATGGGAAATGCTGTTCGATCGCCTCGGCGTAGAGGAAGGTGGCAATGAGAATGATGTTTTATTGATTGTTGGCGCTGCTGGCGGCGTCGGCTCCATTTTGACTCAACTGGCCAGTAAGCTGACGAAAATGACCGTGATCGGCACAGCATCACGCGCGGAAAGCCAGAAATGGGTCCGTGAAGCGGGTGCGCACCATGTGATTGATCACAGTAAACCGTTAACGGATGAGCTGGCGCGGATAGGAATCAAGGAGGTAACACACGTTGCCAGCCTGAATAATACCGAGCAGCACTACCAGCAAATCATTGATGCACTGGCTCCACAGGGAAAACTGGCGCTGATCGATGATCCGCAAACGCTGGATGCACGTCCGCTAAAAGCCAAAAGTATTTCGCTGCACTGGGAATTTATGTTCACCCGTTCGATGTTTACCACCCACGACATCATTGCACAGCACCAGTTATTAACGCGTGTAGCAAAGCTTATCGACAGCAACGTGATCCGCACGACACTGGGCAAACATTTTGGCGCTATCACGGCGGAAAATGTGCAAAAAGCGCATGCACAAATTGAAACGGGTCGTTCAGTTGGCAAGATTGTGTTGGAGGGGTTTTAGAATGTCAGATGCTGAAATTATTTCCATTATTGCGGTACTGAAAGCCAAACCAGGGAAAACCAACGCACTAAAACAGGCGTTAAAAGCGCTGTTACTCCCCACTCGTCGGGAGCCGGGAAATATTGAGTATGACCTGTTCCAGTTGCGCGACACACCGGATGTTTTTTACGTGCGTGAGTCCTGGCGCGGTCAGGCCGGTTTGGACGACCATATCGCCCTGCCACATTTTCAATCATTCATTCTGCAAATGAATGACCTTCTGGCTGAGCCGTTACGGCTGGATTATCTGACCCCGATTGAGCCGTAATATTAATACCATGCTCCCCTGCGGTTCGGGGAGCACAACAAATACCAACCTGAGGATTTACTTAACACAAGAATAACAGGACAAAAAATAGATATGCTCATTAGCCTCTAAAAAACAGTGGCTTTCATCACAAAGTTAACATTGAATGTATATCGTTAATATTCATTCTATTTCACAATAATAATGATCATATAAAGATATATCAATCAGAAACATCCGCCAAATTCTCGCCCTTTACTTCCGGTGCATACCATAAAAAAAGATGAATACAGAAATATTATTTCATAATAACAAGCATTGTTATTTTAATGGGGTGGGAGGAAATTAAGTTCACTAAGGAAATTCTGATAAAGATAACTTTAGCCCCCTGAAATTAACCATGATGATGTCAATAATGGTTAATTAGCTGTAGAGCAAAATGGATATCGCCCAGGCGATTATAGACTTTACTGCGGGTTAGATAACCCGCAAAAAGCAACAACAAGGAGTGGATCATGTCTACACCCGCGAATTTTAATGGCCAACGCCCAGTGATTGATGTCAATGACGCAGTTATGTTGCTTATCGATCATCAAAGCGGCCTGTTCCAGACCGTTGGCGATATGCCAATGACTGAACTGCGTGCAAGGGCAACGGCTCTGGCAAAAATCGCCACCTTATGCAAAATGCCGGTGATCACCACCGCTTCTGTGCCGCAGGGGCCAAATGGTCCGCTTATTCCGGAAATTCATGAAAACGCACCTCATGCTCATTATGTCGCGCGCAAAGGTGAAATTAACGCCTGGGATAACAAAGAGTTTGTTGCGGCGGTAAAAGCGACAGGTCGTAAAACACTGATTATTGCCGGTACCATCACCAGTGTATGCATGGCATTCCCGGCCATTAGTGCGGTAGCTGAAGGTTTTAAAGTCTTTGCAGTCATCGATGCTTCCGGCACTTACAGCAAAATGGCGCAGGAGATCACCATGGCCCGCGTCGTACAGGCTGGCGTTGTGCCGATGGATACTGCCGCAGTTGCGTCCGAACTGCAGAAAACCTGGAATCGGGAAGATGCAGCGGAATGGGCTGAAGTCTATACCAAAATCTTCCCGGCTTATCAGTTGCTGATTGAAAGCTATACCAAAGCCCAGGATGTCGTGAAAAATAACGAACTGCTGGACTCTCAGCGCGCTTAACTTTTTCCTTCTTTCACAAACGCCTGTTTAGTATAAGCAGGCGTTTTGTCATACGCGGCATCAGCCCCTGTCAGCCATTACGTCCAGCCATAACACCCCCATCGACATCCCAGATGGCGCCAGTCACCCATTGCGTTTTGTCTGACAACAGGAACGCGACGGATTCAGCCACATCACGCGACGTACCGACCCGACCAATCGGATGGAAGCTGTCAAAGCTACTCATCACACCTTGTACGTCTTCTTTCGGGATAAATCCTTCGTAGATAGGTGTATGCACGACGGCTGGCGAAACGGCGTTGACGCGAATACCGTGAGAGCCCAGTTCGATAGCCAGATTTTTGGTCAGAGCATGCAGGCCCGCTTTTGCCATTGAGTACGCTGAAGAAGGCGTTGCGCCAATCGCCTGCTGTGCCCACATCGAACCAATATTCACGATGGCCCCCTGGATGTTAGCCGCCACCATATTTCGCACGACATCGCGGGTGATAAAAAATGTCGCACGGTTGAGGCTCATGTACAGTTCATAATCTTCAATGTCATGCTCAGTAAACGGTTTGGGGAAGAAGACCCCGGCCGCATTCACCAGCAGGTTAATGTCTTTGTGCTCGGCGTTCACCGTTGCCATTACCTGCTTCATTCCGGCGTCTGACATCAGATCCGCCACAATGACCGCCACATCACCCAGCGCCGCCAGTGCCTGACGGGCCCGTTCCGCTTTCTCGGCACGATTGCCAACCAGTACCACGCGGCCACCCCCCTGAAGGATCAGCTTCGCGGTTTCAAATCCGATACCACTGGTGCCACCCACCACTAACAGTTTTTTTCCGGCAAATAATGCGTTCATCGCAAACCTCATTTAAAGAGTGTGTTGATGCACTAAAGATGCCAGCTGGCGGCGGTACTGACGAATGAGAAGAAATAGCGTATCAAGAAAGAAAATCTATCTTGCTGGCGTATACTCAGAACATTCAACGAGAAGGGAAAATGGCAAATGCGTTCACTCAACCGGCTAAAATGGTTACATGCTTTTGAAGCCACCGCCCGTCATGGCAGCTTTACCGGCGCAGCGCAGGAATTGGGTGTGACGCCTGCGGCCGTTGGTCAATTGGTTCGCGCGCTGGAAGATTGGGTAGGCCATCCGCTGCTGCATCGTACCCGTTCAGGCAAAGAACGTCTTACGTTGGTCAGCGAAGCACAGGAGGCGTTGCGCGAGATAACACAGGGACTGGATAACCTGGAATCCGGATTAAATAAACTTCGCGGTCGGCGGTCGCGTTCTGTGGTGATCATCACAGCCTCTCAGGTACTGGTGATGAACTGGCTGATGAGCCGTCTCAACCATTTTTCACAGGCACATGAAAATATTGAGTTACGCCTGAACGTGACGGAAAAGCTGATGGATGTCGCCCACGGCGAAGCCGATCTGGGGGTACGCTGCGGAAAGGGTGACTGGCCGGGGGTGAACAAAACCTGGCTCATGGATGAAGAAGCCGTTCTGGTCTGCAGTCCACGAATGGTTCCGGCAGATAAAATATCCTGTGGTGAATGGCTGGCGGCACAGAAGCTGATCCATGATGATACTCCCCATCCCGGTGCCAATTTCCCCGCCTGGAGCGATGTCCTGTCTGCCACCCATGCACCAGCCGTTCGCGATAACGGGCTGCATATCAACTCTACCTCAGCAGTTATTCTGGCAGCGCTCAGCGGCCAGGGTGTGGCTATCGTGCGCCGTGCTCTGGTGCAACAACTGCTCACTGACGGGCAACTGGTTCAGCTTCATCCCAACACCCGCTGGCCCCTGGCGTGGTCTTACTACATCGTCACTCCACAGCACACAACCATGCGCCCGGAGGTGAAAGTATTTAATGACTGGCTGATTGCGGATGTGCTGGCGGAGATCAATCCCTTCTCTGCTATGATGCCTGCACATAAATAAGACAAAACAACATGCAGAGGAAAAGATGAGCTCCACCAGAAGAGGGATGATGAACGTCCTGATTGCCGCCGTATTGTGGGGAAGTTCAGGCGTTTGTGCACAGTACATCATGGAGCAAAGCCAGATGTCGTCACAGTTTCTGACCATGACGCGCCTGATTTTTGCCGGACTCATTCTACTGATGCTCTCTTTTGTGCACGGCGACAAAGTCTTCTCCATTATCAAAAACCGCAAAGATGCCATCAGCCTGCTGATTTTTTCCGTGGTTGGCGCACTCACTGTACAGCTAACCTTCCTGCTGACCATTGAAAAATCCAACGCCGCGACCGCGACAGTGCTGCAGTTTTTGTCACCAACCATTATCGTGGCGTGGTTTTCTGTGGTGCGAAAAGCGCGACCGGGGATCTTAGTGCTCACAGCAATATTCACCTCGCTGGTTGGCACATTCCTGCTGGTCACCCACGGTAACCCGACGTCGCTGTCCATTTCACCTGCCGCACTGTTCTGGGGTATCGCTTCTGCATTCGCCGCGGCTTTTTATACCACCTATCCTTCAACGCTTATCGCACGCTACGGAACGTTGCCGGTCGTCGGCTGGAGTATGTTGATCGGCGGCATGATCCTGCTCCCGTTCTATGCCGGGCAGGGAACAAACTTTGTGGTAAATGGCAGTTTGATTCTGGCGTTTTTCTATCTGGTGGTTATCGGCACGTCGCTGACGTTTAGCCTGTACCTGAAAGGTGCGCAGATGATTGGCGGCCCGAAAGCAAGCATTTTGAGCTGTGCAGAACCGCTGAGTAGCGCGTTGCTGTCTCTGTTGCTGCTGGGCATTACATTCACCCTACCTGACTGGCTGGGCACACTGCTGATCCTCTCTTCCGTGGTGCTGATCTCAATGGACTCCCGCCGCCGCGCCAAAGCGGTTTAATACCCACCGGCGCGGCAACGGGCTACGATTACCAGCCCGGAACCGCGCCGCCGTTAAAGATGGTTTCCGCCGCCCTGGCCACTTCCGGTGACTGATAAGATTGCAGGAATTCTTTTACATTCTCTGCATCTTTATTGTCTTCTCGCGCCACCAGGATATTCACGTACGGTGAATTTTTGTCTTCTATAAACACGCTGTCATGCACCGGAGAAAGCCCGGTTTGCTGAATATAAGTGGTACTGATAATCGCCACATCCACTTTCTGATCGTCCAGCACACGCGGTAACTGCGCACCTTCCAGCTCCATAATTTTCAGATGCCGTGGATTATCGGTGATATCCAGCGCCGTTGGCAGCAGGCCAGTATCCGCTTTCAGAGTGATTAATTTCTCTTTTTGCAGCAGTAACAGCGCCCGCCCGAGGTTAGTCGGATCATTAGGAATGGCAATCGTCGCACCGTCTTTCAGCTCAGCAATGGTTTTGATTTTTTTCGAATAGCCGGCCATTGGGAAAACGAAGGTATTGCCCACCGCCACCAGCTTATAGCCGTGCGCTTTATTATCTTGTTCAAGGAACGGACGGTGCTGGAAGACGTTGGCATCCAGTTCGCCATGATTGGTTGCATCGTTGGGGAGCAGTGAACCACTAAATCCAACCAGTTCGACATCCAGGCCGTACTTCTCTTTAGCCACTTTCTTCGCAACTTCCGCGACATCCTGCTCTGCCCCGTTAATTACGCCGACTTTGATATGTTTCGCATCGCTGCTCTGCTGATCGCAACCAGCCAGCAGTAATCCCGCCAGCAATATTGCCGCCCCGGCCCCGAAATGAGGTATCTTCAGCTTCACGTTTTTATCCTTTTGAAATAACCGCCTGATGGGTAATGAAATGACTATAACGGGAAGGCCGCTGCGGTTTAAAAAACGAAAAAGCATCAGCAAGAAGAAAAAAGCATAACGGGAAAAAGATAAGTTAGTCGGAAGATGCCGTTAGTTCATCACTTGAAAGCCCGGTGATAATTAGCACCAGTTCATGATCAATCCCCTTCTCAAGCGTGGCATGGGCTATCCGGGCAGTTGAAATAAACCAGCGGCAGGGGCATGCCCGTTGCGCATTCACAGGCAAAACGGTGCCTCAGTTCAGCAAAAAAAGTTTTGCCGAGACCAGAAGGACCGGTCAAAAGGACGTGTTGTCCGCGGGGATAAAGCACCGCCGCGCGGCCTTTTTCCACCGCATCGCGCAAACTGCGATTGTCGCCAATCAGGCCAAAAAAGGAACGTCTGCCGCCTGATTTTCCTGGATTGTTCAGAACATACACTATTCTGCTGCGCAAGAAAGTGAGTCGGCATCCAGTCGTTACGGGCAATCCTCCCGGACATCAAAATGTTTTTGATAAATAATGGCGTGCAGCGCCTGATTCCGGGAAATTATCGAGGGTCATTTGCAACTGATAGCCGTTCTTTTGATAAAACGGCAGCGCCTGGAAACTCATGGTATCAACCAGCGCATGCAGACATCCTCGCTCACGTGCCGTCTGTTCTGCTACCTGCATCAGCTTTGTGCCATAACCGTCTTTGCGCAGGGCGTCATCCATCCATAAGAACTCAATGCACAACCAGTCGCCTTTGATTTTGCCGATCAGCCCACCCCGAATCTTATGGTGTTCATCACGCCAGTAGACCGCCAAATCGCCAAAATTAGTCGTTTTCAGGAACTGGAAATTGTAAGCACGCAGCCCGGTAAGCAGCGCATTTTGATCATCTTCTGTAACGGTATCAGTAATCTGTATCTGCATCCTATCCTCCTGAAAGACTACAACTTCTGGCTGATTTATTTTTAATCGTTAACACAGGCTGATGAGTGAGCCGTATGCCGTCTACACTTACTCTTGAGATGATGCGCATCAACAACAAGGATTATTATCATGAAATTAGCCGTTTTTCCGATCATTGCCGTCCTTTTCACGCTACCGGGCCTGGCACAGGCTGACTCGGCTTACGGCGGGTTACAGTCGGTTCACGAAAAGAACACTGTACTCAAGGATTTGCGCAAACTTTGCACCCCACAGGGGTCGCCATCAGATGAAGTGTGGGAAAAAACAATTATGTCTGATACACGCAATCAGCAGCATATTCGCGAAGCCATTGTGGCGATAGAAAGAAATAATCAGAACAACTACTGGGAAGCGCTTGGCAAAGTTGAATGCCCTGATTTATAGCCATTATGTTGTAAAATGAGTACTGTAACCGGTTTCTGTATCGCAAAAACACGTATTGTTGCCACAACGAATAAAGAGTAAGGGAGCAACAATAATGAGATACCGTTTTCCTGCGAACTTCTGGTGGGGCAGTGCCTGCTCCGCGCTGCAAACGGAAGGTGATAGCCTCAACGGCGGCAAAAGCCAGACCACTTGGGATGTGTGGTTCGACCGCCAACCGGGTCGTTTCCATCAGGGAATTGGCCCGGCGAACACATCCACGTTTTATCAGCATTGGAAACAGGACATCGCCCTTCTCAACCAGCTGAAACATAACAGCTTTCGTACATCACTGAGCTGGTCACGCCTGATCCCAAACGGCACGGGTGAGGTGAATCCAGAGGCCGTTGATTTTTATAACAACGTCATCGACGAGCTGCTGGATCAAGGTATTACGCCCTTTATCACCCTGTTCCATTTTGACATGCCAATGGTGATGCAGGAGAAAGGCGGCTGGGAAAACCGTGAAGTGGTCGAGGCATTTGGCCACTATGCACAGACCTGCTTTAACTTGTTCGGCAATCGGGTGAAGCACTGGTTCACCTTTAACGAACCGATTGTCCCGGTAGAAGGCGGTTATCTGTATGATTTCCACTACCCTAACGTGGTGGATTTCAAACGCGCCGCGACGGTGGCGTACCACACCATTCTGGCACATTCAATGGCGGTTCGGGCCTGGCGCGTCGGAGGTTATGACGGCGAAATCGGTGTAGTGTTGAATTTAACGCCTTCTTATCCACGCTCGCAAAACCCGGCAGATGTAAAAGCCGCACACTATGCAGACCTGCTCTTTAACCGTAGTTTCCTCGATCCAGTGCTGAAAGGTGAGTACCCGGAAGACCTGGTAGAACTGCTGAAAGAGTACGATCAGTTACCGACATACCTGCCGGGCGATAGCCAGTTGATCGCCGACGGCAAAATCGACCTGCTGGGGATTAACTATTACCAACCGCGCCGCGTGAAATGTCGTGATAGCGCAGTCAATCCGAACGCGCCGTTTATGCCGGAATGGTTATTTGATTACTACGAAATGCCGGGACGTAAAATGAACCCTTACCGTGGCTGGGAAATATATGAGCCGGGTATTTACGATATTATTACCAACCTGCGTGATAATTACGGCAATCCACGCTGTTTTATTTCTGAAAACGGTATGGGTGTCGAAAATGAGCAGCGTTTCATCCAGCAGGATCAGATAAACGACAGCTATCGTATTGAATTTGTATCTGAACATCTGAAATGGCTACATAAAGGCATTAGCGAAGGCTGCAATTGTCTTGGCTACCATATGTGGACCTTTATTGATAACTGGTCATGGCTGAACGGATACAAAAACCGCTACGGTTTTGTCCAGCTCGATCTGGAAACGCAAAAACGCACGGTGAAAAAGAGTGGCGAATGGTTTGCTCATACCGCCGAAAACAATGGTTTTGATTAAAACCAACCTGGATGCCGGATAGCGATCCGGCATACCGAGCTTTAGTTTATTGCATACCTTTTATGCGAACTTTCGCCGCCACCAGAAGCGCCGTCAGCAGCATCAGAGCACCTGAGAGCATCAAGGGAGACAGCAAACCAAGGTTATCGAGCGCATAGCCTCCCACCGCTGCCCCGCAGGTATTGGCAAGCTGGATCACGGCGACCTGAACGGACCCGGCTTTCTCTGCCTGATCGGCCAAAGAACGGGTGATCCACGTCGACCAGCCGACCGGTACCAGCGCAAACGACAGCCCCCAGATAATCGCAATTGCGGCCGCCACCACTTTGTCACTCCCCCACAAAATCAGCACCAGCGCGCTGAGCGCGAGCACCAGCGGTGCTCCGGCTAATGCCAGTTTGACCGAACGTTTCAGGATTACCGACGAGAGCGACGTCCCGACAAAGCTGGCAATACCAAAGCTCAGCAGCACCAGCGTCAAACCATCCACATCAAATCCCGCCAAATTCATGTACACCGGGCGGATGTAGGTAAAGAAGGCAAACTGCCCGGCAAAGGACATGAAGATAGCCATCATGCCAGCCATTACCCCCGGTCGTTGCAGCAGGCTAAACATGTTTTGTTTCTGATGTGATGGCTCACCGGGCAGCGAAGGCAGCGATCTCACCACCCAGATGGTGCACAGCACGCCCATCACCGCCGCGGCATTAAAGACGTTGCGCCAGCCAATGATGCCGCCTAAAAAACTCCCCAGCGGGGCGGCAATGACCAGTGCGATAGAGACTGCGCCAAAGATCACTGATAACGCTTTCGGCACCGTCCGTGCAGGAACCAGACGCATGGTCAGCGATGCCGACATCGCCCAGAACCCTCCGAGCGCCAGACCGAGGCAGGCACGACCAATCAACAACAGGGTAAAAGAGTTGGCAAAGGAAACCAGCAGGCAGGAGATTGTCAGCAGTACCGAAAAGAGGATCACGACATAGCGACGATCGGTTGCCTGAATAATTTGTGTCACAAACAGGCTGGCAAACATGGCGACAAACGCCGTTACGGTCACCGATTGCCCGGCAACACCTTCCGAAATACCGAGGTCCTGCGCCATTGGCGTCAACAAACTGACGGGCAGAAATTCAACGGTTATCAGGCAGGCAACACAGAACGCCACGGCGAATACCGCCGACCAGTTCGGTCGGGTATTTGCCTCAGCGCGGGATTTTTGTTCAATAGCGTCACTCATTTTGTTACCTGCGTGGGGTTATTGTAGAAAAGTTACGCAGTGTAACATTAAATTTGTGACGTATTTAACGTTTCAGCAACTGTTTATCGCCGGATGGCGACGTCGTCTTATCCGGCCTACAACAGAGGGTCTTTGCTGACCCAATTAAGCGTCACGTGCAGCCCTTGCCAGCCCGACTATCCACTCCTGGTGACCGTTAATCATCGGATTAGGTAGCGTGCATGCCAGCTCCTGTGCCGGAACACCACGCTGCGACTCCTGGGTCAGAATACGTACGCGCCCGCCAGGTAAATCTTCAAACAGCCAGGCATGGACAACATCCAGACGCGAATCAGCATCCCCTTCCGCCCAACCGTGCCAGGCAATACGCGCAGCCTGACCATCGACCGGTGGCGCATATTCGATGACTTGCGCTTCAATTGGGAAGCCAAAGGTTGTGAAACGGAAACGGGCGTTCACGCTCAGTAACGGTCCGGAGCCATCGTGAAATCGGATATCCGCCACATTGCTGTAATACGTCGGCCAGCGCGTTGTGTCGTTGAGCTGAGCCCAGACAGCGCGGGTGCTCAGTCCGGCAACAATGATTTCATTGGAGGCAAAGTTATCGGTCGTCCCTGGCAAATACGCCTGCGGCCAGATAATTGCGCTTTGTTGAGTCGCTTGTTTCATGATGAACCTCGTCGTGTAAGTTAACGAGGTTCATCATGCGCGGGAGAGAGATATAAATATAATGACGATTAAAAATATCCGTCATCATATATTTTGATATCAGTGCAACCAGTGCACTCCATCTTCAGGTTGAAAAAAGGCGTTATAGCGCATCTGAAACGCATTTATCTCCTGCATATCCGGCTCCATTTCGCGCAGAAAACCCAGCGCCAGGCGTACCTGTGCGTCGGTAATCGGCGCGGCCAGCCGGGCTTTTTGCAACACCCGGTGCCACTGCAGCAGATTCTGTTCACTACCGTCTACAATGACGATTTGCCAGATTAGCAGCACCTGGGCAGCATTTTGCAGATGCGATTCGTCAGGTCGATGGAGGTACTGTAAAAACGCCTCTCCCTGCACTTTCCCCATCTGATCGATCATCGATTCTACCGGCACGACATCAATACTCAGACGTTCGCTCAGACGGCGAATCGCGCGCCGTGACCCGGACGTCAGTACCCGAAAACCCACAACAAAAACAACAACCAGCGTGGCCAGCATTATCCAAATCATGCGCACATCCATTACCCGACAGGACGCCCATCATAGCGGCAAATTCACCTGTGTCGACGACTGAACGTGTCATAATGTGACTTATCGAACCCATGAGCAGACATCATGAAATCTGATATCAGAACCCTCGATCTTAATCTGTTGAAAACGCTGGATGCCCTGCTGGATGAACGCAACGTCACCCGGGCGGCGCAACGACTCTCGCTCACCCAACCGGCGGTTAGCGGCATGCTAAACCGTCTGCGTGATTATTTTGACGATCCGCTGTTTGTCCGCACACCGCACGGTATTGTCCCAACATTACGGGCTCGCGAAATGGCTGCGCCCATCAAACAGATCCTCAGCGACATTGATATCCTGCTTAAGCCCGCGCAGTTCGACCCGCTCACCGCGGTACTCACCTTTACCGTCGCCGCGACCGATTACGCCCTTAAAGCGGTGATCGTGCCGTTTATCGCCGCGCTTCGCGCACGTGCGCCAGGTATTCGTGTGCGGGTCGTTCCCGTTGAGCCGGAGCAGCTAACAACACAGTTTGAGCAGGGTAAAATTGACCTGGCGCTGCTGACGCCGGATTCAACACCGGATAATCTGCACAACCGCCCGTTATATAACGAAGAGTATGTTTGTCTCATGCGTCATGATCATCCCGATGCCCATCAGGCGTTAACACTCGATCGCTTCTGCGCGCTGGAGCATGTGCTGGTTTCTTATAAGGGGGAAAGTTTCTGGGGGGTCACCGATGATGCGCTGGCAGATGTTGGACGAAAACGACAGATTGGTTTGTCAGTCAGCAGTTTTCTGGTTCTGCCGGATATCCTCGCGATTAGCGAGATGATTGCCGTCGTCCCTGCCCGGCTGGCCTATACCGATCCCCGGATGCACGTTGTGCCACCGCCGCTGCCCATTGCTGGTTTTACTAAAAGTATGGCCTGGCACGAACGCACGCACCGCGATGCGGCGCATCAGTGGCTACGCAATCTGGTGCATGAAACCAGTCAGTCTAAACCATAAAAAAACCCGCCATGAAGGCGGGTAAAAGTTACCACTACACACTTAAGCGACTTTCAATTGCTGGATCTTTTTCTCGCGACGAATTTTACGTTCTTCAAACACGGCCACGATAGCCATCAGGCAGATACAACCGATAGCGGCGGTATCCAGCGCGGCGAAGGTACCTGCCCAGCCAGTCAGACCGAAAACCGGTGTACCATCAGCAATCATCCCCAGACCCAGCTTGGCGAAGCTGTCACCGATCAAATAGGCAAATGTCCCTTTAATCCCATCGGCAGCGCCGATCGCTTTTTTCGGTACGAAACCAACGGCTGCGACACCGATTAACAGCTGCGGGCCAAACACCAGGAAGCCGAGGGCAAACAGCGAAGCCAGATAGACATACTGGTTGCTGGCGTGCTGGTAAACACCCAGTGTCGCAATGATTAATGCCAGTGCCACACAGGCCACCAGCGCCCGGCGACCGTTTGCCAGGTCAGAGAGCCAGCCCCACAGCAACGTACCGACCAGTGCACCCACTTCAAACAGAGTAAAGCCCTGAATCGCCACTTCTTTGGAGAGCTTCAGTTCCTGGAACGCGTACACGGTAGACCACTGGTCGATACCAATACGGACCACGTACAGGAAGATGTTGGAGAAGCACAGCAGCCAGATCACTTTGTTTTTCAGCACATACTCAACAAAGATCTGCCACTTGGTCATGTCATTTTCTTCGGTCTCTTTGTCTTCTTCGCTGATCTCTTCACCGAACAGCTCTTCAGCTTTCCCCAGACCATAAGATTCCGGGGAGTCGCTGCCATAGCGCAGGCCGATAAAGCCAACAATCAGGGCGATAATCGATGGGAAGATAAACATACCAATGACGTGACCGTCGAACAGGTAGTTGGCACCAAACAACGCCACACCCGCCGCACCGGCACCACCGAGGTTGTGGGAAATGTTCCACATACCGAGGTAAGAACCACGTTTACGGCGAGGTGTCCATTTGGTGATGGTGGAATAACTACACGAACCGCCAGTACTCTGGAAGAAACCGCTCAGCGCGTAGAAGGTAATCATCAGGAACAGGCTGGTTGAACCTGCGCCCATGCTGGCACTGAAGCCGAGCATACAGATAGCAGAGAGGATCAACATAAACGGCAGGAACTGCTTGGTGTTTTTGCCATCCGCGTAATAAGAAACCAGCGTTTTACCCACGCCGTAGGTGATGGAGAAGCCCAGGCCAATCATCCCCAACTGCGTCATGCTCAGCCCGTAGGTGGAGATCATGTCGTTCTGCGCGATGTTGAAGTTTTTGCGGATCAGGTACATGGTCAGGTAGCCGATGAAGACCACCAGATACGACTGCATGAACGGTTTGAACCACATTTTGCGCCGCACATCGAGCGGCAGATCCAGGGTCGGCTTGCGCACCTGGTTTAAGAAGGCCAGCATAGGACTCTCCGAGCTAATTTTTATACCTGCGAATAGCAGGCATTGTAAAAATCAGCCCGGGATCACGCCTGAGACAGCGTCCAGGTGAAACCGGGAAAATTTCTTAGTTTTACCCCACTCGGGGCAAAAAGGTGAGGTGCATCACGCTTCGTTGAGATCGCGCGGGGCCTGGGCGTTTAAAAACGGCAGCAGCAGCAGCGCGGAAATTCCCGCCGCAATAGCGATCACCACAAAGAATCCTGTCCAGTGCCAAACCTCCATCACCTTCGCCAGCGGCCAGCCGGAGAGTGAAGCGCCCAGATAGGCAAACAGCCCGACAAACCCGGTTGCCGCACCCGCCGCCTCTTTGTGCGAGCACTCCGCCGCCGCCATACCAATCAGCATTTGCGGGCCAAAAACGAAGAATCCGGTGGTGAAAAAGCACGCCGCTTGCATCACGTAGCTGGCGAACGGCATCAGCCACAACGAACCGACGGAGAGCAAAATCCCGGCGGCAAAAATCAGGTTCATTGGCCCACGATTGCCGTTAAACAGCTTGTCCGAGCCCCAACCCGCCACCAGCGCGCCGACAAATCCGCCCAGCTCAAACATGGTCACCGCGGTGTTGGCGGTCACCAGATCGACCCCCAGCGTTTCTGACATGTACAGATTACCCCAGTCGTTGATCGCTGCACGTACCACGTACACCAGCACATAACACAACGACAGCAGCCAGATGTAGGGATTCAGCAATACATAGCGGGTGAGAATTTCTTTGCGGGTTAAGCCTGCGCCCTCCTGCTGCTGGGCAATTTCTAACTCATCGTGCCGCCAGTCGCCAACCGGGGGTAAGCCAATCGCCTGCGGCCTGTCGCGCAATCTCCAGCACAGGAAAAATCCCACCACAATCGCCAGTATTCCGGCAATCATCATTCCTGCACGCCAGCCATAATGCAGCGCCGTCGCCGCCATCACCATCGGGATCAGCGCCCCGCCGACGTTATGTGCGGTGTTCCATAGCGCCCACCAGCCACCACGCTCGGTACGCGAGTACCAGGCAGTCAGCAAACGGGCGCATACCGGCGATCCCCAGCCCTGAAAGAACGCATTCAGTGCCCACAGTAGCGCAAAGGCCCAAAGCGAGGTCGAGAAACCAAACAGGATGTTTACCACGCCGGTTGCAATCAAGCCAATGCCCATAAAATAGCGGGCGTTGGAACGATCGCTGACGATACCAGAGACAAACTTCGACAGGCCGTAAGTGATGTAAAACAGCGTTGCCAACAGACCAATATCGCTGCGGGTCAGCACACCGCTGGTCAGGATATCCGGCACCGCCGCGTTGAAGCTTTTGCGCGTGAAATAAAACAGCGCATAGCCAAGCCAGATGGTGGTCAGAATATGCCGCCGCCAGTAGCGATAACGGGCATCTACTTCACTTTTATTGGTAATGAGTGGCGCATTAGCCGGGGCTTTTAGAAACTGAAACATTGCCATTCCTTACACATAACGCTGAGGCAAAGAGACGCTGACCCGCGTACCGTGCGTACAGGATATCGAAAGCTTACCGCCGAGGGCCGTAATGCGCTCACGCATCCCGGTGAGGCCAAATCCTTGCTGATTCGAACCCGGCGGCAGGCCGCTGCCATCGTCCTCAATCACCAGCATCAACCGCTCATCCTGTAGCCAGCCCTGCAACGTCACCGCGCTGGCATTGGCATGCTTAACAATATTGTTCAGTCCTTCCTGGCAGACGCGAAACAGCGTCACCCGCTGACTCTCGCTGAGTTCTGATTCATCAATATGCCAGTCGAGGTGGCTGACGATACCGCGACTTTCCAGCTCCATTTCCCGCATCAATGAACGGATAGCCTGCTCCAGGGTTAAATCATCTAACTGGCGCGGGCGTAAACGCCCCAACAGGCGACGTACCGAATCGTATACCCCGAGTGAAAGCTGCTCAATATGCGCCCCACTGCGCTTCACGCCTGCGTTTTCCGGCGCCAGTCGCTGAACGATACCGGCCTGAGTACGAATCGCGGTAATGGTCTGCCCGATATCGTCGTGCAGTTCACGCGCCACGTCGCGGCGCACGCTTTCTTCGGTTTCCAACAAACGTTCCGCCAAACGATGATTACGCGCCAGCTCGTTTTGCAACGACTGGTTGAGTTCACGCAGGCGCTGAATACCCGCGCCGAGCAGCAGACCGGTCAGGCTCTGCGCCAGCAAGGAGAGCAGCAAGTCGACGGGATGGTCGTGCCAGGTCTGGCTGGCAATCAGCGCGATGGCATTCATCAACGTGGCGATCAGCGCCCCCTGCCAGCCATAGTGCCAGGCAAGTGCAATAATCGGCAGCGCGAGGCAAAACGGCGTAAAGCGTGACAGCTCATTCGGCAGGCCCAACTGCAACCACAGGCTGACACTGAACAACAGCAGATACCAGACCAGATGTCGTCCGCGCCAGTTCACAGGTTGAGAAACCACCGCCGGTCCCAGCGGCAGCCAGGTGGTGCTGGTCAGATAGTGCCAGAACACCAGGCAGATCGGCGCCAGCGTCAGTCCACCAGTGAGTGTTAGCAGCAGCACGGTCCACGCCTCTTCACCTTGCCCAAGCCATGGTAGCGATTGCAGCAATGCCGCCGCGGTCAGTGCTGCCCCCTGTAATAACAATGTGCGCCAGTCACGCTGATGGCGGAAACGTGAGGTCAGTGCGACGGGAAGTAAGGTGAGAAAGCTACCGATCACCAAAAGTGGCAGATGGGACAGTGCCACTTCCTGTGCCAGCCAAAACAGAAGCAGCCATTCCGCACCCAACAGTACCGGCCAGTAGCCGCGCGGGCATTGCAGCATCAACCCCAGGCGCAGGCCGAATGGAAACAGCAGCACTGCCAGCTCCGGGCGTTCAACCAGATGCAGGCTGATGCTCCACAGGCAAAACCATGCGGCAGAGAAGATAAAAAAGCAGGCAACAATGGTGACTAACCGGGAAAAGAACGTGTTCATTGCCAGCCGTCAAACATCCGCCGTGCCAACTCAACATCGTTGCTTACGCCCAACTTTTCCATCAGGTTGGCGCGGTGCACGTGTACCGTTTTTGGTGACAAGCCCAGTTCAGCCGCAATCTCTTTGACTGCCATCCCTTGCGCCAGTTTTTCTGCCACCTGACGTTCGCGTTTGGTTAGCGGGTCCTGACGCCCGGCCGCCAGTTTGACGGCGATGTCCGGCGTTAAATAGCAGCCGCCAGTCGCCACGGTACGCACCGCGGCAATCAGCTCATCGGGGCTACAGCGTTTTGAGAGGAAGCCTCGCGCCCCTGCGTTCAACGCCTGCTCCACCAGCGCCGGGCTGTCGTGGACGGAGAGCATGATAATCGCCATGCCTTTTGGCAACTGGCTTAGCAGTTCGAGGCCGGAAATGTCAGGCATGGAGATGTCGCAGATACAGACCTGCACGCCGCGCCCTGGCAATCCTGCCAGCGCCTCGCTACCTGAGCCAAACTCAGCCACAACCTGCAAATCGGGTTCAAGGCCCAGCAGTTGGGCAAAGCCAGAGCGAACGATAGTGTGGTCGTCGATAAGGGCTACGGTGATCATGGGGTTGTCCTGGGGCTGGAAAACGCCTGATGGCGCTGCGCTTATCTGGCCTACAAGAAGGTAGGCCGGACAAGGCATGAATGCCGCCATCCAGCAAAGGCGATTACCTTAACGATATACACTTCATCGTTCAAGCCTTGAACGAATTACTCGAAGAAGACGCTTATCTTATTAAACATCGACGGGTCGGACTGGTTGCGTGCGACTTTCACCACGTCTTCCAGTTTATCTATCTGACTTATCATCTGTTCCAGACGCTGGTCATCGTTGACCAGTAGCCAGATACGGCTCTTATCACTGTCCTGAATCGGTAGACAGAGGATACCTTCCACGTTGAACGCACGGCGGGCAAACAGTCCACAAACGTGGGTCATTACACCCGGGTGATTGCGTACGGTGAGTTCCAGGATTACGTTGTCATGAGTCTGCTGTTGCATGGCTTATTCCCCCACCATTTCAGTGTTTGCCGCACCCGGCGGTACCATCGGGTACACTTTTTCTTCTGCATCAATACGTACGTGGATCAGCGCAGGTCCTGGACGATTAATTATCTCCTGCAGCGCCGCCTGTGGATCCGCTTCATAATTTAAATCGCAGGTTTCGAGACCAAAACCGGCGGCAATCTGCATAAAGTTAATCATCCCCGGATAGGTCGCAGCAAACACGCCTTGTTTATAGAACAGGCTCTGCTGCTGATACACCAGACCCAGCGCTTCGTTATTCATCAGGATGATCTTAATATCCAGCTGATTTTCACTGGCAGTCGCCATTTCCTGAATATTCATCATCAGGCTGCCGTCACCAGAGAAGCACAGTACTTTCTTGTCCGGGTTCGCCAGCGCCGCACCAATCGCTGCGGGCAGACCGAAGCCCATGGTCCCCAGACCACCAGACGTCAGCCACTGACGTGGGCGATTCAGCGGGTAGGCCTGCGCCGCCCACATCTGATGCTGGCCCACGTCGGTAGTGATGATGGCGCTATCGTCTACGCAAGCCGCAACGGCGTTAATCAGCCCATAATGGCTGAGCGGATCGCTTTCCTGTGGAATGGTACATGGAAATTCACGCTGCAAATCCGCCACCATGTGATGCCACACGCCGCGCGACTGCGCCTCAATCAATGGGATCAGCTGTTCCAGCACCTCATTCACATCCGCCTGAATGGCTACGTGCGGCTGTTTGATTTTACCCAGCTCGGCACGATCGATATCCACGTGGATAATCTTTGCATTCGGGCAGAACTGCTCGGTTTTACCAATCGCCCGGTCATCAAAACGTGCGCCAAGAACAATTAATAAATCAGCTTCTTGCAGAATAAAGTTAGTGCTGCGTGCGCCGTGCATGCCCAGCATACCTAACGACAGCGGATGCGCTTTTGGCAACATGCCCAGCGCCATTAAGGTCATGGTTGTGGGCAGCATCGCTTTTTCCGCCAGCTCACGTACGCGCTCAGGTGCGTTAATCACGCCGCCGCCGAGGTACAACACTGGACGTTGTGCCGCATTGATCATGGCGGCAGCATCGCGAACGCTGTCCGCGCTAAAGGTTGGCGCAGGGGCTTTTTCTGCAGGCTCCGGCATCTCTTCAATGTCAAATACGGCTGTTTGAATGTCCTTAGGTATGTCTATCCACACCGGGCCTGGGCGTCCTGACTGCGCAATGCGGAAGGCATCGCTCATGACCTGCGGTAATTCATTGATATGGCGAACCAGATAATTGTGTTTGGTGATGGGGATAGAGATGCCGTAGGTGTCAACTTCCTGGAAGGCGTCAGTGCCGATCATAGAGGCCGGAACCTGCCCGGTGATACACACCAACGGAATAGAGTCCAGGCGCGCATCGGCGATAGCAGTAACCAGGTTAGTTGCCCCCGGCCCGCTACAGGCCATACACACCGCAGGTTTACCCTCGGTTCGTGCCATCCCCTGGGCGATAAACCCCGCACCCTGCTCGTGGCGCGCCAGGATATGACGGATTTGCGTGCTTTGGCTTAAGGCGTCGTAGACGGGGAGAATTGAGCCACCAGGAATACCGGTGACGACTTTAATTCCCTGACGTTCCAGGAAATGAACGATGAATTCTGCGCCCGTAAAGCGCGTACGCTTGGATGTGATGCCCGAACTTGCCATGCTCCAGTCCTTTTATTCTGGGCCTTTGCTCCGGGCAGGTCTCTTATACGAAAAACCCCGCCCGGTTTGCGCCGGCGGGGTTTTGGAATCGTGTGTTGTTCCGGACCCTACGGCGCATTGCCGACGACCACCACCACACGCACGACGACCGCTGCGCGAGATGGCGCAGTTTTTAGTAGGGTCGCAGTCAGCATGGAAGGGTTCATTAGGGACCTTGTCTGTTTGTTGGTTAACAGGATTTATACAAACACAGGTTTTTCAGCGTGACAATGGAAAATTTTTCATCTGCGCAAAAATGCGTCAAAGATCACGTTTAGCTGTACGCAATGTAAAAACAAAAAACCCCGCCGGGGCGAGGTTTTTTTCAGGGTTTGCGGCTGGTAACCGCAGAACACACTGTGTTACGTCAACGCAAGAAGTATACGCGATCGGCAACGAACGCGCAATTTAAGGTACGGATTTTGACGTTTCTGAGTATGGATCGCTTTGCGGATTTTGTCCATAAAATACTGTTCATACATACAGTATTTATCTATACTGTGAATGTTCGCAGTGCGCGAGGGGGCCGCTGTTTTACCGGCGCAACAAAGTCCTGGCTGAAACGGGTGGTGCCGTCAGCGCCTTAACCCCCGAAGTGAGCACACTGTGTTACGTCAACAAAGGTGCTGGCAACAGGCAGCGGCGAGGTACGCCAGCACCGTGCTCCTTGTACCAAAAGGAGAGCGTATGAGCCTCGTGGATATCGCTATTCTTATCCTCAAACTCATCGTTGCAGCACTGCAACTGCTTGATGCTGTTCTGAAGTATATAAAATAGTTCAGATTCAAGTCGCACTTAAGGGGAGCGGGTTATCACCTGCTCCCCTTTCACCTTCTCCCAGGTGCTTGTGTCGCGCCAATATGTTACGTTTTTATGACATTCTCAGGGAAGAATACCGCTATGACTCTTTCTGTTTTCTGCATTTTACTGTTCGCCGCGCTGCTTCATGCCAGCTGGAACGCCATTGTTAAAGCAGGAAATGACAAGCTGTACTCGGCTATCAGCGTGAGCGGCTCGGCTGCGATTATGGCTCTGATTCTCTTACCCTTCGCCCCCCAACCCTCTGCCGCCAGCCTGCCATTTTTGGCGATTTCAACCGCATTACAGGTGGTGTACACCGTCCTGGTTGCCAAAACCTATCAGGTTTCGGACATGAGCCAGACCTATCCCATCATGCGCGGCACCGCCCCATTGTTGGTCGCTATCATCAGCGTCCTGTTTCTCGGCGATAGTCTGTCAATGCTGGCCTGGGTGGGGATTGCCACAATCTGCCTGGCGATCCTCGGCATGGCATTTAACGGACGCAGCAGTTCACAACGAGGGATCGTTCTGGCGCTCATCAATGCCTGTTTTATTGCCGGCTATACGCTGGTTGATGGCACCGGTGTTCGGCTTTCAGAGACTGCTCTGGGCTACACGCTCTGGACCTTCTTCCTGAACGGCTCCTGCTTGTTGAGCTGGGCGATGATTGCCAGACGCCGCGAAGCCTCCCGCTATCTGGCGCACCAGTGGAAGAAAGGTATTCTTGGTGGTATTGGCACCATGGGCTCTTACGGGCTGGCACTGTGGGCGATGACTCAGGCCCCGCTGGCGGTGGTAGCCGCACTGCGTGAAACATCCATTCTGTTTGGCGCACTGCTCGCCTGGTTGCTGCTAAAAGAGAAAGTCGCCGGAGTACGCCTTATCGCGGCCGCAGGTATTGCCGCCGGCGCAGTATTGCTACGTTTGTCATAATCGCGCTGTCGACCTGATGCAATCCGGCAACATTTGTTGCCGCTATTTGTTTACATTTCCTGCCGTTCATCGTTTAAACATTCCAGCCCACTATCTGGCCTTCTTTTTCTGTTGTGGTAGATTCCACGCGCATTTATGGGAAAGTGCAGCACCTTATTCTTATTTTTTCTTCATTTGAAAAGTAATCAGCGAAATGAAAAGGCATAGAAGCGTCAATTTGTTGTTGATGTTGGTATTACTGGTGGCGGTGGGTCAGATGGCGCAAACCATTTATATCCCTGCGATTGCTGATATGGCGCGTGAACTGAACGTTCGCGAAGGCGCGGTGCAAAGCGTAATGGCTGCCTACCTGCTGACCTACGGCGTGTCACAACTGTTTTACGGCCCGCTTTCCGACCGCGTAGGTCGTCGCCCGGTGATCCTCGCCGGGATGTCTATTTTTATGCTGGCTACGCTGGTCGCCATTACTACCCATAGTCTGACGGTATTGATCATCGCCAGTGCCATCCAGGGGATGGGGACGGGCGTTGGCGGTGTGATGGCGCGAACCCTACCGCGAGACCTGTATGAAGGTACTCAGCTTCGTCACGCGAATAGTTTGTTAAATATGGGTATCCTGGTCAGTCCACTGCTGGCACCGCTGATTGGCGGCATGCTGGATACGCTGTGGAACTGGCGCGCTTGCTATATTTTTCTGCTGATTCTGTGTGCAGGCGTCACATTTAGCATGGCGCGCTGGATGCCGGAAACACGGCCTGCTGGCGCGCCACGCCCACGGCTTATTGCCAGCTACAAAACCCTGTTTGGCAACGGCGCATTCACCTGTTACGTGCTGATGTTGATCGGCGGCCTGGCAGGCGTTGCCGTCTTCGAAGCCTGCTCTGGGGTATTGATGGGCGCGGTGCTGGGTTTAAGCAGCATGGCGGTCAGTATCCTGTTTATTCTGCCTATTCCGGCGGCGTTTTTCGGCGCATGGTTCGCCGGTCGCCCTAACAAGCGATTTTCAACGCTAATGTGGCAGTCGGTTACCTGCTGCCTGGTTGCCGGGTTGATGATGTGGATCCCAGGTTTGTTTGATGTGATGAACGTCTGGACACTGCTGGTTCCTGCCGCGTTGTTCTTCTTCGGTGCGGGGATGTTGTTCCCACTGGCAACCAGCGGCGCAATGGAACCTTTCCCGTTCCTGGCAGGTACTGCCGGCGCGCTGGTTGGTGGCTTACAGAACATTGGCTCTGGCGTGCTGGCGTGGCTCTCCGCGATGCTACCGCAGACCGGACAAGCCAGCCTCGGGCTGCTGATGACCCTTATGGGGCTGCTGATTTTTGTATGCTGGCTGCCGCTGGCGTCACGCGTGTCACATCAGGGACAGGCGGTTTAAGCGCATGATGGCCCGGTTTATCGCCGGGCTTTTCACATTCAGGCGCAATCATCGTATTAATCAACGGCTCCAGTGCCGGACGCCAGGCACCTTCTTCACCATCATAAAACTGCGTATCAGCATTGATTGCATAGGGGATTTTTGCCTTGCGCAGTTCACATGCCATAAACCGTGCAAATGCAGTTTGCGCGGCAGAAGGCGTATTTTTGATGGTTTCTCCCGGTGACCAGCCCCCCACCCAACTGACGTGCCCCGTTTTCTGTTGCCAGTGAATAGCCGTATTAATACGGGCGCGAATGGCAGCTTTTTCTGCCGCAGTCCCCGACGTCCAGGGGTACTTACCGTTATTTTTTAGCGGCCCCCACGGGAAGATATGCCATTCAGCCAGAACGGTATTCTGGCTTTGCGGCGGTAATTTCAGATTAGGCAAATCTTCCGGTGCCGCGCGCAGGCGCGGCGCAATGAAAATCATCCGCTGCGGGTCGATGGCATGGATAGTACGAATGGTTTTGTCATACACCCGATTGAGCGAAGTCTGATTGTGATTAAGCTTATCGGCAGGCTCATAAATCAGGTCAAAGCCCAGCAACGGCGAACTTTGACCAAAGTAATGCGCCACCGCTACCCACCAGTTAACCACCTCTTTTTCGTTGCCGCTATTGGGGTCTTTTTTATATTCATCAGCCTGATAAGCAATAATCGGGATCACGCCGTATTGCTCGCAAGCCTCTACCAGCTTGCGCAAATGGATGAGTCTGGCTTCTGTTGGCTCACCCGCCACACGAATACGCACATGAGAGATCCCTTTCGCCTTGAAATCCCGTACCACCAGCGGGTCGAACTCGCGGATACCGCGCTCGGTGCGAGCCCAGTCTACGTCCATTCCAACCCCAAGCTGCTGCGCATACAGCGCCGCCGTCAGCGCAGGGGGCGCGGCATACACGGCGGCACTGGCTAACAGTAAGAGGGAAACAATCGGCTTTAACACGGTCGTCCTTACGCAAATCATCAGGTGTGATATCACGTATTTAGCATGATTTTTGATACCTGGTGTAGAGAGAAAGCGTAAAAAATATTCGCGGCCCGTTTATTTAACCTGCTCCTGCAGCCAGCCAATAAATGCCTCGATTTTTGGCCACTGCCTGCCGGGTAACGTGGTGACGTAATAGTGTTGATGGCATTTCAGCGCCATATCACCGAAAGGCGCGACCAGTTCCCCGCTGTCGAGGCGCTTTTGTACCAGTCTCTTTCGTCCCATCGCTACGCCGATATGGTTCATCGCCGCAATGACCGCTAAATCAGAACGATCGAAGCCGATACCTGATGATGTCGGCAAATTCACGGCAAAATGCTGCGCCCAACTGTGCCATTCATCGGTCCCGGAGTCGTTACTCCATGCCTGTCTATCGTGCAGCAACGTGCAGTGCGGCAGATTCACTAACGACCCCGTAAGGTCATAACGACGGGCATAGTCCGGGCTGCATACCGGCAGGATCTCTTCATCCATCAGGAAATGGTGCGTGAGCTGTGCAGAGGGGGCATCGTCAAAATAAATGGCCAGATCAACCCCGGCACGTTGCAAATTGACGTTGTCATTCCCGGTCAGCATGGTCAGAGAAATCGACGGATAGCGACGGGTAAAGTCACCGAGCGCCGGAACCAGCCAGCACTGTGCGATGGAGGGGCGTGAGTACACAGTGAGCGTCCCGGAAAGTTCCTGGTTTTTGATATCGAGGATTTCCTGATTCAGCGTATCCAGCGACGATTTCAACGCCCAGAACACCCGTTTACCTTCGTGAGTGAGCTCCACTTTGCGGTGAGAGCGAACAAACAGCTGAATCCCCAACTCTTCTTCAAGCTGATTAATTCGGTGGCTGACGGCGCTGGGGCTTAAGGAAAGTTCGTCTGCCGCCAGCGCAAACGACTGATGTCTGGCCGCCACTTCAAAGGTATACAGTTTTGAGAGTTGCCAACCATTGAGCAGCCGATTTCTGACTTCACGAAGGGGGTCCATATTCACCTCTTTCATCCTGAATTATTCGCCGGAGTGTAAAAAAAACCGCTGTAAAAATCAGCATAAAGATGAATCAAGGTGAACCATATCGCATAAATAATGCGTAATTAGATGTAAATCACTCATTTGATTCAATCTGGCTCATGTGAAAGGGGATTTTTATCGTTTGTCAGACTGTGCCTTATTTTTGTCCAATACCCCTATATTAATCACAGGGCAAGGTGAGTTATGCACTCTCAAATCTGGGTTGTGAGTACGCTGCTGATAAGCATCGTATTAATCGTTTTGACCATCGTGAAGTTCAAATTCCACCCGTTTCTGGCACTGCTGTTAGCCAGCTTCTTCGTGGGTACGATGATGGGCATGGGACCGCTGGATATGGTCAACGCCATTGAGAGTGGCATCGGCGGTACGCTGGGCTTTCTCGCTGCCGTTATCGGTCTTGGTACCATTCTCGGCAAAATGATGGAAGTATCCGGCGCGGCGGAACGCATCGGTCTGACGTTGCAGCGTTGTCGCTGGCTTTCGGCTGACGTCATTATGGTACTGGTCGGGTTGATTTGCGGCATCACACTGTTTGTCGAAGTCGGCGTGGTGCTGTTGATCCCACTGGCTTTTTCTATTGCTAAAAAAACCAACACCTCACTGCTGAAACTGGCGATCCCGCTGTGTACTGCGCTGATGGCTGTACATTGCGTGGTACCGCCACATCCTGCCGCCCTGTTCGTGGCCAACAAGCTGGGTGCCGATATTGGTACAGTGATCGTTTACGGTTTACTGGTTGGCTTGATGGCCTCGCTAATCGGCGGACCGCTGTACCTGAAATTCCTCGGCAACCGTATGCCGTTTAAACCGGTTCCGGCTGAGTTTTCCGACCTGAAGGTTCGCGACGAAAGTACACTGCCATCGCTCGGTGCTACGCTGTTTACCGTGCTGCTGCCGATTGGCCTGATGCTGGTTAAAACCGTCGCTGAGCTGAACATGGCGAAAGGCAGCACGGTTTATACGCTGCTGGAGTTTATTGGTAACCCAATCACCGCGATGTTTATCGCCGTTTTCGTGGCCTATTACATCCTCGGCTTGCGTCAGCATATCGGCATGGGCGCGCTACTGACGCATACCGAAAATGGTTTTGGCTCCATAGCCAATATTCTGCTGATTATCGGCGCAGGCGGCGCATTCAACGCTATCCTGAAAAGCAGTGGGCTGGCGGATACCCTCGCGCTGATCCTCTCGAATATGCACATGCACCCGATTCTGCTGGCATGGCTGGTAGCACTGATCCTGCATGCTGCAGTGGGTTCAGCCACTGTTGCCATGATGGGTGCGACAGCGATTGTGGCCCCTATGCTACCACTTTACCCGAACGTCAGCCCGGAGATCATCGCTATTGCCATCGGTTCTGGTGCAATTGGCTGCACAATCGTTACAGATTCCCTCTTCTGGCTGGTGAAGCAGTACTGCGGAGCCACTCTGAATGAGACGTTCAAATACTATACGACCGCGACATTTATCGCGTCCGTTATTGCACTGGCGTGCACATTCCTGCTTTCCTTTATTATCTAAGCGCAACGAGACGTCCTATGGAAAACATTCAAACACTTATCGCCCAGTATCCTTTAGTGGAAGATCTGGTCGCTCTCAAGGAAACGACCTGGTTTAACCCTGGCACCACCTCTCTTGCGGAAGGTTTACCGTATGTTGGCCTGACTGAGCACGACGTTCAGGACGCCCACGCCCGTCTGACGCGCTTCGCGCCGTACCTGGCAAAAGCCTTCCCGGAAACCGAGGCCACTGGCGGCATTATTGAATCTGAGTTGGCCACCATCCCGGCGATGCAAAAACGGCTGGAACAAGAGTACGAGCAGCCTATCCACGGCGAGCTGCTGCTGAAAAAAGACAGCCATCTGCCAATTTCTGGCTCAATCAAAGCCCGTGGCGGTATTTATGAAGTACTGACACACGCCGAAAAACTGGCACTGAAAGCAGGTCTGCTGACGACAAATGATGATTACAGCATGCTGCTTTCGCCCGAGTTCAAACAGTTCTTTAGCCAGTACAGCATCGCGGTAGGTTCAACCGGCAACCTGGGGATGTCTATCGGCATCATGAGCGCCCGCATCGGCTTTAAGGTGACGGTACACATGTCTGCCGACGCGCGCGCATGGAAAAAGGCTAAGCTGCGCAGCCACGGCGTTACCGTTGTGGAGTACGAAGAAGATTACGGTGTGGCAGTTGAACAAGGGCGTAAGGCGGCAGAGTCCGATCCGAACTGTTTCTTTATCGACGATGAAAACTCTCGCACGCTGTTTTTAGGTTATGCGGTTGCCGGACAGCGCCTGAAGGCCCAGTTTGCCCAGCAGGGACGTGTGGTAGATGCTGACCATCCACTGTTTGTTTACTTGCCGTGCGGTGTGGGTGGTGGCCCTGGCGGGGTGGCATTTGGTCTGAAGCTGGCATTCGGTGACAACGTTCATTGCTTCTTCGCAGAGCCGACTCATTCACCGTGCATGCTGTTGGGGATTTACACCGGACTGCACGACACGATTTCCGTGCAGGATATCGGCATCGACAACCTGACGGCGGCAGATGGGCTGGCAGTCGGTCGCGCATCGGGCTTTGTAGGCCAGGCGATGGAACGTCTGCTCGACGGTCTGTATACGCTGGAAGACCAGACCATGTATGACATGCTGGGCTGGCTGGCGCAGGAAGAAGATATTCGTCTTGAGCCGTCAGCACTGGCTGGCATGGCTGGTCCGCAACACGTTTGTGCCTCCACGGATTACCAGCAGATGCATGGATTCAGTGCCGAACAGCTCAAAAACGCCACTCATCTGGTATGGGCGACCGGCGGCGGTATGGTGCCGGAGGCCGAAATGGCGCAATACCTGGCAAAAGGACGCTAACCCCCGCTGATCTCAACGCAGCATCGCCATCAGCTCCATTGGTGAGCGATGCTGTTTAATCAGATCGCGCATGACGCGCATATGGGGTGATGAGTGTTCAAAGAAGGCCTGATATCCCGCACACAGCACGTTTTCCCCGTGAATATCCCCATGCACCGGGCAATCACCACGGTAAAATTGCGATAAGGAACATGACCGGCAGCGCGCGCTCTGCGGTGAGGTCGATTGCCGTTCCATTTGTACCGCCAGTCCACACCATCGACGCAGCGTTTTATCAAAAAGCTGAATAGATACCCGATTAATATCTTCACGAACCCAGATATCAAATATCGTATTTAAAAACTGCCCCCACCCTTCTGGTGTGACAGATTCAGCCGTCAGGTTGCCTGCTTCATCGCGCTTAATCAGCGGGATAAACTGTACGAGACGAACATCTCCTTGTCGTAAATCACGGTACAGTTCAATAGGTTGTAAACTCTTCTGGTGATCAATCACCACCTTTAAAATACCCTCACTAACATCCATGTCCTCACATACTGTCATGCAAAATTCCCGATACATACGATAAGTTGGCGAACGTGTGTTACAGCAAACAGTATTGCAAGGGATAACACCGCGAGGGAGATCATAAATTTGTCACGCACCGCGCGAGATTCAGAAAAATCGCTATGCGTAACATCCATCAGGTTACGGCTGCGGGTATAGCGCCAGAGAATAATCGCCACAATTGCCAGCACAGCTATCGAAACCCAGAATAACGCTCCCGCCTGATGCCAGTTATGCTTAATCGCCAGCGCCATCAGTGCACCATAGCCTAGCAACGTACGAAACCAGGCCAGCGATGTCCGTTCCGGTTGTAGACCAGGATCGGACTGACGACGAGCCTTACGACTATCCGGCATACAGCACCAGCGCCATAACAATCACCGCCACAAGCGTCAACATAACGCTGATAATCAGCAGGCTGTTGGTGTACGGCATGTCCTCTTTCAGACGCATCGCCTTTTCATTTCGCAACCAGCGCAGATAACCGTAGATCGCCAGCCCCCCTGCAAACAGACACAGCAACAAAGCAAGTGCCTCACGGATGACCGGCGTAGCAAAGTCCGGGGCCAGTTGATCAAGACCAACGCCCGCCGCCAGAAAACCCAGCGCAGTGCGGATCCACGCCAGAAACGTACGCTCATTTGCCAGTGAGAAGCGGTAATCCGGCGCTTCCCCAAGGCGGGAAATCTTCATGACGACTCCTTCAATATTGTAGTCTGGTCGTTATACCGGAACAGTGAAGGAGTATGAACCTGATTCGCAAACGAAAGGGAGCGTAATGTGATGAGACAATGGAAAAGAGAGATGTGCTTTGTAATGCCGGATGGCGACTGGCGTCTTATCCGGCCTACAGTGAACGATGTAGGTCGGATAAGCGCAGCGCATCAGGCATTCCTGGATATGCTGGCTGGATAGGTCAGTTTTAACCTAATCCCCAGAAGAGCACCGCCAGCAGTTGCGGAGTAATAATGCGCAGGAACATCACCAACGGGTAAACGGTGGCGTAGGAGAGCGCTGCTGCGCCACTGGTGGCGTGCAGGTTGTTAGCGAATGCCAGCGCAGGAGGGTCCGTCATCGACCCTGCCAGCATGCCGCACAGCGTCAGATAGTTCATTTTGGCAAAGATACGTGCCAGTAAACCGACAGTAATCAGTGGAATGGCGGTAATAAAAATACCGTAGCCCACCCAGCTCAGACCGTCGCCCTGCGTCAGCGTATTCACAAAATCGCCGCCGGATTTCAGACCAACCACCGCGAGAAAGAGCACAATACCTAGCTCACGCAACGCCAGGTTCGCGCTGGGAGGCATAAACCAGTACAGCTTACCGATACTGCCAATACGCCCCAAAATCAGCGCCATAATCAGTGGTCCACCGGCCAACCCCAGTTTTAATGCCACCGGGAAACCGGGGATAAACAGCGGGATTGAACCCAACAAAACCCCAAGCCCGATCCCGATAAACACCGGCAACATCTGCACCTGCTGCAGTTTTTGCTGTGCGTTACCCACAACATTGGCAACGGCATCAATCGACGAAGGTCGCCCCACCAGATTCAGGATATCGCCAAATTGCAAGCTGGCATCGCTGCTGGCGACCAGTTCAACGCCCGCGCGGTTCAGACGGGAAATCACCACGTCGTAACGTTCTTTAAAGTGCAGGTCGCGGATCCGCTTGCCAAGTACCTGTTCGTTGGTCACAACGACACGTTCAACGCGCAAATCCGTGCCCCGCGTTGACAGTGAAGTGTCCACTTCCTGCCCAATCACCACCTTCGCATTATGCAGATCGCCTGGCTGTCCGACCAGGTGGAGCAAATCGCCCATCTGGATAATCGTCCCCGGCGACGGCACCATTAACGTTTCATCTCGCTTCAGGCGTGAACAGATGATTTTGTCGCTGTTCAGAATAGGGACATCCTGAATCGCCATATTATTGAGGTTCGGGTTTTCAACACGAATGTTCATCGTCTGAATCAGCGTATGACCGTTGGTCAGCGTTGATTCATGCTGCTGAGCCTCAGACTCCACGTTCACGCGGAAAATGAGGCGCATCAGCCACATCGTGAGCAAAATACCGCAAATACCGAAAGGATAAGCCATGGCATAGCTCATCCCCATCTGATCGACCACATCCCCCGGCGTACCCAGATCGCGCAGAATTTGCTGCCCGGCACCCAGTGCGGGCGTATTAGTGACCGCGCCGGAGAAGATCCCCAGCACCACGGGCAGCGGAATAGCGAAGATCTTATGCAGAAGCGCGGTGACCAGCCCCCCGATAATCACGATCAGCACTGCAAACAGGTTCAGACGCAGTCCCGAAACACGCAGTGAAGCAAAGAAACCCGGCCCGACCTGGATGCCGATGGTATAGACGAAGAGTATCAGGCCAAATTCCTGAATAAAATGCAGCATATCGCCGCTCAGGGTCATCCCTGCCTGATCGACAAAGTGTCCGACGATAATACCGCCAAACAGCACGCCTCCGATGCCAAAACCAACGCCCCGTACTTTTATGTTGCCGATCCATAACCCGACAACCGCCACCAATGCCAGAACGCTGACCGTCAATGCTATATCACTCATTCTTCTGTTCCCTGTGAATAACATCATTAAGTAAATGGATTCTCGCAGAGTACAGGCGCAATGTATGGGTGGTAAAGCACAAAAAAGCCCCGTCATTTCTGGCGGGGCAAAGGCTTGGAGCTATTTAGCTATTTAATGCGGGACGTTCGCTGATGGCGATACGTTGTGGAGCAATGGTTTCAGGCTCATTACGGGTCAAATCAATATGCAGCAAGCCATTGGTGAAACTTGCGCCGGAGACTTCCATATTTTCAGCCAGCGTAAAGCTCAGGCTGAATGATTGAGTGACCAGCCCCTGATGCAACCATTTGGTCTCTTTTTCCGGCTGCTGCGGCGTACCTTTTACAGTCAGACGAGTGCCTTCCAGTTGAATATCCAAATCTTCCTGGCGGAAACCGGCTAACGCAAGGGTAATGCGGTAGTGGTTATCATCGCTCTTTTCGATGTTATAGGGTGGGAAGCTTTGGCTTTCACCGGCGTTTTGTAATGCATTGGCCAGTTTGTCAAAACCGATCCATTGACGCAGCAGTGGGGATAAATCGTAGTTACGCATAATATTCTCCTTCTAAGAAGCGAGTAAGTACCTTTCGGCTCCCTGACGGCAAGCCTGTGCTTCGCGGGGCCGCGCAAGCGGCCCGACAGATAAATTAGTTGATTTCGATGCGGCGCGGTTTGTTCGCTTCAGGAATCACGCGCTCAAGCTCGATATACAGCAGACCGTTTACCAGGTTTGCGCCGCGAACGTGGATGTTCTCCGCTAACTGGAACTTGCGTTCGAAATTGCGTTCGGCAATACCCTGGTACAGGTAAGTACGTTCTTTTTGCTCGTCCGCATGCGCGCCTTTCACCACCAGCAAATTATCCTGAGCGGTAATTTCCAGCTCGCTTTCAGCAAAGCCCGCAACGGCAATTGCAATGCGGTAATGGTTTTCGTCTACCAGCTCAACGTTGTACGGAGGGTAGCCACCATTGCTTTGGCCCTGGTTGTTTTCCAACAGGTTAAACAGACGATCAAATCCAATAGCAGAACGGTATAGCGGGGATAAATCAAAGTTACGCATAATCAATAGCTCCTGAAATCAGCGAGAATGTTGGACCTTCCATCTTGGACAGGTCAGGTAGCCAGGACACCCATCAGGCATGCCCTTCATTTGTCTACACCCTAAAAATGGGTCTTAATACAAACTTTTCAAGCGTACTCCTCTGACTTTTTTTGCAGTTTGTTGTCTATTGCATACACTGGGGGGAGCAGTCGTTATCGTTAAATCGCGATTGCCGCCACATTGCGACAAGATGGTGATGTTATTTTCGCAACGGATCGCTTTAACTCACCATGCAAACACGATGATTAGCAGATGAAATAATGATGATAAAAAAAATGGTGTTAACACTGATGATGTGCAGCGGGATGGTTTTTATAAGCGGCTGCTCCAGCGTGATGTCACATACCGGAGGGAAAGAAGGGACCTATCCAGGCACCCGTGCCAGTGCCACAATGATTGGCGATAGCGATACGAACTGGGGAACAAAGTCGTTGGCTATTCTGGATATGCCTTTTACTGCGGTTCTGGATACGGTACTGCTCCCGTGGGATCTCTTTCGCAAAGATAACTCGGTCCGATCCCGCGTAGAAAAGAGCGAGGAAAAAACGCAAGCCACCAACGCCGTTATCCCCCCAGCTCAAATGCCTGCGCCTTAAGTTAACGTCCGGTTTCTGTCACCCATAGCTGGCGGAAACCGTCGACGTCTTCCATCCAGGCAACCTGTCGGCCATCAGGAGAGAAGACAATCGCATCTGCTGAAGGTGGGTTGCCATGGCTGGTCGTTAAAAATTCAATCTCTCCCGTCTGCGCATCGCAGCAGGCAATTCGGTTTTCCAGCACAAATCCCAGCCATCGACCCGACGGATGCCAGTTGAATGCCGACTGAATATCTGTGGCGCTCCGGGTTAGTTGACGCGGCTCCCCCCCTTGCACGGTAATGAGCCATAACTGCACGATACCGTTGTCATCGCGCATCAGAAACGCAATTTCGGATGCCTCTGGATTGCTGCGTACCCAATGGCGCGGTTGATTCACCAGCCCCGGGAAGGCGCGATCGTGAGTAAACGTCAGGCGTCGCTGAACGATGCCGGCTGGTGGCGCAGGCATCGTTGCTTCCGTTCCCTCCAGAGGCGCATCGCCAGGCTGTTTCCAGCCGCTTTCATTGCGTGGCAAATCAACGATAAACAGTTCCGGTACTTTTTCGCCACTGACAGACAACGTATCGCCGATAAAGGCCAGCGTATGATTTCCTACCCAACCCTCTTCATAAGCACGGTTAATCTCATCGCTGCCCGGTTTGGGTTCCGGTGTAGTCTGACTGACCAGCACACACCAGTGGCTACCGCTGTACTCACGCGGGTGATCTGCTGACACAGTCACCGGGCCACAGGGAACAGCCACGCCAACGTTACGTAAATCCAGTGCCGGAGAACGCTCATGCAGCACATGGTCGTTGTAGGTGAAGCTAACAAACTCACCGTTCGGACTAAAGACATGCACATGACTACCGCCACGCAGCGCGCCTGGGGTATATGGCGCGGTAATATCCATCGCATCCAGATTCGCCACTGCGGTCTGGGTTGCAATCACACCACGGCGATGATGAAAGTCGTAATGCCATGTTTCATCTGGGTTTTCTGGTCCATGAATAAAGACATACTGCTCAGACTTAGGATGAACGGTCACCACGCCGACATGTGCGCCTTGTGTAGCACGGTAAATGACGTCAACCTCACCATCCTGCACATTCACTCGCTCAATGGTTTCACCCGTAAATGACGCGCCGGAAGGACGCACATCATAGACCAGCCACTGGCTGTCCGGTGTCCAGGTGTTGATATTGGTAAGCTGATGATTACGCGCTGCAAAGGTGATTTGTTTCATGGCGGTGTCCCGGACAAAAAATACCGCTCCTTTTTACCATGCACAGCGCATATCCCATAAGCCTTTAGCGGGCCGCAAGCGCATCAGCTTGCTGAGCGTTCACTGCCAAAGCGGGGAAGTCCTCGAAGGTGTAGTAACGAATGGGCGGCGGTAACCGCTCCATTGCTGTACCCGGCCACAGTTGCAGCTCTCCGACAGCATTAAGATCAACGCCCTGCCAGTGGTGCGGCAGCGCCAGTCGCTGCAGAACAGCTTGCTCGCCGGGCACGCGTGTCGGCAAACGATTATCCCCCATCTGATAGTTACGCCGCAGTACCAGATATTTTTCCGGCACCCGACGCCGACTGTTCCACCAGCGACCGTCCAGCATATCGAAATGGAAACGGGTGAGTTCCGGCGACTGAGCGCCAAGATGGACAAGTGCCTGCCGAAGCGCCGTTCCCATCGCCACCTCGTAAACCCCCTGAGAAACCGTTTGCCCCTCCAGAATCAGTGACACCGCCAGGCGGGCACCAAGCAGGTTGGAGTAAAGATCTTCTGGCGAAAAAGCAGAAACACCTTCAGAAAATCCGGGAACAGACTCAAAACCGTACCATTGCGCAATTTCATGCCACTCCGCGACCTGAAAAGCCAGATGAGCGGCCAGCCAGGCTGCCAGCGTATAACGCGCGACTGGATCGGTTGGTGGTGTAAAGGCATTAAACACCAACCGGCGCTGGGCCAGCTCGGTATCCAGATCGAGCGTAAAAGCCTGCCCCAGTTTCGGCAGGATCTGACTAAAGATATAGACCGTCATATCAGCGGTATCACGAACGTGGGCGGTATCAATAAAACCGCCACGGGCGGTATAGAGAATACCGTTATTCTCACGGCTTAAACCGCTCAGGTTTTCCAGCCCGGCCAGCATGCTATCGTTGTACTGATGCAATCCAAGGTGGCCTGCCGGGACCACGTTACCCAGCTGATAAAACGGTACCGGCATGCCCAGAAATTCCGCATGCAAGTTGTAGCCAAATGCACAGCAAGGACGTAACCCTTTAGGTAGTGGCTGTGGCGGCATAGCAGGCCACGCGGTGGTTGCCCTCGCTGTTGCCTGCGGAGCCAGATCTAATGCCACCGGCAGTACCGCCCCAGCACTGCCTGCGAGAAGTAATGCCAGTAATGACATGGTTTTCAGCAACCTGCTCAAAATGCCTCTCCGACCTGAAAATAGAAACCACTGCTGCCTTTGCCGATGCCGTAATCCAGGCGTACGTTGACGCGCGGCTTGAATTCAAAGCGATAACCGACTCCTGCCGAGGGCAGCCAACGTCCGTCGTCCAGCGCACTAAATGATGGCCCCATAGTACCTGCGCCCAGCCAACCGACCACGCCGTGCCGCCAATCGAGCTTGCGGCGATACTCAAGTTGTCCGCTAACGACATTCTTATCCCGATAGCGCCCTTCGTAATAACCGCGCATGCGTTGATTGCTACCGAGCAGCGGCATCATGCTCCACGGCACTGATCCCTGGGTAAACGTGCCATCCGCCTCCCATGCCAGCACGTTTTTATCGTCCAGCGAGTGGTAACGACTGTAATGCAACTGGTATTCATCAAACCGGGTATCACTCCCCACCTCCGGATTAAAGCGGGTGTAGCGTACATCGGCATACTGTCCTTTACGCGGATTAGGGACGAAATCACGATCGTCCCAACTCAATTCTACGCTGCTCCCGGAACTGAGAACCGATGCCCCCTGCGGCGTGTTTTCAATTTTCGGAGGGTCGTTGTCGTCCATTTGCGCAGCATGCTGAGTATTCAGCGACCAGCCGAGTCCCAGATAGATGTTAGGTGCTAACCGCCGGTATAGCGTTGGACGCAAATCCAGGACCTGAGCGGTATATTGCTGTTTTTGGCTATCTTTATCTCCGGCACTAAAACCCTGTCCCCAGTAGTAGGTTGGGGTATCTGTTAATGCGCCATTAAGAAAGAAACGCCAGCGATCGTCGGCGAAAAATGCATAATTTTGCATCGTTATGCCGAAAGCCCCCGTTGAGCTAAAGTAACCACTCAGCGTCAGCGTCGAGTTTTGACTCACCGTATCGTTCGGATCGGGTCGATACATCCCCACCACCGCCGTCCCGATCCCCAGCCCCAGTTCCGGGGTATAAAACGGCCCAGGCATCACTCCCCAGTCGATACCTTTACTGGCGTTAAAGTTATCGCTGGCACCCAGTTTATTCAGCCAGCCGTCAACCTCGTTGCGGGTCGGCAGCGCCGACTGAACGTATCCGGCAAACAGGCAGAAAAACAGAAGCAGGCCGATGCGCGTCAAAAACGATACTCTCCCGCAGCAAAGAAGCTATTACGATCGGCAAAGCCAATTTCGGTGGTGATATTAAAGTTGCGGGTCAACTCATATTGCGCGCCTACCAGCACATTCCAGGGTGATTGCAGGTGCTGTTTAACATCGAAGCGACCATTGCCATCCTTGTTCGCAATATCCACCATTTTTTGCAGTGCGGCAGAAGGCATTGTGAGATCGTTCAGGCTGCCGCTAAATTCTTGCTGCACATCCTGATACATGCTGCCCACCCACAGATTTAACTTGCCGGATGGCATGTGCAGGGCCTCCACGCCGGGAGTGGTAAAGCGATAACCTACACGCGGGGAGACGGTAAAGGCATTAATACTGCCATCAAGGATATCGAACTGCGTTTGCGTATAGTTGGCATCAAAAGCCGTAAACCAGTTGCCCACTCCGCCAACCAGAGTCGTTCCTACACCGTAGGTTGTACCTTTAAAGTCGAGCTGAAATGCCAGATTCTGCAAATTAGCTGGTGTGCGGTATTTACGTGGTCCTTTGACTCCTACACCTATCTGCGAAACAGAGTGCCCGTCGGTATAGCCAATCAGGCCATAGACGTTCATAAAAGGCAGTAGCCAGGCATCCAGTTTTAAGGTTTCGGTTTTACTTCTCTCTCGGGTATTGCCAACGTTGATTTTAAACGCGTTATCCAATGAGTGACCGCGCAGGGAGAGACCGTTGAAATTAATACTGTCTACATTAATATTTTGCCTGATATTCATGTAGTTAATATTCACGCCAAACGGCTCAGGCAGGTCGTAGCCACGTTTACGTGCCTCCTCACCTAAAAACGGCAAAACAGAGTGGCTTGCGGTTGGTTTAGCCGCGGGTTTTGTTGGCAAAGAAGTAGCCTGACCATCGTCCTGATAGTCATACAGCGGTGTCAATGTTGAGCCAGAATCCGTCGCAGCCCAGGCTTGAAAAGCCAAACAGGAAGACGTCATCAACACCAGGCGGATGCGTGTGTTAGTCATAAGGAAACATAGTTGCAGGCAGGAATCGCCCGAATATAAAAGAAGGGGGGAGAGTATAGAAGTTACGTGCTAAGTGGGGGGATTAATGTGCGATTTCACATCTGATAATACAAACATGATTTTTATAACATTCTTAATGTTCTATGCCTGGCCGAAGCCAGGCACAACGTGTATCAGGAGAGAACGTATTTCTCAATTGCCCAGGCAACGCCGTCTTCAAGATTGGATTTCGTCACGAAGTTAGCCACTTCTTTCACCGACGAAATAGCATTATCCATTGCAACACCTACGCCTGCGTATTCGATCATCGCGATATCATTTTCCTGATCGCCTATCGCCATAATCTCTTCAGCTTTAATTCCCAGCGCATCGGCCAGTGATTTTACGCCCGTCCCTTTATTGACGCGTTTATCCAGAATTTCGAGGAAGTACGGCGCACTTTTCAGCACGGTGTACTTCTCTTTTACCTCTGCTGGAATACGCGAGATAGCTTTATCGAGGATCTCTGGTTCATCAATCATCATCACTTTCAGGAACTGGGTCGCCGGGTCCATTTTCTCTGCTTCACAGAACACCAGTGGGATGGTCGCGACGAAAGACTCATGTACCGTGTAGTAACTGATGTCACGGTTGGCGGTATACAGCGTATTTCGATCGAGTGCGTGGAAATGCGAGCCGACCTCCCTGGAGAGTTGCTCCAGGAAACGGTAATCATCATAGCTCAGCGCGGTTTGCGCGACGGTACTTCCGTCTCCGGCTTTCTGCACCAGTGCACCATTGTAGGTAATGCAGTAATCACCGGGTTTTTCCATATGCAGTTCTTTCAGATAGCTGTGGACGCCAGCATACGGGCGCCCCGTGGTCAGCACCACATTCACACCTCGCGCGCGCGCCGCGGCAATGGCCGTTTTGACCGCAGGTGAAATGGTGTGATCGGGCAGCAGAAGTGTGCCATCCATGTCGATAGCAATAAGTTTGATAGCCATGAGTTCCCCGGATTAAATGAGTCCGTCCTCATGCTAACGCGATTCCGCTCAAAAAACAGCTACGAAAAGGGGGATAGAAAGGGGAATCGGGATTCCCCTTTTTGTAGATGGGTTGTCGTTTGTAGGCCTGATAAGCAAGGCGCCATCAGGCACAATACAACGTCTTGCCGGATGGCGGCGTAAACCGCCTTATCCGGCCTACAGATTGGCTTAAATATCGATATTCGCCGCTTTCAGGGCGTTTTCTTCGATAAATGCACGACGTGGTTCAACAGCATCACCCATCAGGGTGGTGAAAAGCTGGTCAGCGGCAATCGCATCCTTCACCGTAACGCGCAGCATACGGCGGCTTTCCGGATCCATAGTGGTTTCCCACAGCTGTTCCGGGTTCATCTCGCCCAGGCCTTTATAGCGCTGAATAGCGAGGCCGCGACGGGACTCTTTCACCAGCCAGTCCAGCGCCTGCTCGAAGCTGGCAACCGGTTGACGACGCTCGCCACGTTCGATAAACGCATCGTCTTCGATCAGGCCACGCAGTTTCTCACCCAGCGTGCAGATACGACGATATTCGCCGCCGGTCACAAACTCGTGGTCCAGTGCGTAATCGGTATCCACGCCGTGCGTACGCACGCGAATAATCGGTTCGAACAGCCCTTGTTCAGTGTTTTCCTGAATGTCGAACTTCCACAGGCTACCGTGCTGTTCATTTTCATTCAGTTCCGTCACCAGCGCATTAACCCAACGGGTAACGGTCTGCTCGCTCGCCAAGTCGGCTTCTGTCAACGTTGGCTGATAAACCAACTCTTTCAGCAGCGTTTTCGGGAAGCGGCGTTCCATACGGCCGATCATTTTCTGCGTCGCATTGTACTCAGAAACCAGTTTTTCTAACGACTCACCGGAAAGGGCCGGCGCATTAGCGTTGGTATGCAGCGTTGCGCCATCCAGAGCGATGGAGATCTGGTACTGATCCATCGCTTCATCGTCTTTAATATACTGTTCCTGCTTGCCTTTTTTCACTTTGTACAGCGGTGGCTGCGCAATGTAGACGTGACCGCGTTCCACGATTTCTGGCATCTGGCGATAGAAGAAGGTCAACAGCAGCGTACGGATATGCGAGCCGTCGACATCCGCATCGGTCATGATAATGATGCTGTGATAACGCAGTTTATCCGGGTTGTACTCGTCACGGCCAATACCACAACCCAGCGCGGTGATCAGCGTCGCCACTTCCTGGGAAGAGAGCATCTTGTCGAAACGCGCTTTCTCAACGTTGAGGATTTTACCCTTCAGCGGGAGGATCGCCTGGTTCTTACGGTTACGGCCCTGCTTCGCAGAACCGCCCGCGGAGTCCCCTTCCACAAGGTACAGTTCAGACAGTGCCGGGTCACGTTCCTGACAGTCTGCCAGTTTGCCCGGCAGGCCCGCTAAGTCCAGCGCGCCTTTACGGCGGGTCATTTCACGCGCACGGCGTGCCGCTTCACGGGCACGCGCAGCGTCAATAATTTTGCCGACAACGATTTTCGCGTCGGACGGGTTCTCAAGCAGGTATTCGCTCAGCAGTTCGTTCATCTGCTGTTCTACCGCCGATTTCACCTCTGAAGAAACCAGTTTGTCTTTGGTCTGAGAGGAGAATTTAGGATCCGGTACTTTTACCGATACGACGGCAATCAGGCCTTCACGGGCGTCGTCACCGGTGGCGCTAACTTTCGCTTTTTTGCTGTAACCTTCTTTGTCCATGTAGGCATTCAGAGTACGGGTCATCGCCGCACGGAAGCCTGCAAGGTGAGTACCGCCGTCACGCTGCGGAATATTGTTGGTAAAGCAGTAGATATTTTCCTGGAAGCCATCGTTCCACTGCAGCGCAACTTCAACGCCAATGCCGTCTTTTTCGGTGGAGAAGTAGAAGATATTCGGGTGGATCGGCGTTTTGTTTTTATTCAGATACTCAACGAACGCCTTGATACCGCCTTCGTAGTGGAAATGATCTTCTTTGCCGTCACGTTTGTCGCGCAGGCGGATGGATACGCCGGAGTTCAGGAAGGACAGCTCGCGCAGACGCTTCGCCAGAATGTCGTATTCGAACTCAACGACATTGGTGAAGGTTTCGTGGCTTGGCCAGAAACGAACCTGGGTACCCGTCAATTCTGTTTCACCGGTTACCGCCAGCGGTGCCTGCGGCACACCGTGCACGTAAGTTTGCTGATGCACTTTGCCTTCACGACGAATCACCAGCTCCAGTTTTTGCGACAGGGCGTTAACGACGGATACACCTACGCCGTGCAGACCACCAGACACTTTATAAGAGTTATCATCGAACTTACCGCCTGCATGCAGAACGGTCATGATAACTTCTGCCGCCGAAACGCCCTCTTCCGGGTGAATACCGGTTGGGATACCACGGCCATCATCGGTAACGGACACGGAGTTGTCAGCGTGAATCGTCACAACGATATCTTTACAGTGACCCGCGAGCGCTTCGTCGATAGCGTTATCTACCACCTCGAATACCATGTGGTGCAGACCGGTGCCGTCATCCGTGTCGCCGATATACATACCCGGGCGCTTACGCACCGCATCCAGCCCTTTCAGGACTTTGATACTGGAGGAGTCATAAGAATTCGACATCAACGTTTCTCGCTCATTTTATCTTGGGTTAATCCGTTATTTTACCCTTTTCCACGGTAAACATCTTCGAATTTTCATCGGACATGTCTATAACGTGTTCAGCGCTGATTGCGCTGACAAAGACCTGAGATTGCGTGGCTTTTAAGCGGCTGGCCAGCAGCCCGCGACGCGCATCATCCAGTTCAGAGGCAAAATCATCTATCAGGTACAGGCAGCGCCGTCCGCTTTCACGGGTCAGGAACTCCCCTTGCGCCAGTCGTAAGGCGCACATCAGCAGCTTTAGCTGCCCACGCGACAACGTGTCTTCCACCGGCGCACCGTCGGCGCGAATGCGGAAATCCGCCTTGTGCGGGCCGTGCGCGGTGTAGGTCAACATGCGGTCGCGTTCAAAACTGCGTTCCAGCACCTCAGCATAATCTGTCTCCTTCTCCCAGCCACGCTGGAAAGAGAACGAGAGAGAGAATTCGGGAAGAAACTGCTGGCAGGTATCCGCCATATCCTGCGCGATACCGGCGCTGTACTCCGCGCGCCAGGTGCTGATTTGTTCCGCCAGCGGGATAAGTTCTCTATCCCACGGGCGCAGTTGCTCATAACGACTCACCTGGCGCAGTGCCGCATTGCGCTGCTTGAGCAGTCGCTTCAGGTTGCTCCAGGCGGTGAAAAATCCGGCTTCATTGTGAAAGCATCCCCAGTCAAGGAATGCTCTTCTGTATTTGGGGCCGCCGTTGAGTAAAGTAAACCCTTCAGGCGTTATCAGCTGCATCGGCATCAGGTGCGCCAGTTCTGCGACCTTATGCCCGTCAGTGCCATCAATGCGTACTTTACTGTCGCCCTGTTTGTCTTTCGTCAGGCCAATCGAGGTCTCGCGTTCCTCACCCTGTAAACGCCCGTGGAGGACAAACGATTCCTGCTCGTGGCGAATCACACGGCCAATCTGCAAACTGCGAAACGCCCGGCCATGGCCGAGTGTATAGATGGCCTCCAGCACGCTGGTTTTGCCACTGCCGTTAGCGCCAACCAGAAAGTTAAAGCCGGGAGATAAAGCGAGATCCGCGTTTTCGATATTGCGGAAGTCTTTGATTAGTAGTCGGGATAGCGACATATCAACTCGTCATCATTCAAGGGGCGTGGGTGTCGCAGCCAGTTCGTCTACCGCCAGCGCGCAGAAAGCGGAGCGTACACGAAGTACGTGAGCATTTCGAGCACTGCCGGAAGGCGAAATGGCAAGTAAACCAGCCCCTTTGCAGATTCTACAATCTCATAGGCATGACGACATAGGCTGCGGATTGTGACGCTGCATCTTCAATCTGTACGCTGGATACGGAATCGGTCAGCATAATGCGCACATTTTCGCACTTCAGCGCATTAAGTACGTCCAGCACGTAGCTGACGTTAAAACCGATTTCCAGTTCAGTGCCCGGATAGGTGACGTCGAGGATCTCTTCCGCCTCTTCCTGTTCCGGGTTGTTGGCCGTGATTTTGAGCTGATTTTCACTGACATACAGACGCACGCCGCGGAATTTCTCGTTAGAAAGAATTGCCGCTCGGGCAAACGCCTGTTTGAGAATATCGCAGCCCGCCTCCAGATGTTTGTCCGGGTTCTTCGGCAGTACACGACGGTAATCCGGGAAGCGGCCATCCACCAGTTTGGAGGTAAAGATGAAATCGCCCACGTGTGCGCGAATGTTGTTGCTGCCGATCTGCACACGCAGCGGATTGTCGCCGCCGTCGAGCATACGCATCAATTCAATCACACCTTTACGCGGTACGATCACCGAATGGTTAGGCAGGGACTGACCAACCGGCATAGAACAAACAGCCAGACGGTGACCATCGGTCGCCACGGTACGCAGCTCTTCGCCTTCAGTTTCAAACAACATACCGTTTAAGTAATAACGCACGTCCTGATGCGCCATTGAGAACTGCGTGGCTTCAATCAGACGCTTCATCGTTGCCTGCGGCAAGGTGAATTCGACTTCGCTCTGCCAGTCATCCAGATTCGGAAAGTCAGCAGCAGGTAATGTGGACAGCGAAAAACGGCTGCGGCCAGAACGCACCAGCATACGGTCGCCTTCCAGTTGAACGGCAATTTCCGCACCTTCCGGCAACCCACGACAAATGTCGAAGAATTTACGCGCCGGAACGGTGGTTGCACCAGGCTCATGAGCCTGGATCAGCGCCACGCGTGCCACCATCTCCATTTCGAGATCGGTACCGGTCAGAGAAAGCGTTCCATCCGCAACCTGTAGCAACAGGTTTCCGAGGATCGGCAGTGTAGGACGACCACCCAGCGGGCCGCTGACCTGCTGAAGCGGTTTTAATAAATGTTCACGTTCAACGGTAAATTTCATAGCGTCACGAAGATAATGTTCTGATTAAATTGGAGAAATCTTCTTTAATATCATGGCTTTCTTCACGCAACTGCTCAATCTTGCGACAGGCATGAAGCACGGTAGTATGGTCACGCCCACCAAACGCATCGCCAATTTCCGGCAGACTGTGGTTAGTGAGCTCTTTTGCCAGCGCCATCGCCATCTGGCGCGGACGAGCTACCGAGCGAGATCGACGCTTAGAAAGCAGATCCGCAATTTTGATTTTGTAATACTCCGCCACCGTCTTTTGAATATTGTCGATGGTGACCAGTTTTTCCTGCAATGCCAGCAAATCGCGCAGCGCTTCACGCACGAAATCGATAGTAATCGCCCGGCCAGTAAAGTTAGCGTTGGCAATCACGCGGTTCAGTGCGCCTTCCAGTTCACGCACGTTAGAGCGTAGGCGCTTGGCAATAAAGAACGCCACCTCACCCGGCAGACGAATGTCGTTTTCATCTGCTTTTTTCATCAGGATCGCTACGCGCGTCTCCAGTTCAGGCGGTTCGATCGCGACGGTCAGCCCCCAGCCGAAGCGGGATTTCAGACGATCCTCAACGCCGTTGATCTCCTTCGGATAGCGATCCGATGTCAGGATGATCTGCTGATTACCTTCCAGCAGGGCATTAAAGGTGTGGAAAAATTCTTCCTGCGAACGTTCTTTATTGGCAAAGAATTGAATATCGTCAATCAGCAACGCATCAACGGAACGGTAATAGCGTTTAAACTCTTCGATCGCATTGTTTTGCAGGGCTTTAACCATGTCCTGCACAAAACGCTCGGAGTGCATATACACCACTTTTGCGTTCGGCTTACGCGCCATAATGCCGTTACCTACAGCGTGCAGCAGGTGGGTTTTACCCAGACCTGTACCACCATAAAGGAATAACGGATTGTAGGCGCCGCCAGGATTGTCCGCCACCTGACGTGCCGCCGCGCGCGCCAGTTGGTTAGATTTACCTTCAACGAAGTTATCAAACGTATGTTTGACGTTGACGTTAGAGCGATAGGTAGGTTCTGCCGGGGCTGGTACGTTATCCCAGCCGGGACGCGCCGCCGGAGCGACTCGTTGCGGTTGCACTTGTTGAGCCACATGCGCAGGTGTAACGATGTTATTCACCGGCGTCTTCAGCGTTTGCGTGACAGGTTTAGTGCCAACCTCAAAACGCAGCTGTGGGGCATCTGCTCCGCAGAAACTATTCAGCAATCCATTAATATTATTGAGGTATTTATCCCTTACCCAATCGAGCACAAAACGGTTTGGCGCATACAAAGCCAGCGTGTTATCGCTCAGTTCCGCCTGCAACGGGCGTATCCACATACTGAATTCTGTGGCTGGTAACTCATCCTGCAATCGGGCAAGACACTGCTGCCAAAGCGAAAGTGACACGGCGGACTCCACTCGAACAAAAGTCGATAAATGACAAAGGCTGAAACATTCATGATTGTTGACGCACATCGACAAGACCCTATGCAAAGGGTGACGTGCGAATTGCTATCTGCAATTTTTACCCGATCAGGATCCAATGAAACGATCAGGACCGCGGATCATAGCGTAAACTGAGAAAGAGATCTTCTGTTTCTCACAGATTCTTCCCGATTTATCCACAGGATGATCCAGAATCGGCTAAGTGTAAACGATCCTGGAGAAGTGCTGCAGGTTTTCGCGCGCATATTGAAAAAATTAATGAGTAAAGATGCTTTACTGCTTAATCGATCTAATAAAGATCCCGAGCGATCCTTGCGCTTTATCCACCAGCCCGTATAATTCTTACCCCCAGCGAGTAACGGTCGCCTTACGGCGTCAACGCTGCCTGTTTTTTACACAAAACCACGTGAAAAAAAACGGGATATAAGGAAAGAGAATTGACTCCGGAGTGTACAATTATTACAATCCGGCCTCTTTAATCACCCACACTGTGGCGTAAGTCGTTCGAAATTCGTTCGGGTATACGCAAAAGTCAGTGAATTTATTCAAGTTTAGGTAGAAATCGCCATGAAACGCACTTTTCAACCGTCTGTACTGAAGCGCAACCGTTCTCACGGCTTCCGTGCTCGTATGGCAAATAAAAATGGTCGTCAGGTTCTGGCACGTCGTCGTGCTAAAGGCCGTTCTCGTCTGACCGTTTCTAAGTAATAAAAGCTAGCCCCTGAGTGGTTAAGCTCGCATTTCCCAGGGAGTTACGTTTGTTAACTCCCACTCATTTCACATTCGTCTTCCAGCAGCCACAACGGGCTGGCACGCCGCAAATCACCATCCTCGGCCGCCTGAATTCGCTGGGGCATCCCCGTATCGGTCTTACAGTCGCCAAAAAAAATGTTAAACGTGCGCATGAACGTAATCGGATTAAACGTCTGACGCGTGAAAGCTTTCGTTTACGTCAGCACGAGCTTCCAGCAATGGATTTCGTGGTGGTGGCTAAAAAAGGGGTTGCCGACCTCGATAACCGTGCTCTCTCGGAAGCGTTGGAAAAATTATGGCGTCGCCATTGTCGCCTGGCTCGCGGGTCCTGATAGCCCTCATTCGGGTCTATCAACGCCTTATCAGTCCGCTGCTTGGGCCGCATTGCCGTTTCACTCCAACCTGTTCGAGCTACGGAATTGAGGCATTGCGCAGGTTTGGAGTGATAAAAGGCAGTTGGTTGACGGTGAAACGCGTATTAAAATGCCACCCTTTACACCCTGGTGGTGACGATCCCGTCCCGCCCGGACCATTTGATACCAGAGAACACTAACGATGGATTCGCAACGCAATCTTTTAGTCATCGCTTTGCTGTTCGTGTCTTTCATGATCTGGCAAGCTTGGGAGCAGGATAAAAATCCGCAACCTCAGGCCCAACAGACCACGCAGACAACGACCACCGCAGCGGGTAGCGCCGCCGACCAGGGCGTACCGGCCAGTGGCCAGGGGAAACTGATTACGGTTAAAACTGACGTGCTTGATCTGACCATCAACACCCGTGGTGGTGATGTGGAACAGGCTTCACTGCCAGCGTACCCGAAAGAACTGGGTTCAACCGAACCGTTCCAGTTACTGGAAACCACGCCACAGTTCATCTACCAGGCACAAAGTGGCCTGACAGGTCGTGACGGCCCGGATAATCCGGCTAACGGCCCGCGTCCGCTGTACAACGTCGAAAAAGACGCCTTTGTACTGGCTGATGGTCAGAACGAACTGCAGATCCCGATGACCTATACTGACGCAGCGGGTAACACATTCACGAAGACGTTTGTCCTCAAACGTGGTGAATATGCTGTCAACGTTAACTACAGCGTGCAGAACGCCGGCGAGAAACCGCTGGAAGTCTCCACCTTTGGTCAGTTGAAGCAATCCATCAATCTGCCCTCTCATCGCGACACCGGTAGCAGCAACTTTGCACTGCATACCTTCCGTGGCGCAGCGTACTCCACGCCTGATGAGAAGTATGAGAAATACAAATTCGACACCATTGCTGATAACGAAAACCTGAACGTCAATGCTAAAGACGGCTGGGTTGCAATGCTGCAACAGTATTTCGCAACGGCATGGGTTCCGCGTAACGACGGCACCAATAATTTCTACACCGCTAATCTGGGTAATGGCATTGCCGCTATCGGTTATAAATCTCAGCCGGTACTGGTACAGCCAGGTCAGACTGGCGCGATGACCAGCACCCTATGGGTCGGCCCGGAAATTCAGGATAAAATGGCGGCCGTTGCACCGCACCTGGATCTGACCGTGGATTACGGCTGGTTGTGGTTTATCTCTCAGCCGCTGTTCAAACTGCTGAAATGGATCCATAGCTTCCTGGGTAACTGGGGCTTCTCCATCATCGTTATCACCTTTATCGTTCGTGGCATCATGTACCCGCTGACCAAAGCGCAGTACACCTCCATGGCGAAGATGCGTATGCTGCAGCCGAAGATTCAGGCAATGCGTGAGCGTCTGGGCGATGACAAACAGCGTCAGAGCCAGGAAATGATGGCCCTGTACAAAGCTGAGAAGGTTAACCCGCTGGGTGGCTGCTTCCCGCTGATCATCCAGATGCCAATCTTCCTGGCGTTGTACTACATGCTGATGGGCTCCATTGAACTGCGCCATGCGCCGTTCGCACTGTGGATCCATGACCTGTCTGCACAGGACCCGTACTACATCCTGCCGATCCTGATGGGCGTGACGATGTTCTTCATCCAGAAGATGTCTCCGACCACCGTGACCGACCCGATGCAGCAGAAGATCATGACCTTTATGCCGGTCATCTTCACCGTGTTCTTCCTGTGGTTCCCATCAGGTCTGGTGCTGTACTATATCGTCAGCAACCTGGTAACCATTATTCAGCAACAGCTGATTTACCGTGGTCTGGAGAAACGTGGCCTGCATAGCCGCGAGAAGAAAAACTCCTGATTCGGTGTAGGCCGGATTAGGCGAAACCGCCATCCGGCAAACGGAACATAAAGCAAAGGGCGGTCATTAGACCGCCTTTTTTATTGCATGACAAAGAGACATATCATGAGCCATAACGACACCATCGTCGCTCAGGCAACCCCACCGGGACGTGGTGGTGTGGGTATTCTGCGCATCTCCGGCCTGAAAGCCCGCGAGGTCGCCGAAACCGTACTGGGTAAACTGCCAAAACCGCGTTATGCCGACTACCTGCCATTTAAAGACGCGGATGGCAGCGTGCTGGATCAGGGGATTGCGCTGTGGTTCCCTGGCCCGAACTCCTTTACCGGTGAAGACGTCTTTGAGCTTCAGGGTCACGGCGGTCCGGTCATTCTCGATCTGCTGCTTAAACGTATTCTGACCATTCCCGGCCTGCGCATTGCCAGACCAGGTGAGTTCTCCGAGCGCGCATTTCTTAACGATAAGCTCGATTTAGCCCAGGCTGAAGCAATTGCCGATCTGATCGACGCCAGCTCTGAGCAGGCGGCACGCTCGGCGCTAAATTCCTTACAGGGTGCGTTTTCTGCACGAGTCAATCATCTTGTGGAAGCACTCACTCACCTGCGCATCTATGTGGAGGCTGCGATTGATTTTCCTGATGAGGAAATTGACTTCCTGTCTGACGGCAAGATTGAAGCCCAGCTCAATAGCGTAATAGCCGATCTTGATGCCGTGCGTGCCGAAGCACGTCAGGGCAGCCTGCTACGCGAAGGCATGAAAGTGGTGATTGCCGGGCGTCCTAACGCCGGTAAATCAAGTCTGTTGAACGCCCTCGCTGGCCGTGAAGCAGCTATTGTCACCGATATCGCCGGCACCACCCGCGACGTGCTGCGTGAGCATATCCATATCGACGGTATGCCGTTGCACATCATCGATACCGCCGGTCTGCGCGACGCCAGTGACGAAGTTGAACGCATTGGTATTGAACGCGCCTGGCAGGAGATCGAACAGGCTGACCGCGTACTGTTTATGGTTGATGGCACCACCACCGACGCGGTTGACCCGGCAGACATCTGGCCAGACTTTATTGCGCGTTTACCTGCAAAACTGCCGATTACCGTCGTGCGTAACAAAGCGGATATCACGGGTGAAACGCTGGGTCTCAGCGAAGTAAATGGCCACTCACTGGTTCGCCTCTCTGCGCGTACCGGCGAAGGTGTTGACGTATTGCGCAACCATCTCAAACAGAGCATGGGCTTTGAAACCAATATGGAAGGCGGCTTCCTGGCGCGTCGTCGTCATCTGCAGGCACTGGCAGAAGCAGCGGAACATCTTCAGCAGGGCAAAGCCCAACTACTCGGAGCATGGGCCGGAGAATTGCTGGCGGAAGAGCTGCGCCTTGCACAGCAAAACCTCAGTGAAATCACCGGAGAGTTTACTTCCGACGATCTGCTGGGGCGGATTTTCTCCAGCTTCTGTATTGGTAAATAACGATGTGTTACCCGGTGGCACGATGCTTACCGGGCCTACAGGCCCCGTAGGCCGGATACGGCAACAAGTAATTTCCCATAAGGAAATCACTGTTGTCCAAATGGCAACTCGCACAGACATTCCTCTCCCCGTATTCTTAGCGCCACTTTCCTCATGAGGCCGCTATGACACGCTTTCTAATCTGCAGTTTTGCCCTTGTTCTCCTTTATCCCGCCGGGATTGATATGTATCTGGTGGGATTGCCCCGTATTGCTGCCGATTTACAAGCCAGCGAGGCTCAGTTGCATATCGCGTTCTCGGTCTACCTGGCGGGGATGGCGACGGCAATGTTGTTCGCCGGTAAAATTGCTGACCAGTCGGGTCGTAAACCGGTCGCCATTGTCGGTGCGGTGATCTTTATTATCGCCTCGGCCTTATGTTCATTCGCCGAGAGCGGTACGCCGTTCCTGGTCGGCCGTTTTGTTCAGGGCATCGGGGCAGGTTGCTGCTACGTGGTGGCCTTCGCCATCCTGCGCGATACACTCGACGATCGCCGCCGTGCGAAGGTGCTGTCGCTGCTAAACGGTATCACTTGTATCGTGCCGGTACTGGCTCCGGTGATGGGGCATCTGATTATGCTCAAATACCCCTGGCAGAGCCTGTTCTACACGATGATGGGTATGGGTGTGGTCGTTTGCCTGCTATCAGTGTTTATCCTGCGAGAATCGCGCCCAACGACGCTCCCGGCATCGGTGCAAAAGAACCAAACTACCGAATCACTGGTAAACCGCTTTTTCCTTAGCCGCCTGGCAATTACCACCCTCAGTGTGTCGGTCATCCTGACCTTTGTGAATACCTCTCCGGTGCAGCTGATGGAAGTGATGGGTTTTGACCGCGGTGAGTACGCCACGACAATGGCGATGACCGCGGGTGTCAGTATGGCGGTCTCCTTCTCAACGCCATTCGCACTGAGCATTTTTAAACCCCGCATCCTGATGCTGACTTCACAGGTATTGTTCCTGGCTGCGGGCATCGTGTTAACTCTTGCCAGTACGCACGCTGTAACGTTGTTCGGGTTAACCTTAATCTGCGCCGGATTCTCAGTCGGTTTCGGCGTTGCCATGAGCCAGGCGCTGGGGCCATTCTCGCTGCGCGCAGGCGTCGCCAGCTCGGCATTAGGCATTGCCCAGGTTTGCGGTTCATCGTTATGGATTTGGTTGGCCGCCATCCTCGGTCTCGATGCGCTGAATATGCTGATCGGGATTCTGATTGGCTGTAGCATAGTGAGTATCATGCTGATTATCACTGTTGCACCAAACCGGTCCACGCCAACTCATGAAGAAATCCCTCAGCAGTCTCGATCTTAATTTGCTGCTCTGCCTGCAGTTGTTGATGCAGGAACGCAGTGTCACTAAAACCGCCAAACGGATGAACGTCACGCCGTCGGCGGTCAGCAAATCGCTGTCGAAGCTGAGAGCCTGGTTTGACGATCCGTTGTTTGTTAACACCCCGCTGGGGCTAACACCAACGCCGCTGATGCTCAACATGGAACAGAGCCTGGCGGAGTGGATGCAGATGGGCAATCAATTGCTCGATAAGCCACACCATGAAGCACCACGTGGGCTGAAGTTTGATTTGGTGGCTGAAACGCCGCTGGTGATGATCATGTTTAACGCGCTCTCCCAACAGATCTACCAGCGTTATCCACAGGCAACGATCAAAGTGCGCAACTGGGATTACGATTCGCTGGATGCCATTATCCGTGGCGAGGTCGATATCGGCTTTACCGGGCGTGAAAGTCACCCGCGCTCACGAGAATTGCTGAGTCTGCTACCGTTATCGATCGACCACGAGGTCCTGTTTTCCGATCTCCCCTGCGTCTGGTTACGTGAAGACCATCCGGCATTGCAGGAAGAGTGGAATCTGGAAACATTCCTGCGCTATCCCCATATCAGCATTAGCTGGGAGCAGAGCGACACCTGGGCACTGGACGATGTGCTTCAGGAGATGGGGCGTGCGCGTAACATCGCATTGTGTCTCCCGGGCTTTGAGCAGTCGCTGTTTATGGCCGCGCAGCCCGATCACGCATTAATAGCCACCGCCCCGGTCTATTGTCAGCGTTACAACCAACTCCACCAGCTTCCGCTCGTGGCACGTCCAATGCCTTTTGATGCTGCGCAACTGGAGAAAATGCGCGTACCGTTCACCCTCCTTTGGCATAAACGCAACAGCCACAATCCTAAGATCGTATGGCTGAAAGAGACGATCAAGGCACTCTATCGCGAGATGTCATGAAGATCCTTTGCTATATTGTTGTTTTATTGACCTCCCTGGCTGTGGAAATGTAAATGTCGCGTAATGTATCCCGATTCCGTTTACTTTTTGGGCAGTAAAGCCTGCCTATAAGCTGCGTAAATGTTACTCTGATAATAATCACGGACCATTAATCACGGAGCGAAAAATGGCGACACATTTTGCCAGAGGGATTCTTACGGAGGGACACCTGGTTTCAGTTCGTCTCCCTACTCCATGTCATTTTGAAGCAAGAAATCTACCCACTCACCGCCGAACACGCTTTCTGGCCTCCCGAAGCCTTCTCGCTGAACTGATGTTTATGCTTTACGGCACCAGCACATTGCCTGAGATTGTTACCGAGGCGAAAGGGAAACCCATTTTTCGCGATAAAAACCTGCCTGGTTTTTCGATTTCCTATGCCGGGAATATCGTCGGCGTCGCGATTACCACAGAGGGTTCATGCGGCCTGGATATGGAGCTTCAGCGAGCAACCCGCGGGTTCCATACCCCGAATGCTACAGAAACCTACCGCTTTTCCAGCAACGAAAATCTGTGGATCAATAACCAAAACGACCCCAATGAAGCACGTGCTCAACTCATTACGTTACGCCAGAGCGTTCTCAAGCTCACTGGCGACGTGTGCAATGACGATCCACGTGAACTCCAGCTATTACCGGGTGCGGGCCGTCTGAGATGTGCTCACGTTACGCAGATAGAAGCCATTTGCGATGCCGAAGATGTGCTGGTGTGGTCGGTCGCGGTCACGCCAACCATTGAAAAACTCAAGGTTTGGGAGTTTGATGGTAAACAGGACTGGAAAAGCTTGCCTGATATCCAGACCCGCGCGAATGAGCCAACGGGTCGCCTGATCCGGTTTTCACAATTATCCGCAGCAAAAAGCCATACGCTTAACTGATTTGACCTTCATGATGAAACAGGAGTAACCATGTCTGAAACATTGAATGTTGTTACGTTACTGGGGAGCCTGCGCAAGGGTTCGTTTAATGGAATGGTTGCCCGTACGCTGCCAAAAATTGCCCCCGCGGGGATGGAAGTGAATGCGTTACCGTCGATTGGGGATATTCCTCTGTACGATGCCGACCTTCAGCAGGAAGAGGGGTTTCCGGCAAGTGTAGAAGCGCTGGCGGAACAAATCAGGAAGGCTGATGGCGTCGTTATCGTCACGCCGGAATACAACTATTCTGTTCCTGGCGGGCTGAAAAACGCCATCGACTGGCTGTCTCGTCTGCCCGATCAACCATTATCAGGCAAACCGGTGCTAATCCAGACCAGCTCAATGGGCGCCATTGGCGGCGCTCGCTGTCAGTATCATCTGCGCCAAATTCTGGTATTCCTTGATGCGATGGTGATGAACAAGCCAGAGTTTATGGGCGGCGTTATTCAGAATAAAGTAGACCCGCAGACCGGCGAAGTGATCGACCAAAGCACGCTGGACCATCTGACTGGCCAACTGACCGCGTTCGGTGATTATATTCAGCGCGTAAAAGCGTAAAAGAAAAAGCCCAGCGATATGCTGGGCTTGTTTTGCTATGGTCGAATAGACAGCGATTAATGCGCGTCGATAAACACAATCTTCAACACAAACAGCAGCGCAACAACGATGACGCACGGGCTGAGATCGCGGAAACGGCCAGTACCAATTTTCATCACGCAGTAGGAAATAAAGCCCAGCGCGATGCCTTCAGTGATGGAGAAGCTAAACGGCATCATCACAGCGGTAATAAACGCCGGAACAGCTTCAGTCAGATCATCCCACTTCACGCGCGACAGGCTGGACGTCATCAATACGCCCACGTAAATCAGCGCACCCGCTGCGGCATAGCCCGGCACCATTCCCGCCAACGGTGACAGGAAGATAACCAGCAGGAACAGCAGACCGACAACCACGGCTGTCAGACCTGTACGTCCACCGACAGAAACCCCGGAAGAGGATTCAATATATGCGGTAACGGAAGAAGTGCCGATAAACGCACCGGTAACAGACGACACGCTATCGACAAACAGAGCCTGCTTCATGCGCGGGAACTTGCCCTTGGCATCTGCCAAACCCGCTTTATCTGTGACGCCAATCAACGTACCGGAGGAGTCAAACAGGTTCACCAGCATGAACGAGAAAATAACGCCCGCCAGACCAATGTTAAATGACCCCGCCAGGTCAACATGACCAATAACAGACGTGACGCTCGGCGGCGCAGAAACGATACCGCTGTAATGAACATCACCCAACATCCACCCTAACAGCGTGGTCACAATAATGGAGATCAGCACTGCCGCGTGAATGTTGCGTGATGCCAGAATCGCGATGATAAAGAAGCCCAGAATCCCCAACAGCACGCTATGGGAAGTCAGGTTACCGATGGAAACCAGCGTGTCTTTGTTCGCAACAATAACACCGGCATTTTTCAGCCCCATCATGCCGATGAACAGGCCGATACCACTGGTGATGCCCACGCGCAGACTGACCGGGATATTCGCAATCATCCAGTAGCGTACGCGGAAAATCGTCAGCAGCAGCAGACCAATTGCGCCCCAGAAGATCGCGCCCATACCAATCTGCCATGGCAGCCCCATCGCACCGACCACCACGAAGGCAAAGAATGCGTTCAGACCCATAGCAGGTGCCAGCGCAACCGGCAGGTTGGCAAACAGCCCCATCAGGATGCTACCAAATGCAGCAATAAGACAGGTGGTAACAAAGACGGCGCTGGTGTCCATGCCAGCTACGCCAAGAATTTGCGGGTTAACAAAAACGATATACACCATCGTCAGGAAGGTGGTTAAACCGGCGATCACTTCGGTCCGTGCCGTCGTGCCATGCTCGCGCAGTTTGAACACGCGTTCCAGCATCCCCTGGCCAGAAGCCTGGGTTGTGTGTTGTTGACTCATTATCAATTTCCGAACAAGGAGGGAAAATTCGTCGCTATCCTATACCAAAATGCGACAATAGGGTTGGGTTATGAGCAACTTTTTTCATTGATTTTGCTTATACGGCAACGATTGCGTCCCCCCAATATGCATTACGAAAACGTTAAACTTGTTAAAATGGAAATGACATGTCCCAGATAGAAGCCGTATTTTTTGACTGTGACGGTACCCTTGTCGACAGTGAAGTAATTTGTTCTCGCGCGTATGTCAGCATGTTCCAGGCGTTCGGCATTACGCTCGATCTTGAAGAGACGTTTAAACGCTTCAAGGGGGTAAAGCTCTACGAAATCATCGACATTATTAACGAAGAACACGGTGTCGAACTGGCAAAAACCGAGTTAGAACCGGTTTACCGTGCTGAGGTCGCACGTCTGTTCGATACCGAGCTGGAAGTCATTGCTGGTGCGAACACACTGCTGGACAGCATGGCTGTGCCAATGTGCGTGGTGTCTAACGGTCCGGTCAGCAAAATGCAGCATTCATTGGGTAAGCTGGGCATGTTGCATCATTTTCCTGATTTACTGTTCAGCGGTTATGATATTCAGCGCTGGAAGCCTGACCCGGCACTGATGTTCCATGCGGCGAAAGCGATGAACGTCAACGTTGAGAACTGTATCCTGGTCGATGACTCCAGTGCGGGTGCCCAGGCGGGGATTGCTGCAGGAATGGAGGTTTTTTACTTCTGCGCCGATCCGCACAACAAACCGATCGATCATCCTAAAGTGACGACCTTTACCGATTTGGCACAGTTGCCGGAATTGTGGAAGGCGCGGGGTTGGGATATTACGCGGTAATTTTTTGTAGGCCCGGTAAGCATGCGCCACCGGGCGAATGGCGCAGAATGCCGGATGCGGCTTAACGCCTTATCCGGCCTACAATAGCGACGCCGGGGGATCCCGGCGAACGCAACAAGCCGCTTATTCCTTCGGATCTTTACCCGCCAGCAGCTTATCCAGCTCATCCCCGCCCACGTGACGGAAATCTTGCCCCTTCACGAAGTAGAAAATGTATTCGCAGATATTCTGGCAACGGTCACCGATACGCTCGATAGAACGCGCGCAAAACAGCGCGGTCAGCACGCTTGGAATAGTGCGCGGATCTTCCATCATGTAGGTCATCAGCTGGCGCACAATGCCTTCATATTCCTGGTCGACTTTCTTATCTTCACGGTAGATACGTACCGCTTCATCCAGATCCATACGCGCAAAGGCATCCAACACATCGTGCAACATCTGCACGGTGTGACGGCCCAGTGACTCCAGACTGACCAACAGCGGTTGATGCTGCTGGGAGAATTTCTCCAGCGCAGTACGGCAGATTTTATCCGCGACGTCACCAATACGCTCCAGCTCAGCGATGGTTTTGATGATCGCCATCACCAGGCGCAGGTCGCTCGCTGTCGGCTGACGTTTGGCGATGATACGCACGCAGGCTTCATCAATCGCCACTTCCATCATGTTGACGTTTTTATCGCCCTCAATGACGCGCTTCGCCAGATCGCTGTCCTGATTGTGCATGGCGGTAATCGCATCAGAAAGCTGCTGCTCAACCATGCCGCCCATGGTCATCACCTGGGTACGAATGCTCTCCAGTTCAGCGTTGAACTGACCGGAAATATGTTTATTAAGGTTAAGGTTATCCATCATTTCTCCAGATGCCCGGGCATATCAACCGTAGCGGCCAGTAATGTAGTCTTCTGTTTGTTTCTTCGCGGGTTTGGTGAACAGATCGTCCGTGTTGCTGAACTCAATCAACTCGCCCAGGTACATAAACGCCGTATGGTCAGAACAACGCGCAGCCTGCTGCATGTTGTGGGTGACGATAACGACGGTGTAATCCTCTTTCAGCTCAGTGATCAGCTCTTCAATACGCCCGGTGGAGATCGGGTCAAGCGCTGAACACGGTTCATCAAGCAGAAGCACTTCCGGGCGAATGGCGATACCACGCGCAATGCACAAACGCTGCTGCTGACCACCGGAGAGAGAGTATCCGCTCTGGTGTAATTTATCTTTGGTTTCATTCCACAATGCGGCTTTGGTCAACGCCCACTGCACGCGCTCGTCCATATCGGCACGGGAAAGCTTCTCAAACAGACGCACGCCAAACGCGATGTTGTCGTAGATAGACATCGGAAACGGCGTTGGCTTCTGGAAAACCATGCCGACTTTGGCACGCAGCAGCGCGATATCCTGGGTATTGGTGAGAATATTGTCACCATCCAACAGGATTTCACCTTCCGCACGCTGCTCCGGGTACAGTTCAAACATTTTGTTGAAGGTACGCAGCAGCGTTGATTTACCACAGCCTGACGGCCCGATAAACGCCGTTACCTGGTTCTTCGCAATATCCAGGTTGATGTTCTTCAGGGCATGGAATTTGCCATAGTAGAAGTTCAAATCACGAACCTGAATCTTACCTGGGGCAGTATCAACCATACTCATTTCAATCTCTTCCTCATCCGGCGCCGCATCAGCCACGCCGTAAAAATTAACCGTGTTTCTTCTTCGCGAAAATCACGCGCGCCAGAATGTTCAGCAGCAGTACGCACAGGGTAATAATCAGTACCCCAGCCCAGGCCAGTTGTTGCCACTCAGCAAACGGGCTCATCGCAAACTTAAAGATAGTGACCGGCAGGTTGGCGATTGGCTGCATCATGTCAGTGCTCCAGAATTGGTTGGAGAGCGACGTAAACAGCAGCGGAGCCGTTTCACCAGCAATACGGGCAATTGCCAGCAGAATGCCGGTAATAATGCCCGACACAGACGCCTTCAGGGTGATCGCGGAAATCATCTTCCACTTTGGTGTACCCAACGCATAGGCGGCTTCTCGCAGACTATCCGGCACCAGTTTGAGCATGTTCTCAGTGGTACGAATAACGATAGGTACCTGCAGCAGCGCCAGCGCAATCACGCCCGCCCAGCCGGAGAAGTGTTCCATTTTTGCCACCACGATGGTGTAAACGAACAGACCGACCACAATCGATGGTGCAGACAACAGGATATCGTTGATAAAGCGGATGACTTCAGCCAGCCAGGACTTACGCCCGTATTCCGCCAGGTAGATGCCCGCCATAATACCGAGCGGTGTACCAAATACGGTCGCCCACAGAATCAACAGCCCACTCCCGGCAAGCGCGTTCGCCAGACCACCACCCGCGGTGTTCGGCGGCGGAGTCATTTCGGTGAACAGTGCCAGCGACATACCGTCAATGCCACGGGTAATCGTGGACATCAGGATCCAGATAAGCCAGAACAGACCAAATGCCATCGTCGCCATCGAGAGCGTCAGCGCGATGCGGTTCTTCAGACGGCGACGCGCCTGCATTTTACGGCGTGATTCTGCCAGTGCGGCGGTGTTTTGCATTTCCAGCGTAGCCATTAGCGTGCCCCCTCGTTTTTCGCAAGGCGCATAATCATGAACTTAGACGCTGCCAGTACGATGAAGGTGATCACAAACAGGATCAGACCCAGTTCCATCAGTGCCGCAACATGCAGACCCGATTCCGCTTCAGCAAATTCGTTTGCCAGCGCAGAGGTGATACTGTTGCCCGGCATATACAGCGATGCGCTGTCGAGTTGGTAGGTGTTACCGATGATAAAGGTCACCGCCATGGTTTCACCCAGCGCGCGACCCAGACCCAGCATTACGCCGCCAATCACACCGTTTTTGGTGAACGGCAGAACGATACGCCAGATAACCTCCCAGGTAGTACAGCCAATACCGTAGGCTGACTCTTTCATCAGTACCGGCGTTTGCTCGAATACATCACGCATAACCGCCGCAATGTACGGGATGATCATGATGGCGAGGATCACGCCAGCAGCCAGAATACCGATACCAAATGCCGGGCCAGCGAACAGTGCGCCAACAAACGGAATGTTGGAAAGAATATTACCGACCGGCTCCTGGAAATACGTCGCAAACAGCGGGGCAAAGATAAACAGACCCCACATGCCGTAAACGATACTCGGGATCGCCGCCAGCAGTTCAATAGCGATACCCAGCGGGCGTCTCAGCCAGCCAGGTGCAAGTTCCGTCAGGAACAAAGCAATACCGAAACTCACCGGAACTGCGATCAGCAGTGCGATAAGTGAGGTGACCAACGTACCGTAAATCGGTACCAGTGCGCCGTAGATATCATTTGGCGCATCCCAGTCTTTGGTCCAAAGGAATGAGAAACCAAATTTCTGGATGCTTGGCCAGGAGGAGATGATCAGAGAGACAATAATGCCACCCAACATCAATAGCACAATCAGCGCAGCCAGTTTTACCAGCGCGCTGAATATCATGTCACCCTTTTTACCCGGTGGGTTAAAAGCAGGCTTGGTTGCAGCCATAAATCACTCTTCTGTTTGAGACGTCTTACGAATATGCCCGGTGGCGCTGGCGCTTACCGGGCCTACAGGATGAACCGTAGGGCGGGAAAGCGCCAGCGCCACCCGCCATCTTCGTCAAAAATATCCTGTTAGTACAGCGCTTTACCGCTGCTGTCTTTCACGTTGGTCTTCCATGCAGCACGAATCTGCTCAACCACGCTATCCGGCAAGCTGGCGTAATCCAGGTCGTTAGCCTGTTTGCCGCCATTTTTATATGCCCAGTCAAAGAATTTCAGCACTTCAACGCCTTGCTCTGGTTTCTTCTGCTCTTTATGAACCAGGATGAAGGTGGTGGAAGTGATTGGCCACGCATTGTCACCTTTCTGGTTCGTCAGATCCTGAGCGAAGGTTTTGCTCCAGTCAGCACCTTTAGCCGCATTGGCAAAGTTTTCTTCTGTCGGGCTTACCGGTTTGCCATCAGCAGAAACCAGTTTGGTGTATGCCAGGTTGTTCTGCTTAGCATAAGCATACTCAACGTAGCCAATAGAGCCTGGCAGACGCTGTACGAACGCAGCGATACCGTCATTACCTTTACCGCCCAGACCGGTCGGCCAGTTCACAGTAGAGCCTGCGCCAATTTTAGATTTCCACTCTTCGTTCACTTTCGCCAGGTAGCTGGTGAAGACGAAGGAGGTACCGGAACCATCTGCACGACGCACAACGGCAATGTTCTGAGAAGGCAGCTTCAGACCCGGGTTCAGTTTGGTGATGGCCTCATCATCCCACTTCTTAATTTTGCCGAGGTAGATATCGCCCAAGGTTTTACCGTCAAGCACCAGCTCACCGGACTTCAGGCCAGGGATATTCACCGCCAGCACCACACCGCCGATCACTGTCGGGAACTGGAACAGGCCTTCCTGAGCCAACTTCTCGTCAGATAACGGCGCATCTGATGCACCGAAATCAACGGTATTTGCGGTAATTTGTTTTACACCACCGGAGGAGCCGATACCCTGGTAGTTTACTTTGCTACCGGTCTCTTTCTGATAAGTATCAGCCCATTTGGCATACACTGGCGCAGGAAAAGTTGCACCAGCACCTGTCAGGCTCGCTGCAGCAAAGGCAGAGAACGCGCTCATAGATAAGGTCGCGGCGACAACAGTTGCGACAGTGGTACGCATAACTTTCATAATGTCTCCTGCAAGATTTTCGTAAATCATTGTTTAGTGGCTACGATGAGCAAAATAGGACAAACAGGTGACAGTTAAATGTACGAAATATGACAGTTTTATGACAATGAAAAATAATGCGCCAGGAACAATTAAAAATCTCATAGAAACAGCAAATTAACTGATTGTACGACAATCATATTTCGGCAAAATTTTCTTTTTATGACACTGAAAACAGTAGCTGAAGATGACGGACTGTCACATAAAACAGGCGGGATAATTGATTAAAAACAGAACACGTTTAAAAAAATGCCCCGCTTTGAGCAGGGCATTTTCAGTTCAGCGAGGTATTGCTTATTCCACAGTAACCGATTTTGCCAGGTTACGCGGCTGATCCACGTCAGTACCTTTAATCAGCGCGACGTGATACGCAAGCAACTGCAGCGGAACGGTATAGAAGATCGGTGCAATCACCTCTTCCACATGCGGCATCTCGATGATGTGCATATTTTCATTACTGATAAATCCTGCATCCTGATCAGCGAAGACGTACAACTGGCCGCCACGGGCACGCACTTCTTCAATGTTGGATTTCAGTTTTTCCAGCAACTCATTGTTCGGTGCAACCACGATAACCGGCATATCAGCGTCAATCAGCGCCAGCGGACCATGCTTCAGTTCACCAGCGGCATACGCTTCTGCGTGAATATAAGAAATCTCTTTCAGCTTCAGGGCGCCTTCCAGCGCAATAGGGTACTGATCACCACGACCAAGGAACAGTGCATGGTGTTTGTCAGAGAAGTCTTCCGCCAATGCAGCAATACGTTTGTCCTGTGACAGCATCTGCTCAATACGGCTCGGCAGCGCCTGCAACCCGTGAACAATCTCTTGTTCAATAGACGCATCCAGCCCTTTCAGACGAGACAGCTTCGCCACCAGCATCAACAGAACTGTCAGCTGGGTGGTAAATGCTTTCGTTGAGGCCACGCCGATTTCGGTCCCGGCATTTGTCATCATCGCCAGGTCAGATTCACGAACCAGAGAAGAGCCAGGAACGTTACAGATTGCCAGCGACCCCAGATAGCCCAGCTCTTTAGATAAGCGCAGACCCGCCAGGGTATCCGCCGTTTCACCGGACTGAGACAGGGTAATCATCAGACTGTTACGACGCACAGCGGATTTGCGATAACGGAACTCAGAAGCGATTTCCACATCACAGGGAATGCCAGCCAGCGACTCAAACCAGTAACGGGATACCATGCCTGAGTTGTATGACGTACCGCAGGCAATAATCTGGATATGCTCAACCTGAGACAGCAACGCGTTGGCATTAGGGCCAAGCTCACTTAAATCCACTTCGCCATGACTGATACGCCCGGTCAGCGTATTTTTAATCGCGTTCGGTTGCTCATAGATCTCTTTCTGCATGTAGTGGCGATAAATACCTTTTTCGCCCGCGTCATATTGCAGATTAGATTCAATATCCTGGCGTTTTACTTCAGCGCCAGTCTTGTCAAAAATAGAGACTGAACGACGCGTTACCTCGGCGATATCACCTTCTTCCAGGAAGATAAAGCGACGGGTTACCGGCAGCAGCGCCAGCTGGTCGGAAGCGATAAAGTTCTCACCCATGCCCAGACCGATAACCAGCGGGCTACCAGAACGCGCCGCCAGCAGTGTTTCAGGATTACGGGTATCCATAATCACCGTACCGTATGCGCCGCGCAATTGCGGAATAGTACGCAGTACCGCTTCACGCAGTGTACCGCCCTGTTCCAGCTCCCAGTGCACCAGGTGAGCAATCACTTCGGTGTCCGTTTCAGATACGAAGGTGTAACCACGCGCTTTCAACATTTCACGCAGCGGTTCATGGTTTTCGATGATGCCGTTATGCACCACCACAATGTGCTCAGAAACATGCGGATGCGCGTTCGCTTCTGAAGGTTCGCCATGTGTTGCCCAGCGGGTGTGGGCGATACCCGTACCACCGTGTAACGGATGTTCTTCCGCTGCAGCAGTCAGCATCTGAACTTTACCCAGACGACGCAGACGGGTCATGTTACCTTCAGCATCAACAACAGCCAGGCCGGCTGAGTCATAACCACGATATTCCAGACGACGTAAACCTTCGAGAAGGATTTCAGCTACATCACGCTGCGCGATAGCGCCAACAATTCCACACATATTTTTTGATTCCGAATTTAGGCATTGTGCCTGTCGTTGTCGGTCAACCTGTTTCCCCTTCGTCTTTCACTCCGTAGCTACGTTGGTTACGCTTGCTACAGCACGAAAAACTTTGGGTAATCCCCGTATTCCGGGTGCCCCGAGCCTTGTAGAGAGTGGGGTTATTTTTATAGGTACTGCTTTTAGAGTGGAGGATTATGTTATCCCCTCATCTCCTGTCTGCCTGATAGCGTAAGCACTTATTAACCTACAAAACGTCGCCGCACGTAGGCCGGATAAGGCAAAACCGCCATCAGGCAAAAATTATTACTTCTTCTTCACCGGGCGCTGCCAGCCCTGCTTATGGACCTGAGGTACACGGCTTAATACGAGTTCGTTATCAGCAATATTACGCGTCACTGTGGTTCCGGCAGCGATCGTCGCGCCTTTACCCACGGTGACGGGAGCCACCAGCTGAGTATCAGAACCGACAAAAACATCATCGCCAATAATGGTTTTAAACTTATTAGCGCCATCGTAGTTACAGGTAATCGTACCCGCGCCGATATTCACGTTATCGCCAATTTCAGCGTCGCCGAGATACGTCAGATGACCCGCTTTAGAACCTTTACCCAGACGCGCTTTTTTCATTTCGACGAAGTTACCCACGTGCGCACCTTCCAGCAGCTCAGCGCCTGGGCGCAGACGCGCAAAAGGCCCGATTGTACAGGCCGCTTCCAGATGGGCATCTTCCACCACGCTGTACGGGCTAAGCTCACAGCCATCGCCAATTACGCTGTTTTTGATAATGCAGCCAGTACCAATCTTGACGCGATCGCCAAGGGTTACATTGCCTTCAATGATAACGTTAGTATCAATTTCAACATCGCGCCCGTGAATAAGCGAACCGCGAAGATCAAAACGTGCTGGATCGCGCAGCATAACGCCTGCTAAGAGCAGTTTCTCTGCTTGTTCGGACTGATAGACACGTTCAAGACGGGATAACTGAAGACGGTTATTCACCCCTTCGGTTTCGCTAATACGTGCCGGATGTACCGCAGCAATTTCGCGACCTTCCTGGTACGCCATCGCAATGATATCGGTGATGTAATATTCACCCTGCACGTTGTTGTTGGTCAGTTTAGACAACCAGCGCTTCATATCAGCGCCATTGGCAATCAGGATGCCGGTGTTAATTTCCTGGATCTGGCGTTGCTCGTCGGTCGCATCTTTGTGCTCAACGATGCCAGTAACTTTGCCGTTATCACGCGTAATGCGCCCATAGCCGGTTGGGTCGTCCAGTTTTACGGTTAATAAGCCAATACCACCCTGAGGTTTAGCATCGCGCAGGCGGCGTAACGTTTCGGTGGAGATTAACGGCACATCGCCATAAAGCATTAAAATGTCCTCGTCATCACCAAAGAACGGTGCAGCCTGCTGCATTGCATGACCGGTTCCCAACTGCTCTGCCTGCAGAACCCAGTTCAGATTGCCATCTTTCAACGTCTGCTGAAGCAAATCACCACCATGCCCGTAGACCAGGTGTACATGAGTTGCGCCTAATTCATTAGCGGCATCAATAACATGCTGCACCATCGCTTTACCTGCGAGAGTGTGCAGCACTTTAGGAAGATCGGAATACATACGTGTACCTTTGCCTGCGGCAAGGATCACGACGCTCATAGCATTATTCAACATACACATCCTGACTGTCATTTGAGAACGAATTTATACCCTTTCACATTGAAAATACTACATTTTTTTCATCATGAAATGGGCCGAAGATAAAACGTTCAATAGGGGAAAATCCCTAACTATTAACTCACTATTTTCGACTATATCGGCGCCTTTTGTCTCCCAAAAACCAGGAGCATGCTCTTATTAAAGCCTTAGGTTAATGTTTTTGCTATTTTTTTGCCCCATGAATAAAGAATTGGGTAAGCAACGCACGATTTTTTTATATGATTCAGTGACAAGCAGAAAAATGGAGAAGGTAACAATTAGGGGGAGAGGAGGAGTGTACAAACAAGAGGGTAAGGAGCTAAATAAATGGCGCTTGCTCTCAACGATGTGAAGCCTCGCGCCACATAACAGACAGGTATGACTAAACGTCCATACTGCTGAAAAGGGCGATGATTTTGTTGAACAATTTCATGTTGGTATCCTGTTTTTATCTGAGTTAATTATGTGACATACATCACAAAAACAAGTCTACGCTTCATTTTTTAATCGATCAATAGTTATGTGATGCAGATCACATAAAATCAAAACACCTTTTCAGTTTCAAAATATCTAAAACTCAGGCAAAAAAAAACCAGCCTGCTAGCAGACTGGTTTTCGTATTTTCAAGCCGGTGTTACATCGCTTTTTTGGTCAACTCGATAACGCGCAGTTTCGCGATCGCTTTGGCCAGTTCCGCAGATGCCTGAGCGTAATCCACGTCACCATGAGAGCTCTTAATATGCTCTTCAGCCTTGCGTTTCGCTTCCAGGGCTCTCGCTTCATCGAGATCCTGACCGCGAATCGCGGTATCAGCCAGTACGGTCACGTTGCCAGGCTGCACTTCAAGAATGCCGCCGGACAGATAGATAAACTCTTCATGACCGAACTGTTTAACGATGCGGATCATACCAGGCTTAATGGCGGTGAGCAGCGGTGCGTGACCCGGGAAAATACCCAGTTCACCTTCACTACCCGTTACCTGGATTTTTTCGACCAGACCAGAGAACATTTGTTGCTCTGCGCTGACGACGTCCAGGTGGTAAGTCATTGCCATATCACCCTCCGATTAAGGCGTTAAAGTTTTTTGGCTTTTTCTACGGCTTCGTCGATAGAACCAACCATGTAGAACGCCTGCTCTGGCAGGTGGTCGTATTCGCCTTCCATGATGCCTTTAAAGCCACGGATGGTGTCTTTCAGGGAAACGTACTTACCTGGAGAACCGGTGAATACTTCCGCAACGAAGAACGGCTGGGACAGGAAGCGCTGGATCTTACGCGCACGAGCTACCACCAGTTTATCTTCTTCAGACAGTTCATCCATACCCAGGATGGCGATGATGTCTTTCAGTTCCTGATAACGCTGCAGCAGGGACTGTACGCCACGCGCAGTGTCATAGTGTTCCTGACCAACAACCAGCGGATCCAGCTGACGGCTGGTGGAGTCCAGCGGATCAACTGCCGGGTAAATACCCAGAGAAGCGATCTGACGGCTCAGTACCACGGTTGCATCCAGGTGAGCAAAGGTGGTTGCTGGGGATGGGTCAGTCAAGTCATCCGCAGGTACGTATACCGCCTGAACGGAGGTGATAGAACCGGTTTTGGTAGAAGTGATACGTTCCTGCAGAACACCCATCTCTTCCGCCAGGGTCGGCTGGTAACCTACCGCTGATGGCATACGACCCAGCAGTGCGGATACTTCCGTACCGGCCAGGGTGTAACGATAGATGTTATCGACGAACAGCAGTACGTCACGACCTTCGTCACGGAATTTCTCAGCCATGGTCAGACCGGTCAGCGCAACGCGCAGACGGTTTCCCGGCGGCTCGTTCATCTGGCCATAAACCAGGGATACTTTATCCAGAACGTTGGAGTCGGTCATTTCGTGGTAGAAGTCGTTACCCTCACGAGTACGTTCACCCACACCCGCAAACACAGAGTAACCGGAGTGCTCGATCGCGATGTTACGGATCAGCTCCATCATGTTTACGGTTTTACCTACACCCGCACCACCGAACAGACCAACTTTACCGCCCTTAGCGAACGGACACATCAGGTCGATAACTTTGATGCCGGTTTCCAGCAGTTCCTGAGAGCTGGACAGCTCTTCATAGGAAGGTGCTGCGCGGTGGATAGCCCAACGCTCTTCTTCACCGATATCGCCTTTCATGTCGATCGGGTGACCCAGAACGTTCATGATACGACCCAGAGTTGCTTTACCTACCGGGACTTCGATCGGGTGTTCGAGGTCTTTAACTTCCAGACCACGACGCAGACCGTCGGAAGAACCCATGGCGATGGTACGTACGATACCGCCGCCGAGCTGCTGCTGAACTTCCAGCACCAGGCTCTCTTTACCATTCATAACCTCAAGAGCATCGTACACGCGCGGTACGGCATCCTGAGGGAATTCGACGTCAACCACGGCGCCGATTACCTGGACAATTTTTCCAGTAGCCATCTTGAATCCTCTACGAATTAACCTGGTTATACCGCGGATGCACCACCGACGATTTCGGTGAGTTCCTGAGTAATGCTGGCCTGACGAGCTTTGTTGTATACCAACTGCAGCTCTTTAATCAGGCTGCCGCCATTGTCGGTCGCGGCTTTCATCGCCACCATACGTGCGGCCTGCTCGCTGGCCAGGTTTTCTACCACGCCCTGATAAACCTGAGATTCAACGTAACGACGCAGCAGGGTATCCAGCAGCGGTTTCGGGTCTGGTTCATACAGGTAATCCCAGGCTTTTTGTTTTAACTCTTCATCTTCTGAAGCCGGTAAAGGCAGCAGCTGAGTGAGAGTCGGAACCTGAGACATGGTGTTAATAAATTTGTTGCTGACAACGTACAGTCTGTCCAGACGACCTTCATCGTAGGCCTGCAGCATCACTTTAACCGGGCCGATCAGTTCGGACAGGGAAGGGTTATCCCCCATACCGGTTACCTGAGCAACCACGTTACCGCCTACGGAATTAAAGAAAGACACGCCCTTTGAGCCGATCATTGCGATGTCGCACTGAACGCCTTTATCGGACCATGTTTTCATATCCGCCAGCAGCTTTTTAAACAGGTTAATGTTCAAGCCACCGCACAGACCACGGTCGGTCGACACCACCAGGTAGCCCACGCGCTTAACGTCGCGTTCTTCCAGGTAAGGGTGCTTATATTCCAGATTACCATTCGCAAGGTGACCAATCACTTTGCGCATGGTCTCTGCATAAGGACGGCTGGCCGCCATGCGATCCTGCGATTTACGCATTTTGGAAGCGGCGACCATCTCCATCGCTTTAGTGATCTTCTGCGTGTTCTGGACGCTTGCGATCTTACTACGTATCTCTTTTGCGCCGGCCATGAGCTTCTCCTCAATGCCTTGCGGTCCGCCCTAAGACAGACCGCCAGACGTTACCAGGACTGGGTTGCTTTGAAGGAATCGAGGATAGCTTTCAGCTTGCCTTCGATTTCATCGTTATAGCCACCGGACTGGTTAATCTCTTGCATCAGCGGAGCGTGATCACGGTCAACGTAAGCCAGCAGAGCCGCTTCGAAGCTACCGATTTTCGCCAGTTCCACATCTTCGAGGTAACCGCGTTCAGCCGCAAACAGCACCACACCCTGCTGTGCAACAGACATTGGGGCATACTGTTTCTGCTTCAGCAGTTCAGTTACTTTCTGACCGTGGCTCAGCTGCTTACGCGTAGCTTCGTCAAGGTCGGAAGCGAACTGAGAAAACGCTGCCAGTTCACGATACTGTGCCAGAGCGGTACGGATACCACCGGACAGTTTCTTGATGATCTTGGTCTGCGCTGCACCACCTACACGAGATACGGAGATCCCCGGGTTAACTGCCGGACGAATACCGGAGTTGAACAGGTTGGTTTCCAGGAAGATCTGACCATCGGTAATGGAAATTACGTTGGTCGGAACGAACGCAGAAACGTCACCCGCCTGGGTTTCGATAATCGGCAGTGCGGTCAGGGAGCCGGTTTTACCTTTGACTTCACCATTGGTGAATTTCTCAACGTATTCCGCGTTAACGCGGGATGCGCGTTCCAGCAGACGAGAGTGGAGGTAAAATACGTCGCCTGGGAATGCTTCACGTCCTGGTGGACGACGGAGCAGCAGGGAAACCTGACGGTAAGCAACAGCCTGTTTGGACAGGTCATCATAAACGATCAGTGCATCTTCACCGCGGTCACGGAAGTATTCGCCCATTGCGCAACCGGCATAAGGTGCCAGGTATTGCAGTGCAGCAGATTCAGACGCGGTCGCCACAACAACGATGGTGTTGGACAGTGCGCCATGTTCTTCCAGTTTACGAACCACGTTAGAAATGGTGGACGCTTTCTGGCCGATAGCCACGTACACACATTTGATGCCGGAGTCACGCTGGTTGATGATGGCATCGATTGCCATCGCGGTTTTACCGGTCTGACGGTCACCGATGATCAACTCACGCTGGCCACGACCGATTGGGATCATGGCATCAACGGATTTATAACCGGTCTGTACCGGCTGATCTACGGACTGACGTTCGATTACGCCTGGTGCGATAACTTCGATTGGCGAGAAGCCATCGTTATCAACCGGACCTTTACCGTCAATTGGGGAACCCAGAGTGTTCACCACACGACCCAGCAGGCCACGGCCAACCGGAACTTCCAGAATACGACCCGTACACTTAACCTTCATGCCTTCGGCGAGGTCAGCGTATGGACCCATCACAACTGCACCTACGGAGTCGCGCTCCAGGTTCAGTGCGATAGCGTAACGGTTACCCGGCAGAGAGATCATTTCCCCCTGCATACAGTCAGCAAGACCGTGGATGCGGATAACACCGTCACTTACAGAAACAATAGTACCTTCGTTGTGAGCTTCACTCACAACACTGAACTGAGCAATGCGCTGCTTGATCAGTTCGCTGATTTCGGTGGAATTCAGTTGCATGCTCCAGTCCCCTTAAGACTGCAAGACGTCTGCAAGGCGCTCAAGACGGCCGCGTACGCTGCCATCAATGACCATATCACCCGCACGGATGATTACGCCTGCCATTACAGACTTATCGATTTTGCAATTCAGCTTAACTTTGCGTGACAGACGTTTTTCCATCGCTGCACTAATCTTCGTAAGCTGTTCATCACTCAGTGCATTGGCAGAAGTGACTTCTACCTCAGAGATAGCCTCACTGGCTGCACGCAGGTGAATAAACTGCTCAAGAACATCCGGGAGCGCATTAAGACGGTTATTTTCAGCCATTACCTTAATCAGGTTTTGACCGCTTTCGTCCAACTGCTCACCGCAGATTGCGATAAACGACTCAGCGAGCGTTTCCGGCGCCAGCGCGCCAGAGAGAAGCTCTGCCATTTGTTCGTTCTTCGTCACCTCAGCGGCAAACGTCAGCATATCCTGCCAACGGTCAACGCTTTGGTGCTCAACGGCAAAGTCAAAAGCTGCTTTGGCGTAGGGGCGAGCTACCGTAATAAATTCAGACATCAGCCCCTCCCTCCTTACAGTTCAGCGACAAGTTTGTCCACGATGTCGCTGTTAGCAGCTTCATCCACGGAACGTTCGATGATCTTCTCGGCGCCAGCAACAGCCAGGACAGCAACTTGCTTACGCAGCTCTTCGCGAGCACGTTTACGCTCGGCGTCAATTTCCGCCTGCGCTTGTGCCACGATTTTAGTACGTTCCTGCTCTGCTTCAGTTTTAGCTTCGTCCAGGATCTGAGCGCGGCGTTTGTTTGCCTGCTCGATAATTACCTGAGCTTCCGCCTTCGCTTTTTTCAGCTGGTCAGTCGCGCTGGCCTTTGCAAGGTCAAGATCCTTATGTGCTCGTTCAGCAGAAGCAAGACCGTCAGCAATTTCTTTTTGACGTTTTTCGATGGCTGCCATTAATGGCGGCCATACGTACTTCATGCAGAACAGAACGAACAGGACAAACGCGATGGCCTGGCCGAGGATTGTTGCGTTAAGATTCACAGCACAATGCCTCTATCTAGTTAACGTTCTGATATTGCTCTTAATTCAAGCAACGCTTACTACGCGACAGCGAACATCACGTACAGACCCAGACCTACAGCGATCATCGGGATAGCATCCACCAGACCCATAACGATAAAGAACTGAGTACGCAGCAGAGGAATCAGATCAGGTTGACGCGCTGCGCCTTCCAGGAATTTACCCCCGAGGATGCCGATACCGATCGCAGCACCGATTGCCGCCAGACCCATCATCACAGCGGCAGCCATGTACAGCAGATCCATATTCAGGTTTTCCATGACAGTCTCCAGTTTGTTTCAGTTAAAACGTAGTAGTGTTGGTAAATTAATGCTCTTCAGACGCCATCGACAGATAGACAATCGTCAGAACCATGAAGATGAAGGCTTGCAGCGTGATAATCAGTATGTGGAAAATGGCCCACGGCACATTCAGAATCCACTGTGACCACCACGGCAACAGACCAGCAATCAGAATGAAAATCAGCTCACCAGCGTACATGTTGCCGAACAGTCGCAGACCAAGAGAAACTGGTTTGGACAGCAGGCTTACCCCTTCAAGGATTAAGTTGACAGGAATGAACGCCCAGTGATTGAACGGCTGCAGCGTCAACTCTTTCGCGAAGCCGCCGATGCCTTTCATTTTGATGCTGTAGAACAGAATCAGGATAAACACGCCCAGCGCCATCGACAGGGTGATGTTTACGTCCGCAGACGGAACTACGCGCAGCGCCGGCAGGCCCAGTATATGCTCAGCAATATACGGCAGCAGGTCGATTGGCAGTAAATCCATCAGGTTCATCAGGAAGACCCAGACGAAGATCGTCAGGGCAAGCGGTGCGATAACCTTGCTTTTGCCATGGTACATGTCTTTGACACTGCCATGAACAAAGCCGATTACCAGCTCAATCGCGGTCTGAAATTTCCCTGGTACGCCGCTGGTTGCCTTTTTGGCCACGCTACGGAACATAAGCAGGAACAACAGACCCAGCACCACCGAGAAGAACATGGAGTCAATATTGAGCGTCCAGAAGGTGGCTGGGGGGTTATGCGGATCTACCAGCGAGAAAGTACGCAGGTCCAACTGAAGGTTATTCAGATGGTGCCCTATGTATTCCTGCGGCGTCATATTTTCAGAAGCCATGATGCCTTTTACCCTTTGTTGTTAATTACAGCCGGTGCCAGTATCTGAACCACCAGCACCAAAACCCACGTAACGATCAGCGGTAAGAACACCGCCTTCAAAACCGCCAACGCCACCACAAGCAAAACCAGCATCGCTAACACCTTGAAGGCTTCGCCGAAAGCGAACGACCAGGCCACTCGGCCCTTTGCTGGTGTATGTGCCTGGTGACGCCAGGCAAATATCATAAACAACATATTAGGCAGTAACACTGCCAATCCCCCGCATAATGCGGAGATGCCCCAGAAAGGGTCTTTGAGGCTAAACAGCAATCCACTTGCTATTACCGCCAGAAGCTGTGTGAGCAGAAGCTTACGAGCAACGTTTCGACTCAAGAGCGACATAGACATCACGTTTTTACTCCTGCTCCCTTCGAGGTATGCCGCGTGTCGTATAAAACGTTCTTTATGGCTTAGAGTCAAGCATCAAAAAGCGGTCAAATTATACGGTGCGCCTTCGTGATTTCAAACAATAAGTAGCTAAAAAGTGAATAAATGTTTAAATATTTTTCTCCAGGCCACATTTATTACTTTTTGGCAAACTGTGAACGATCATGCAAAACTGCAAATACCGCGTAAACACTGGCGACAAAGCGTGCACCAGATCACATATTGAACATATTCACCTTCGCTCAATTAATTTACGTGGCAAATGATGCCTTTTCATCTTTTTGATATTTAAGCGTAAAAACCGTCACTATTTTAGAAATAGCCCCTAACAACAAAAAAACCGCTCATTGACATTTATAATAAATAATTAACACAAAACGGTGATTCTTAGGTTCTATTTTTAGCAGACTGATATTTTCACAGTTGACTTGTTTCGTTTTTAACAAAAAACGGTACGTTATAGTTATGATGCAAAACAGTAAGACAGAGGTGAAATGTAACACCACTTCCCCCCCCTATACCCCCCGGTATTTAACACCTGAAGGCCCGCTTTTTTTCTGTTTTTTTTGATAAATATTAAATTTTGTTTGGCTTAATAACCACCAAATGGCGCTCACCATCCAGTTGTGGAACCCGTAATTTTACAACTGATTCTACGCTGAACGCCGCAGGCAGTGTGGCGATCTCATCTTCCGGTAATTGCCCTTTTAAAGCATAAAAACGTCCATTTTGACCGGGTAAATGGTGGCACCAGCTCAGCATGTCGTTAAGAGACGCAAAAGCACGGCTTATCACACCATCAAAAGGTGGCTCAGAAGGGAATTCTTCTACCCTGCTTTGTACTGGAGTGATGTTGTCCAGTTTAAGCTCATGTTGTACCTGACGCAGAAAGCGTACGCGTTTTCCCAGACTATCCAGCAGAGTAAAATGCGCCTCAGGACGCACGATAGAAAGTGGAATTCCCGGTAAGCCCGGTCCCGTGCCGACATCAATAAAACGTTCGCCCTGCAGATGGGGTGCGACCACAATGCTGTCCAGAATATGGCGCACCAGCATTTCGTTGGGGTCCCGCACCGATGTCAGGTTGTACGCTTTATTCCATTTGTGCAGCATATCGACATACGCAATCAGCTGATTTTTCTGGTGATCGGTAAGAGAAATACCAGCATCAGCCAGCAGACGAGAGAGTTTGTTGAGCACGGTCGTTACCTGTTAATAATCAATTACCCGCTGCGCTATAGCTTATCGGGTCGACAAATTTGCAGGGCGGGCAAGCGTAGCGCCCCCGCCCAAATAGTGTGATTAAGCGCTACGGCGCAGCATACCTTGTTTTTTCAGCCAAACCAGCAGAATGGAGATGGCGGCAGGCGTGACACCAGAAATGCGCGATGCCTGGCCGATTGACACAGGTTTGTGATCGTTCAGCTTGGCAATAACTTCATTCGACAAACCGGAAACCTGACGATAATCCAGAGTCGCAGGCAGCAACGTGTTCTCATTGCGCTGTTGTCTTTCGATTTCATCCTGCTGACGGGCAATATAACCTTCGTACTTAACCTGAATCTCAACCTGTTCAGCCGCCTGAGGATCATCAAGCGCTGGTGCAAATGCGGACAATGATGTCAGCTGCGCATAGGTCATGTCCGGACGACGCAGCAGATCTTCACCACTGGCCTCGCGTGACAGCGGCGTTGCCAGGTGCGCGTTCACTTCCGCAGCAGATTCAGCAAGCGGGTTCACCCAGGTTGATTTCAAACGCTGACGTTCTTGTTCGATGCGTTCCAGTTTTTCATTGAAGCGCGCCCAGCGTTCATCCCCCACCAGACCCAGTTCACGACCAATTTCGGTCAGACGGAGATCGGCGTTATCTTCGCGCAGCATCAAACGGTATTCTGCGCGCGAAGTAAACATGCGGTACGGTTCTTTAGTGCCCAACGTACACAGGTCATCCACCAGCACACCAAGATAGGCCTGAGAACGCGCAGGAGCCCACCCCTCTTTGTCAGCGGACAGGCGTGCGGCGTTCAGACCCGCCAGCAAACCTTGCGCGGCGGCTTCTTCGTAACCGGTTGTACCGTTAATCTGACCGGCAAAGAACAGACCCTGAATGAATTTACTTTCCAGAGTTGGCTTCAGGTCGCGTGGATCGAAGAAATCATATTCAATAGCATAGCCAGGACGAACAATTTTGGCGTTTTCCATCCCCTGCATGGAGCGGACAATTTGCATCTGCACGTCAAACGGCAGGCTGGTGGAAATACCGTTCGGGTAAATTTCGTTAGACGTCAGACCTTCCGGTTCAAGGAAGATCTGGTGCTGGTTACGATCGGCAAAGCGCATCACTTTGTCTTCGATCGACGGGCAGTAACGTGGGCCTATACCTTCGATCACGCCAGCATACATCGGGCTACGATCGAGGTTATTACGGATCACGTCATGGGTTTTCTCGTTAGTATGCGTGATGTAGCACGGCATCTGGCGCGGATGTTGAGAAACATCGCCAAGGAACGAAAAGACCGGCATCGGGTTATCGCTGTTTTGCTGGCCAAGTACGCTGAAATCGATGGTACGCGCATCAATACGCGGCGGTGTACCTGTTTTCAAACGACTAACGCGCAGCGGAAGCTCACGCAGGCGACGTGACAGTGGAATAGACGGCGGATCGCCAGCACGGCCACCGCTGTAGTTGTCCAAACCAATGTGAATTTTCCCGTCGAGGAAGGTCCCTACGGTTAATACAACCGCTTTGGCACGGAACTTCAGACCCATCTGAGTCACCGCACCCACAACACGATCGTTTTCAACAATCAGATCTTCAACCGCTTGCTGGAAGATCATCAGATTCGGCTGGTTCTCCAACGCAGTACGTACCGCCTGACGATAGAGCACGCGATCCGCCTGAGCACGAGTGGCGCGAACTGCCGGGCCTTTGCTGGCGTTTAGTATCCTAAACTGGATACCGGCATGGTCGATCGCGGTTGCCATCAGGCCGCCAAGCGCATCCACTTCTTTTACCAGGTGTCCCTTCCCAATGCCGCCAATCGCTGGGTTGCAGCTCATTTGCCCCAGAGTGTCGATATTGTGTGTCAAAAGCAGAGTCTGTTGACCCATTCGCGCCGCGGCCATTGCGGCCTCGGTGCCTGCATGACCCCCGCCAATGATGATGACGTCAAAAGGATCCTGATAAAACATGGTAATTGCCTCGCATAACGCGGTGTGAAAATGGATTGAAGCCCGGGCCGTGGATTCTACTCAACTTTAGTCGATGGAGAAAGACCTCGGATCCTGGGTATTAAAAAGAAGATCTTTTTATTTAGAGATCTGTTTTATTGTGATCTCTTATTAGGATCGCAACTATCTGTGGATAAGGGCGATCCTTTGAATAAGATCAACGGGTTGTTGAGGATCATTAGCTGTGAATGATCGGTGATCCTGGTCCGTATAAGCTGGGATCAGAATGAAGGGTTATACACAACTCAAAAACTGAACAACAGTTATTCTTTGGATAACTACCGGTTGATCCAAGCTTTTAACCAGAGTTATCCACATAAAAAAGTACGATCTTTACAAATCTCTGAGCAATGGATGCCAGGATCCCAACCAAATTTCAGCCGGATCTTCCGGAATCTCATGTTCCAGTACGTTGATCCTGAGCGTTTCACCGATCTGTTTCGCCCCGCAGGCCTTCAGTTCAGCTTCCAGCTTGTCAATCGCACCGCAGAACGTGTCATATTCACGGCTACCAATGCCGATGGCACCAAAGCGTACCTGCGAAAGATCCGGTTTCTGCTCGCGCAATGCGTCATATAAAGGTTGCAGGTTATCAGGAATGTCTCCCGCACCGTGCGTTGAGCTGATTACCAGCCAGACCCCTTGAGTTGGAACCTCGTCGAGCATCGGTCCATGCAGTATTTCGCTGGAAAAACCAGCGTCATCCAGCTGTTCAGCCAAATGTTCTGCTACATATTCCGCACTGCCAAGCGTGCTGCCGCTGATAAGAGTGATATCTGCCATTGATCGCTACCTCGATGAAGAGGCAGCATTGTACGCTGTGAGCGAGCTGGGATCTACCTGTGGAAAAATAGGGGATTAAAAAAAGCGATCAGGGCTTGATAGTACGCATGATCGGGTTCTGCAAGACGATCAAGGTTTCTGTGGATTGAATTTCATCAATTGTTTGGATCTTGTTGATAAGTACTTGTTGCAGAGCATCGATAGATTTACACATCACCTTAATAAAGATGCTGTAATGTCCGGTGGTGTAATACGCCTCGGTCACTTCATCGAGACTTTCCAGTCTGGCTAATGCAGATGGATAATCCTTAGCACTTTTCAGGATGATGCCAATAAAGCAGCCGACGTCATAACCCAGTTGTTTTGGACTGACATCAATACGTGCGCCGGTAATGATCCCAGCCTGCTTCATCTTTTCAACGCGTACGTGGATGGTACCCGGGCTGACACCAAACTGTTTTGCCAGTTCGGCGTAGGCGGTACGGGCATTTTCCATCAGGGCATCAAGGATGCCGCGGTCCAGATTGTCGATCTGATAATTTTCCATAGGTTTTTCTTATGTAGATTGATGATTCACTCTATTTTAGCGTTAAATTTTAACGAATCAAAATCGAACCTGGCTTTTTGTTTGTTGATTATTGAATATTACCCTCATTCTGTTGCTTAATCATAGGCAACAGGACACAGGAGTAAACATAATGAAAACCGCTTACATTGCCAAACAACGTCAAATTAGCTTCGTGAAATCTCATTTTTCTCGTCAACTGGAGGAGCGTTTAGGTCTGATCGAAGTTCAGGCACCGATCCTCAGCCGCGTAGGAGATGGCACGCAGGATAACTTGTCTGGCTGTGAAAAAGCGGTGCAGGTGAAAGTGAAAGCATTACCAGACGCTCAGTTCGAAGTGGTTCATTCACTGGCGAAGTGGAAGCGTCAAACGCTGGGACAACACGACTTCAGCGCGGGCGAGGGGCTGTACACGCATATGAAAGCTCTGCGCCCGGATGAGGACCGTCTCTCTCCGCTTCACTCGGTCTATGTTGACCAGTGGGACTGGGAGCGCGTTATGGGTGACGGTGAGCGTCAATTCTCCACTCTGAAAAGCACTGTAGAGGCTATCTGGGCGGGAATTAAGGCAACCGAAGCTGCGGTAAGCAAAGAATTTGGTCTGGCACCGTTCCTGCCAGAGCAGATCCACTTTGTGCATAGCCAGGAGCTGTTATCTCGCTACCCGGATCTTGATGCAAAAGGTCGTGAACGTGCGATCGCAAAAGAGCTGGGCGCGGTGTTCCTGGTCGGGATCGGCGGCAAACTTAGCGACGGTCACCGTCATGACGTTCGTGCTCCGGATTATGATGACTGGAGTTCCGCTTCCGAGCTGGGCCATGCTGGTCTGAACGGTGATATCCTGGTGTGGAACCCTGTTCTGGAAGATGCGTTTGAACTGTCTTCGATGGGGATCCGCGTGGATGCCGATGCGCTGAAACACCAGCTTGCTCTGACCGGTGATGAAGACCGCCTGAGTCTGGAGTGGCACCAGGCACTGTTGCGTGGCGAAATGCCGCAGACTATTGGCGGCGGTATTGGGCAGTCACGCCTGACTATGCTGCTGCTGCAGTTGCCGCACATTGGCCAGGTTCAGTGCGGTGTGTGGCCTGCACAGGTCCGTGAAAGCGTCGCTTCTCTGCTGTAAAAAATTAACGCCGCCAGCGTCTGAGCAGGCGGCTTCGCATCCCGGTATCAAAGCGCCAGATATGATCGAAAATGCGCATGATGCCGGGTTTGCCGTGTGCTGACATCGCGACCGCATGAAAACGGTGCTGATGTACCCGCTGTAATTCCCCCACTTTGTTGACAACTTCATCGGGTAATCGCTGGGCGATAAAATCCGAAATCACCACCGCATCTGCATCAAACCATTCCCGACCTTGCATACGTTCAATAATGGCGCGAAAGCAACTGGCAATGTCAGTACCGCCGCGAAAACGCTGGCTTAAAAAACGGATTGCCTGCTCAATGCCTTCCGGACCGGATAGCTCATAGCGCACGACTTCTGTTGAAAATAGCATGATGAAACAGCGACGGTTATCGGCGAGTGCAACGCGCATGAGTGCGAGGCAAAAGGCTTTCGCACACTGTTCGTTAAATCCGCCCATCGATCCCGAGGTATCGACACAGACAATAAACGGTCCACGAGGTTGTTCGTCAAAATCCTGGTGTATAACCGGCCGCTCTGTGACTTTCTCGCGCCAGGCTTCTCCATGCAGGCGGTATGTCAGGAGCTGCTTTTCCACCAGCCGCCGATAGAACTCATATTCCAGTTCGGTAATACCCAACGTGGCCAGTTCGGGGGGGAGTAAACGCAGGATATCATCGCTTTGTTGAATGCCATCCACCTGTTCCGGGACGGTGGCCGGTTCACGCACCAGCGTACGGAATGTTTCCATTGGCGCATCTTTACGCGGCACGGATTTCGCTTCTCTGGAGCGCCCCAACTGTTCGGCCAGCCGTTGAAGTTCGGGTTGTTGCGTTAGAAACTCACCGTATTTCACCATCAGCTGATAATCACCGCGCTTGATTTGACCTGCGCTCATGTCCCACAAACGACCCGCTGCGTTGTCATTTTCCGCCAGCACAGGTTCCAGTTGGCCACTGAGCGTCATCCGTTCCTGCACTTCACTGAGCAACTGTTCGCGTTCTTCTTCCAGTAGCTGCTGATTAAGCGTGGTGGTTTGAACCACCAGGCTCAGGCGCCAGCGCTGGAGAAACAGTGTATGCAGTGCGGGCGTAAAAGTACTGTTGTCATCGACCAGTTGCTGCGCTTGCCCAGCCCATGGTGAGTGGAGTCGGTGCAGGAGCGCTAAGATTTGCGGTAGCTGGACGATAAACTGCGGAGTGGAGAGGAGCTGGCTTTGCTGATAGCACATTACCTCTTCTGTTAGCTCCGGCGGTACGTGGGTATCTTTGAGGCGGCTACGTAACGCTTCACGCCAGCGGGGAACATCGTCAGTAATCGCTTTTTTTAGCCGGGGAAATTTTTTGAAAAAGACCGCCATCTGCGGGGAAGCCAGCAGTGCGATGATCATCTCTTCGATCATCCCCTCTTCGCCGACCGCCAGCATGATATTCAGCGTATCAAGGGTCAGCATTGTTGTGCCTGTCGGATCTGTGTACCGACGTCCTGCAGGCTGGCTTCAATGCGGCCTAACCAGTCACTATGGATAAACAGACATTTTTGCTGTTCACTGAATTCGCTGTGCTGCTGGTGCCATTCGTTGTCGAGCGCTTCAAGCTGCTGTTTTATCTCACTGGGCATGCCTTCTTCTGATGCACCGGGTAACGCCAGTCGAGAACCTTGCAAGCTGACGTCGCGTACGACCAGGTGCTGAGCGCTGTCGACTTCCATGTTCAGCGTCTGGGCAAATCCGATACCGTTTAATTTTCCGCGGATCTCGCCGCCTTTAGTCAGCCACAGCTCCAGAGCGCCGCGTTCAAAGGCAATATGGATAACGTCCATATCGTGCAGCTTTAGGGGTTTTTGCAGTAGCAGCGTCAGTACGGAAGTGTTGGCTTCCGGAGGTAAATCATAATGAGGACGGCGGCTGAACATTCCGCCCTGACGAATCACCGTGAACGCTGTTTTATCACTTTGCTGCTGCTGTAGCTGGATGCGACGCTGCATTATTGCCCCAAGGCGAGTCAACATTGTCTGCTGCTGCCAGGCGTGCCCGGTCATCAATATTTCGATTTGTTGCTGCATCAGATTCAGGCTTTGCGCGTCATACCATAAGCAATCTTTCAGCAGAATAAGGTCGATAGGTGCAACGGCATCGCGCCCGCTAAAGAAGGCGCTGGCCTGGAGTAAGCGGATTGCTTTTTTCCAGCGACGGTCAGAGACGTAGGGGGCGTTCGGTAGCGCATCCAGTTGCTGACGCAGGGTGAAAATCAATTCAAATACACGATCGGGAAGCGTGATTTTGCCAATGTCTTTTTGCCACTGGTAGTACTCTTCATCCGTCACTTGTAACGTTGTTGGAACAGGGTTGTCACTTTCATCCTGCTGGCTTAACAGCATAGATCGGAAGTTAGCCTTGTCCTGGACTTTATCCAGCCACAGGCGAATCAGCATACGGTCATACAATGCTTCCAGGCTGCTGTCCGCTTCAGGTAGTTCGTTGGAGGCCGCGACCAGCAGGCGCATCGGGATTTTCTCCTCGTGTGCACCGTTGCGGAAGTGGCGTTCGTTAATGGCGGTAAGCAGGGTGTTGAGAATGGCCGGGCCTGCTTTCCAGATTTCATCGAGAAAAACAATTTCGGCTTCCGGAAGGTAGCCTGCTGTTAAGCGCTCATAGCGACCTTCGTCTTTAAGCGCCTGAATGGATAGCGGGCCAAAGACCTCTTCAGGTGTCGAGAAGCGCGTCATCAGATATTCGAAAGCTCGGGCATTTTTAAAGGCAAACTTCAGTCGGCGAGCGATTAAGCTTTTCGCGATCCCTGGAGGGCCTAATAAGAAGACGCTCTCGCCGCTGAGTGCGGCCAGCAGACACAGGCGAATGGCGTGGCTACGTTCATAAAGTCCCTTTTCCAGCGCATTGCTCAGACGGGAAATTCTTTCCGCTAATAAATGTGGGTGAGCCATAATGAAGTGGCGTCCTTTCGCCAAATGTACCGCGTTAAACAGCGAGTATAGATGTTTAGCCCCTGGGCTGTAATAGACTGAAGGCGCGTTTATTTTTCTTTGAGCCAGATTAATCTGGTCTCATTTAGGGGTACGATTTTGCGATTAATCGTGCATACTGTGCGCCTTTTTGTGGGCCAAGGGACGACGCACACATTTCTAATATATACACCATATCAATCAAGCTGCACCAAGGCGGCAATGGAGTTATTCCCTGGGATGGGCGGAATAACGAATGCAGCCAACGCGGAGGTAGCTTGAACGATGATGTGTATAAACGAAAGACGAGTCTATGAGCACTGATAATAAGCAATCATTGTCTGCGATTACCCTCGCGGCCATTGGGGTTGTCTACGGTGATATTGGTACCAGCCCACTTTATACGCTTCGTGAATGTTTGTCCGGGCAGTTTGGTTTTGGCGTTGAACGTGATGCCGTGTTTGGTTTTCTCTCGCTGATTTTCTGGCTGCTGATCCTGGTTGTTTCCGTTAAATATCTGTCATTTGTTATGCGTGCTGATAACGCCGGGGAAGGCGGGATCCTGACGTTGATGTCGTTGGCCGGGCGTAATACGTCGGCGCGAACGACCTCGATGCTGGTGATTATGGGATTGATTGGCGGCAGCTTTTTCTATGGCGAGGTGGTGATTACGCCAGCGATTTCGGTGATGTCGGCGATTGAAGGTCTGGAGATTATTGCTCCACAACTGGACACCTGGATAGTTCCTCTCTCTATTATCGTACTTACCCTGCTGTTTTTGATTCAAAAACACGGTACCGGCATGGTCGGTAAGCTGTTTGCGCCGATTATGCTGATATGGTTCCTCGTGCTTGCCGTGCTGGGTGTACGCAGCATTATTGCGAATCCTGAAGTGTTGCATGCCCTAAATCCGTATTGGGCTGTTCATTTCTTCCTGGAATTCAAAACGCTATCCTTTATTGCGCTGGGCGCGGTGGTGCTGTCGATTACCGGTGTTGAAGCGCTGTATGCTGATATGGGCCACTTTGGTAAGTTACCGATTCGCCTGGCATGGTTCTCCGTCGTATTGCCTTCGCTGGTGTTGAATTATTTTGGTCAGGGAGCGTTGTTGTTAAAGCATCCCGAAGCGATCAAAAACCCGTTCTTCCTGCTGGCACCGGACTGGGCACTGATTCCACTGCTGATCCTTGCCGCTCTGGCAACGGTTATCGCCTCTCAGGCGGTTATCTCCGGCGTATTTTCACTGACGCGCCAGGCTGTGCGTCTGGGGTATTTATCGCCGATGCGGATTATCCATACTTCAGAAATGGAATCGGGTCAGATCTATATTCCTTTCGTAAACTGGATGCTTTATTTCGCCGTGGTTATCGTGATAGTGAGCTTTGAGCACTCCAGTAATCTGGCTGCTGCGTACGGTATTGCGGTAACGGGAACAATGGTGCTGACGTCCATCTTGTCGACGACTGTGGCGCGGCAAAACTGGCACTGGAATAAATACTTCGTCTTCCTGATTCTGGTCGCGTTCCTGTGCATCGATGTTCCGTTATTCTCTGCAAACCTCGATAAGCTCGTTTCAGGCGGCTGGTTGCCGCTCTCGCTGGGCCTGGTGATGTTCACTATTATGACGACCTGGAAAAGCGAACGCTTCCGTCTGCTGCGTCGCATGCATGAGCACGGCAACTCTCTGGAGGCGATGATTGCCTCGCTGGAGAAATCCCCACCGGTGCGTGTACCAGGAACGGCGGTGTATATGTCCCGTGCGTTGAACGTCATCCCGTTTGCGCTGCTGCATAATCTCAAACACAACAAAGTGTTGCATGAACGCGTTATTCTGCTGACGTTGCGCACTGAAGACGCACCCTATGTACACAATGTACGTAGAGTGCAGATTGAGCAACTGTCGCCTACCTTCTGGCGCGTGGTGGCCAGTTATGGCTGGCGTGAAACGCCAAACGTTGAGGAAGTGTTCCACCGCTGTGGTCTGGAAGGCTTAAGTTGCCGGATGATGGAAACCTCCTTCTTTATGTCGCATGAGTCGCTGATTGTTGGTAAACGGCCATGGTATCTGCGCCTGCGCGGTAAGCTGTATTTGCTGTTGCAGCGTAACGCGCTACGTGCGCCGGACCAGTTTGAAATTCCGCCTAACCGGGTTATTGAACTCGGTACTCAGGTCGAGATTTAATGTTGTTGACGCCCTCTTTCATCGTGAAAGGGGGCGTTTTGTTTGACCCCTCTCAGTTTTCTTTTCATCTCATGATAATCCTTGCGAAACGTTTCGATGGCGATCACATTTTCGTAACCTCGCGGTGGTTTTCTGTGCACCCTTCAGACTAAACTTATCGTCAGCGAAACGTTTCGCTAGTGGGGAAAGAAAATGAAGAAAGGCACGGTACTCAACTCTGAAATTTCATCGGTGATCTCCCGTCTGGGGCATACCGATACGCTGGTGGTATGTGATGCGGGTTTACCCATCCCGAATAGCACAACCCGTATCGATATGGCATTAACCCAGGGCGTACCTTCTTTTATGCAGGTATTGGATGTGGTCACGCGTGAAATGCAGGTCGAGGCAGCCATTCTCGCGACGGAAATTAAACAACATAATCCGCAACTCCACGAAACGTTGCTCAACCACATTGAGCAACTGCAACAACACCAGGGAAACACCATAGAAATTCGTTACACCACGCATGAGCATTTCAAAAAACAAACCGCTGACAGTCAGGCGGTAATTCGCAGCGGAGAGTGTTCTCCGTATGCGAATATTATTCTTTGTGCTGGCGTCACGTTCTGAGGCCATCATGAACGCATTACTGCAACTCAAAGGGATCGATAAAGCGTTCCCGGGCGTAAAAGCGCTATCTGGCGCCGCATTGAATGTCTATCCTGGTCGCGTAATGGCGCTGGTAGGCGAAAACGGCGCGGGCAAATCCACCATGATGAAAGTACTGACCGGTATCTATACCCGTGATGCCGGTTCTTTATTATGGTTGGGGAAAGAAACCACCTTCAACGGCCCAAAATCCTCCCAGGAAGCCGGGATTGGCATTATTCACCAGGAGCTGAACCTGATCCCTCAACTCACCATCGCTGAGAACATTTTTCTTGGCCGTGAGTTTGTAAATCGCTTTGGCAAAATAGACTGGAAGAAGATGTATGCCGAAGCCGATCTGCTGCTTGCCAAACTCAATCTGCGTTTTAAAAGCGACAGGCTGGTGGGTGAGTTGTCGATTGGCGATCAGCAGATGGTTGAAATTGCCAAAGTGTTGAGCTTTGAGTCGAAGGTCATCGTTATGGATGAACCGACCGACGCCCTTACCGATACCGAAACGGAATCCCTGTTCCGCGTGATCCGCGAACTTAAATCGCAGGGGCGCGGTATCGTCTATATCTCCCACCGTATGAAAGAGATCTTCGAGATTTGCGATGACGTGACCGTTTTCCGCGATGGACAGTTTATTGCCGAGCGTGAAGTGTCCTCGTTAACCGAAGATTCGCTCATTGAAATGATGGTGGGACGTAAGCTGGAAGATCAGTACCCGCGGCTGGATAAAGCGCCGGGTGAAGTACGCCTGAAAGTCGATAACCTGTGCGGCCCAGGGGTGAACAGTGTTTCATTCACGCTGCGCAAAGGCGAGATCCTTGGGGTATCGGGTCTGATGGGGGCCGGGCGAACCGAATTGATGAAAGTCCTGTATGGCGCACTGCCGCGTACCAGCGGTTACGTCACACTGGATGGCCATGAAGTTGTCACCCGTTCGCCGCAGGATGGCCTGGCTAACGGTATCGTCTATATTTCTGAAGACCGTAAACGCGATGGTTTAGTGCTGGGCATGTCGGTGAAAGAGAATATGTCATTGACCGCGTTGCGCTATTTCAGCCGTGCCGGCGGAAGCCTGAAGCATAAAGATGAGCAGCAGGCGGTAGGTGATTTTATTCGTCTGTTCAATGTGAAAACGCCATCGATGGAACAGGCTATCGGCCTGCTTTCTGGCGGTAACCAGCAGAAAGTGGCGATTGCACGCGGTTTGATGACCCGACCCAAAGTGCTGATCCTCGATGAGCCAACACGCGGCGTTGATGTTGGCGCCAAGAAAGAAATCTACCAGCTTATCAATCAGTTTAAAGCCGATGGGCTGAGCATCATTCTGGTCTCTTCTGAGATGCCAGAAGTATTGGGCATGAGCGATCGAATTATCGTTATGCATGAAGGGCATCTCGGCGGTGAGTTCACTCGCGAGCAGGCCACTCAGGAAGTATTAATGGCTGCCGCTGTGGGCAAGCTTAATCGCGTGAATCAGGAGTAAAAAAGATGACAACCCAGGCTGTTTCTGGTCGCCGTTATTTCACTAAAGCATGGCTTCTGGAGCAAAAGTCGCTCATCGCTCTGTTAGTGCTGATTGCGATTGTTTCCACCATGAGCCCGAACTTTTTTACTGTTAATAACCTGTTCAACATTCTCCAGCAAACGTCGGTAAACGCCATTATGGCCGTTGGCATGACGCTGGTCATCCTGACGTCGGGTATCGATCTGTCCGTCGGTTCCCTGCTGGCGCTCACTGGTGCGGTTGCGGCTTCCATTGTAGGAATTGAAGTCAACGCGCTGGTCGCCGTCGCGGCAGCATTGGCGCTGGGCGCTGCTGTTGGTGCGTTAACCGGGGTGATTGTCGCAAAAGGTCGCGTACAGGCATTTATCGCTACGCTGGTGATGATGCTGCTGCTGCGTGGTGTAACCATGGTCTACACCAACGGCAGTCCGGTAAATACCGGCTTTACCGACAATGCCGATCTGTTTGGCTGGTTTGGTATTGGTCGTCCGTTAGGCGTCCCGACGCCGGTGTGGATTATGGGTATTGTCTTCCTGGCGGCGTGGTACATGCTGCATCACACCCGTCTGGGCCGTTATATCTATGCGCTGGGTGGTAACGAAGCGGCAACGCGTCTGTCTGGTATCAGCGTCAGCAAAATCAAAATCATCGTCTATTCACTCTGTGGGCTGCTGGCTTCGCTGGCGGGTATCATTGAAGTGGCACGTCTTTCCTCTGCACAACCAACGGCGGGTACCGGCTACGAGCTGGATGCTATCGCTGCGGTCGTATTAGGCGGTACCAGCCTGGCGGGTGGTAAAGGACGAATTGTTGGGACGCTGATCGGCGCATTGATTCTTGGTTTCCTCAATAATGGTTTGAATTTGTTAGGTGTATCCTCCTATTACCAGATGATCGTCAAAGCGGTGGTGATTTTGCTGGCGGTACTGGTAGACAACAAAAAGCAGTAACAACGATTACAGGACATCTTAAATATGAACATGAAAAAACTGGCTACCCTGGTTTCTGCTGTTGCGCTGAGCGCCACCGTGAGCGCGAATGCGATGGCGAAAGATACCATTGCGCTGGTGGTCTCCACGCTTAATAACCCGTTCTTTGTCTCCCTGAAAGATGGTGCGCAAAAAGAGGCGGATAAGCTGGGCTATAACCTGGTTATTCTGGATTCACAGAATAACCCGGCGAAAGAACTGGCAAACGTTCAGGATTTAACGGTTCGCGGTACTAAAATACTGCTGATTAACCCGACGGACTCCGATGCCGTGGGTAACGCTGTGAAGATGGCTAACCAGGCGAAGATTCCGGTTATCACTCTCGACCGCGTAGCGTCTAAAGGTGAAGTGGTAAGCCATATTGCGTCTGATAACGTGCTGGGCGGCAAAATTGCGGGTGATTACATCGCGAAAAAAGCCGGTGAAGGCGCGAAAGTTATCGAACTGCAGGGTATTGCCGGAACGTCTGCGGCGCGTGAGCGTGGCGAAGGTTTCCAGCAGGCCGTTGCGGCACATAAATTTAACGTACTGGCCAGCCAGCCGGCAGACTTCGACCGTACGAAAGGCTTGAACGTTATGCAGAACCTGCTGACAGCACATCCTGATGTGCAGGCTGTATTTGCCCAGAACGATGAAATGGCGCTGGGTGCATTGCGCGCACTGCAAACTGCGGGTAAATCTGATGTGATGGTGGTTGGATTTGACGGCACACCTGATGGCGAAAAAGCAGTAAATGATGGCAAACTGGCTGCGACTATTGCTCAGTTGCCGGATCAGATTGGCGCGAAAGGCGTTGAGACTGCGGATAAAGTCCTGAAAGGCGAGAAGGTTCAGGCTAAATATCCGGTTGACCTGAAGCTGGTCATCAAGCAGTAATACCGATTCAGGCCGCTCGTGGCCTGATGGAGACATAAATACGCCATCGTTAGATCTGGTTCTGAAGATGAAAGCGTAAAAAGAAAAGCAGGGCACGCGCCACCCTAACCCGGTGGCGCACTTTGACTTGGAATACCTAACATGAAAACCGCAGGCAACCTCGTTGTTCTTGGCAGCATTAATGCCGATCACATCCTCAACCTTAACTCTTTCCCGACACCGGGTGAAACCGTAACCGGTAGCCAATATCAGGTGGCGTTTGGCGGTAAAGGCGCGAATCAAGCGGTTGCTGCAGGGCGTAGTGGCGCGAATATCGCGTTCATTGCCTGTACGGGGGATGACGATATTGGCGAAAGTGTTCGTAAACAGTTAGCCCGCGATAATATTGATATTACCCCGATTAGCGTTATTTCGGGTGAATCGACCGGTGTGGCGCTGATTTTTGTGAATGCTGAAGGTGAGAACGTTATCGGTATTCATGCCGGCGCGAATGCTGCACTTTCTCCGGCGTTGGTCGAAGCACAGCGTGACCGTATTGCTCAGGCGTCTGCGTTACTGATGCAATTAGAATCACCGATCGAAAGCGTGTTGGCTGCGGCAAAGATAGCGCAGCAAAACAAGACTACGGTTGCCCTGAATCCAGCCCCGGCACGTGAACTATCCGACGAGTTGCTGGCGCTGGTGGATATTATTACCCCAAATGAAACCGAAGCTGAAAAGCTGACGGGGATCCGGGTAGAAAACGATGAAGATGCAGCCAAAGCGGCGCAGGCGTTGCACGCGAAGGGTATTCATACTGTACTGATTACCTTAGGTAGTCGTGGTGTGTGGGCCAGCGTAAACGGTGAAGGTCGTCGAGTGCCCGGGTTTAAAGTGGATGCTGTTGATACTATCGCTGCCGGAGATACCTTTAACGGCGCGTTAATCACGGCGTTACTGGAAGAGACTCCGCTATCGGAAGCCATCCGTTTTGCACATGCTGCCGCGGCGATTGCGGTCACACGTAAAGGTGCACAGCCTTCCGTTCCATGGCGTGAAGAAATCGAAGCGTTTTTAAGTCAACAGAGGTAACGCTTGGCTACAATGAAGGACGTTGCCCGCCTGGCGGGTGTTTCCACGTCGACGGTTTCTCACGTCATTAATAAAGATCGCTTTGTCAGTGAGGCGATCACTGACAAAGTTGATGCGGCGATCAAAGCGCTTAACTATGCGCCTTCCGCGTTGGCGCGTAGTCTCAAACTGAATCAGACCCGCACGATTGGCATGTTAATCACAGCCAGTACCAATCCCTTTTACTCTGAGCTGGTTCGTGGTGTTGAACGTAGCTGCTTTGAACGCGGTTACAGCCTGGTGTTGTGCAACACCGAAGGTGATGAGCAGCGAATGAACCGTAATCTGGAAACGTTGATGCAAAAGCGGGTAGACGGCTTGCTGCTGCTCTGCACGGAAACACATCAGCCTTCCAGAGAGATCATGCAGCGTTACCCGTCTATACCCACCGTTATGATGGACTGGTCGCCTTTTGATGGTGAAAGCGATCTGATTCAGGATAACTCCCTGTTGGGTGGGGATTTAGCCACCCAGCATCTTATCGAAAAAGGGTTTACGCGCATTGCCTGCATCACGGGCCCTCTGGATAAAACACCGGCGCGTCTGCGTCTGGAGGGGTATCGTGCGGCAATGAAGCGTGCAGGGCTGGCTATCCCGGACGGTTACGAGATCACCGGTGACTTCGAGTTTGGCGGTGGGTTTGAAGCTATGCAAACGCTGTTGTCGCATAAAGACCGCCCACAGGCTGTTTTTACCGGCAATGACGCGATGGCGGTTGGAGCATATCAGGCTTTATATCAGTCTGGATTGCGTATCCCGCAGGATATGGCGGTAGTCGGTTATGATGACATAGAACTGGCGCGCTATATGACGCCGCCGCTGACAACTATTCACCAACCGAAAGATGAGTTGGGCGAACTGGCCATTGATGTGTTAATCCACCGTATGGCACAGCCCGCATTGCAGCAGCAGCGCTTGCAGCTTACTCCTGTTCTGATGGCGCGGGGGTCGGTTTAGGCTTATGCCGCTCTTTGATCAGATTGCGCCCATCTTTGGCTCTTAACAGCATAAACATCAACGCCGATACGACGGTGATCGCGCCCATAGTAATAAAGGTATAGTGGAACTGTTCGACCGTATTGGTTCCTTCCATACCTTCGTAGATACGCAGGACCGCGGCACTGATGGCAACCCCTAAACTAATAGACAGCTGCTGCGTAACGGCTAAAACGCTGTTACCGCTGCTGGCGTTCTCATCAGTCAAATCTGCCAGAGTAATGGTATTCATCGAGGTAAACTGGGTGGACATTGCCATACCTAAAATGAACAGTGGCAGGATTAGCATCCAGACCGGCATGGCTGGAGACTGCAAAGAGAACTGTGCAATCATCAGGCCGATAAACACTGTAATACCGACCAGTGTGGTCCGGTAGCCGAGTCGGCGCAGTACCTGCGTCACCATCGATTTTGCCAGAATTGATCCCAGTGCTGTCGGAGCCATCATGCAACCGGCAATGAGTGCCGGGTATCCAAAGCCTACCTGCAGCATCAGTGGCATTAAGAAAGGTACGCATCCCGTCCCCAGGCGAGTAGCAAGGTTTCCGGCGATGCCAACAGAAAAGGTTCGCGTTTTAAAAATGGGAAGCGCAATCAATGGTGTCGGATGGCGACGCGCATGACGGATGTAGGCGAGAAGTAACACAATGCTGGCGAGAATAATGCCAAGTGCGACCCAACTGGCAACAAGTTTCTCGCCAAACAATTCAACACCGCTGGAAAACAGCACCAGGCTTAGACCAAAGAGAAAGAAACCGGTCATATCGAAGCCGCGGCGTGGTGTGGTGAAGTTCGGCATATATTTGCGGGCATAGAAGATACCGGCAATGCCTATGGGAATATTAATCAGGAAGATCCAGTGCCAACTGGCCCACGTTACCAGCACACCACCCAGTACCGGACCTAAAATCGGCCCAACAAGACCAGGCATGGTCACGAAATTAAGCACGGGGAGTAGTTCGCTGCGCGGGTAAGCACGCAATAATGCCAGACGGGCAACTGGCATCATCATTGCGCCACCGATACCCTGTATCACGCGGAAAACCACCAGTTCACTTAATGAGCTGGAAAGTGCACAAGCCAACGACCCCAACGTAAACAGGCTAACGGCAATCATAAATACGCGCCGGGTCCCGAATCTGTCAGCCAACCATCCACTCACCGGGATCAGCATAGCGACTGTCAGGGTATAGCTGATAATGGCTGACTGCATGGCAAGCGGGGAGCGGTTAAGACTATGTGCTATTGCGGGTAAGGCCGTGTTGAGGATAGTGGCATCTAATGCCTGCATAAAAAAGGCCATGGCGGCTATCCATGGCAATCCAGCCATACTGCGCGATTTCTTTTCTGACATAGATTATTTATCCGGGAGCTCGTTCGGTGCTATCAGTAATGCCTGACAAGCGGCAAATGCGCGTTCGCCATCGCTATCTTCTATTGCATCGACAATGGCCTGGTGCAAATCCAGCTTGACCACATCGTTATAGGTAATCGACGTAAAGTAGGTCTGATAAACGGAATGGAACAATGATGCGAAGGATATCAGGAATGGATTCGCGCTCATTTCATAAATGTGCTCATGCCAGGCAATATCAACTTCAATCCAACGTTCGCGTCTGAAGTTTCTTTTCAGCTCGACCATCTCTTCCATTAATGTATTGAGATGGGCTTTCTGCTCTGCTGTACCAATCGTCGCAGCCAGTAAACAAGCTTGAGGTTCCAGGCTAATACGCATCACCAGAAAGTGCTTAATGACCTGTGGGAAATTATCTTCCGTCATCCACCAGGTGAGCAGCTCCTGATCGAGGAAGTTCCAGTTTGCCTGCGGCATAACGCGTGTACCAATACGTGGGCGCGGTAATACCATACCTTTAGCCGTTAATGTCTTAACTGCTTCCCTTACCGCAGTTCGGCTCACGCCAAACTGATCGCCCAGCTCAATTTCACCTGGCAGGATAGCGCCGGGTGCGTATTCACCTTTTAATATTCTCTGAGCCAGCTTTTCTGCCAGAACATAGGAAAGATTCTTTTGGGCAGCTATCTGTTGGGCATTTAAAGGCATGAATGTTCTTCCTTACGCTTTTTCTTATTCATTAGTATGCCATCAGGGAGTGTGATTGCGGCTGCAAAAACGGCAAATTGCTTATTTTATGGCATGTTAATGGTTGTTTTGGTGAAAAAATACGCATTCGGAAAGTTATTTTAAATTTCCCCTTGTCAGCCTGAAATAACTCCCTATAATGCGCCTCCACTGACACGGAACAACGGATTACAAGCCGCCGGGTCAGCGGGGTTCCACTGAGAACCTCACGAAGAAAAGCGAAATTAAATGCTTGACTTCGTAGCGGGATGGCGTAATATGCACACCCCGCGCCGCTGAGAAAAAGCGAAGCGGCACTGCTCTTTAACAATTTATCAGACAATCTGTGTGGGCACTCGAAGATACGGATTCTTAACGTCGCAAGACGAAAAATGAATACCAAGTCTCTTGAGTGAACATACGTAATTCATTACGAAGTTTAA
>NZ_JANEWJ010000017.1:0-111112 GCF_028069755.1 Citrobacter sp. Igbk 16 | reverse complement strand
TTTTAAAGTTGCTAGCTATAAATTGATATCAGGCAAGTCAATTAAGGCTATGAGGACTATTGACCCCAATTTTAATGAGAAAGAAGAAATTGATGCTATAGCTAATATTATGAAATCAAAGATTAAGACCTTTTTGTACAATGATGGGCTTAATGTTGTGATTTCTGAAATGAAAGTGCCGCGTGATAAAGAAAATTTTCTGGTGGGAATTAAGGAGAGGTTTCAAGATTTTGTGTCTATGTATCGTCGTATGCTAGTAGGGCCGGGGGGACTAATACCTGATGAGGGGCTTGCATATCGTATATATAATGGATGTCTTCAGGTGGCAAGAATAAAAGACAATGCTATTACGTCAACCAGTTACAGTCTTACTGAAGGGACAAAACCCAATAAAATGTTTGTGCCAAATCTGGTGACTACTAATATGCCTATTGAAACCAACGAAGCTATTGTTTTAAGCACATTCTTAGATGCTAAGGTTATACCCATTACTGACCCTGACTTTATAAAGGCTAACTCAATGGAATACTTGATGTCAAATATGTTAGAGATGGCAAAGAAGCAAGGGCGTGATAGGAGTGATACACTACTTGATGATAACGATTCACATGTTTCGAATCCATCAGAGAGTGATGAAAATGAGGCGGTTGCGGCACAGCCTTCAAATGAGACACCTGCTGGCGAGACTCAAAAACCGCTTTTCAATAGAAGAGAATTACGGCGTGTTCTCAGCCACCAGGCTGTACTGGTGCAATAATAAGGTAGCGATGTCCAGGGATGGCGGTCAGCCATCCCTTTGCGCAATTACTGCTTAGGTTTTGCAATTACTTTGCTACCAATGCCGCGGTTATTGTATTCCCATACTCGGTTGAATTTAGTATATAAACGATATTGATATTATTTTAAGTTGATTTTTTCATCTATACACAATTTAAATAATTTCCGTGACTTTAAGGGAAAGAAGATATATTTCTCTGAATTATATATTACCGGTGGGCATGGATGTAACTTATACGCAAAAAACCTGAATTGTGAAGGCATATAAGCGTATTTAGACTATCAGCTAATTTATAGTGGCAGGAATATTTGGAGTGAAAAAATGAGTGACATGAGCATATCGGGTTCATTGAGTTCCACCGGTGGCGTACAGAGTCATCCTTCGGAGACATCAGGCAACACCAGTGCTGGCAAGCTTAGTAAAGATCTTAAATCGGTTGCAAATTCAGCTGAGCAAACATCAGAAGGACTTTCCCGAGCGTCTGCTATTAGCTGTGTGCCTGAAGGTGAACCCAATATTCAGCCTTCTGCGTGTATCAGGGTACTTCAGGTGCCGGGTGGCAGAGCGCAGATTAACCAAATGGGGGACTCTGGTAACAGCGGGGCGTCAACTAGGCTTAAAATAAACGAGCCAGCCGATCCAACGAGCCAGACAAGCGAAATATCAGGTAGTGGTTCCCCTGTAATTCTGGGCGATAAGTCGCCCGAAACGGATGTGATTGATTATGTTAATTCACTTAAGCGTGAGTTTAGAAATCTGTTTCCAGAGAGTCTTATTACTATAAAGAACTATGCCTTAGGCATAGTTCTTATGGAAAAACAGCTGAGTCACAAAAATTGGGATCTGCAGAAATCATATTTCCTTAACGAAAATATGCTGGCTCGGCGTCTGACTACCACTAGAGAGAAATACGCTGAAAGCATCAGGGCTCTGTCCGCGGACTGGCGAATAATCTCAGAACAAAACTGAAGTGTTAAAGATACGCTACGCTGCGCGGTGATTGAAAATTTAATTAATTTAGGTAGGAAGCATAATGTATTAGATTCTGATGCTATAAAATATTTTCCGATAATATTACTAGAGGAACAATCAGCCATATATACTGATTATAATTCTTCCTTGAAGAATATGGCAAAAAAAGATCATGGCAACTCACAAGGTGACTATATATATGGAAATAATGTGCGAAATGACGATTTATTTGGTGCTAGCATATACAAAGATCTACCTTTGGTAGATAAAATAAAATCCCTGAAAAGTGAAATTATCAACGAGATTGATTTTAAACAATATCATGCTAATGTTGATGGTGATATGGCTGTTTGTGTTCTTTCTTCATATTTAGCAAGTCTGAATATTTACCTTCACATTCTCAAATCTCCTGATAGAAAGGCACTTAATATAAATAACGAAGCTAAAGGTAAACATGGCAATAAAGAGAAGGTATTTTGTTACGTGCCTGGAGATACTTTAAAAAATGGAGTGTCTAATTTTGTAAAGGATGGAATGTCGTATTTAGCAAAAAAGGCTGAAACTCGCAAGCATATTTTTATCTTTTTGAAAGATAGCCATTATCAGGCGATAATACCAAGAGAAAAACTAAAAAAACAACTAGCAAAAGGAAAAATAACACAAATTGAAATCGACCAAAAATTAGATATTATAATTAATAATGCTGGAGATAGTAACTGTCTTTTCCACTCAGTTGCTGATGTGTTAAAATATAATAAGATAGATAAGACTGTAGATGGCGATCTTCTTAATAATCGGACAAAAGAATATCTTAATGCTAATTTTGAGCGCTTATTTAACGGACTTTATGTCCAAATTGAAGTAGAAGAATCTCAAAATAGTGTATATGGCATATCAGCAAGCTCTCATTTTAGGAAACTTTCCACTCTTATGTCGCAATATAAAGCTGCTGTAGAATCTTCTCGCCGGGTGTAACGCCTCAAGAGTCTGTAGAGGGCAAACTGGTTTTGGGGTTACCGGCCCAGCCGCCAGACTGTACTGGCGTAATAATAAGAGTGACCTATTCAGGGATGGCGGTAAGCCATCCCTTTGCGCAATTACTACTTAGGTACTGCAACCACTTTGCTACCAATACCGCGGTTGTTGTATTCCCACATGCGGTTGAAGTTGGTGTCGTTCAGGTTGCGCTGAATTTCACCTTTGTCATCTTCCGCACCGGTGTTCCCGGCAAACGGACGTTTTGAGATAACGCTGTCAGCCCAGGGTTTTGCCATGTTAAAGCCTTCGTTGATCACGCTGTCGCGAATAACCACCTGACCGTTAGTGTTGGAATCGACATCCAGCGAGCGGCCCAACTGCGCGACGCCATCGCCTGCTGCGGTAAAGCGGCTATTGGTGGCGAGGAAACCGTAGTAAATATTCGACAGGGTTGCTGGCGCAAATACGTAGGCTTCCTGCTGGGTGCGGGAGTTTACTACGCGGAAATCGGTGTTATCGAACACTACAGCACCGCGACCAGAAACCATATCCACATCGCCTTCAATGTAGCTGTTCGTTACCAGCGTACGCGGCTGACGATCGTTTTCCAGACGGTTTTGCACGCCGCTATTGGTTACGAAGAAGGTGTTCTGACGTCCCAGAATATTGACCTTGTCGATCTGCACTTTATCGCCATCGGTACGCAGTGCGACGGCCGGGTGGTTACCCGCATCAACGCTGTCACCGAGGTTATTTTCGATGGTCAGGTTCTGCAACTGCAGACCATTGTTTTGCGACCAGACAACCGCAGAACACATCACGCCGATGTTTGTGCCACGCTTATTCTGGCAATTATCATACATATACCACGCAGGTTTACCCGGCATATATTTTCCGCCAGGGTTCACCGTACGACGCCAGTCTGCGGTACTCATTTCGCCATCAATAGCCTGGCCAATTTTCACATCAAGCGGTTTTTCGCCCATACCGTAGAGCGTCAGGCTTCCTGTCGCGGCCGGAATATAGACCGTGCCCTGATACTCGCCAGGCATGATGGCGATGTACTGACGCTTATTGGTGCGTTTGATGATTGCCGCATCAACTGCCGCCTGAATACTGGTATGGGTAACGCCTTGAGTTCCTGCTGGGCCAACGACAAAGTCAGGCTGGGCGGGCAGGGAAATAGCGGAAGGACTCCATGGCGCAGTGTTTGGCGTCAGAGCTGAAAAATAATGTGCAGCGACAAAATTTTTCGCTTCATTTGCCGACAGAATCGGGCGCATAGACGTTCCTGGCGCGGTCTGATCGGAAGGACGTTGATCGGGCGGTGTAGAGCTACAGGCTGTCAGCGTCACGCCAAAAGCCATTGCCAGCGCCAGACGGGAAACTGATGAAATGTTCACAGGTTGCTCCGGGCTTTGAAAGTTATCCATTGAAGCCTGCTTTTTTATACTAAGTTGAGCGAAACGGGAAGGTGAAAAGGTAAAAAGTTGTTTTTTATAGCAGCGATGTCGGGTGTAGAGAGTCCTTATATCACAATTAGATAACAATTTTGGTCCTTCAGGTTGACAACATCCACAGGATGCAAAATAAATGTCTATACAACCTATGACAAGTGGTGAGTCGAATGCAGCAATTTTTCCCTGATGATGCTATCTGGCGTAATGTCCGCCTGGCGACCATGGATCCTGAACGTGATACTCCGTATGGGCTGGTGGATGGCCATGCGCTAATCGTCCGTCAGGGTAAGATTCGGGACATTGTGCCTGAGTCGTCGTTATACCTTACACACGATAATACCCTTGATATGCAAGGACGATTGATTACGCCGGGTCTGATTGACTGCCATACGCACCTGGTGTTTGGGGGCAATCGTGCAGGTGAATGGGAACAGCGGCTAAATGGCGTATCCTATCAGCAGATAAGCGCCCAGGGTGGCGGTATTAATGCCACCGTGTCGGCGACGCGCAGCGCCTCCGATGAGCAGCTCTTACAGCTGGCGCAGGGGCGAATGGAACGGTTGATCAAAGAAGGCGTTACGTTGCTGGAAATCAAATCGGGCTACGGCCTGGATTTGACGACAGAAGAGAAAATTTTACGCGTCGTGGCTGCGCTGGCGGCAGCTAACACCGTCGAAATAAGCCCAACGCTGTTAGCTGCACATGCCACACCGGCGCAGTATCGCGATGATCCCGATAGCTACATTACGCTGGTTTGCGAAACGATTTTGCCGCAGTTGTGGGAACAGGGATTGTTTGAAACCGTTGATCTGTTCTGTGAAACCGTGGGCTTTACGCTGGCGCAGAGCGAACGCGTATTTCAGGCCGCGCAGGCGTTGGGCATCCCGGTTAAAGGTCATGTCGAACAACTGTCATTACTGGGCGGGGCGCAACTGGTTAGCCGCTACCACGGATTATCAGCCGATCACATTGAATATCTGGACGAAGCGGGCGTAGCGGCGATGAGCCAAAACGGTACGGTTGGTGTGCTATTGCCCGGCGCTTTTTATTTCCTCAAAGAGAAACAGCGTCCGCCAGTTGAGTTATTACGTCAGTATCAGGTTCCGATGGCGGTGGCGACCGACTATAACCCAGGCACCAGCCCGTTTATTAGCCTGCATTGGGCGATGAATATGGCCTGTGTACAGTTTGGCTTAACGCCGGAAGAGGCATGGGCGGGCGTAACCCGTCATGCGGCCCGGGCGCTGGGGCGTCATGCCACTCACGGACAACTGAAAGCCGGGTTTGTGGCCGATTTTGTGGTGTGGGATGCCGAACTCCCGGTCGAGATCCTCTATGAACCTGGGCGTAACCCGCTCTACCAACGCGTATTTAAAGGACAATCAGCATGACTAACTGGCAACCTGCTTCTCCTTCGCTCTGGCAGGGGCGAGATGACCGCGCCGAGTCGCCGACTGCGCTGCGCCTGTTTCAGACTCTCACGCTGAGCCCGACGTTTAGTCCAGAAATGTACTCTGAGCAGATAGCACTGCTTGGTTTTGCCTGTGATGAAGGCGTTAAGCGTAATCAGGGACGTACGGGAGCCGCCGGAGCGCCGGACGCGCTGCGTAAAGCACTGGCCAATTTAGCCAGTCACGCGGGCCATCAACGGTTGGTCGATTTGGGAAACATTGTGGCCCAGGCACCCGACCTTGAAGGTGCTCAGCAGGCGCTGCGTACAGCGGTGCAGCGTTGCCTGCAGGCGGATATGCGTACCTTCGTGTTGGGCGGGGGACACGAAACGGCATTTGCGCATGGTGCAGGGGTGTTGGATGCCTTCCCGCAGGCAAAAGTGGGGATCGTCAACCTCGATGCGCACATGGATCTACGCTACGCCGAACAACCCACATCCGGTACGCCGTTTCGTCAACTGGCACATCTCTGTGAGCAACAGCAGCGTGAATTTCATTACGCCTGCGTGGGCGTCAGTCGGGCTGCGAATACCCAGGCTTTGTGGGATGAGGCGCAACGGCTGGGGGTCATCGTGGTGGAAGATCTGCACTGTCATACGGCTCAGACTCAGCTGGCGCAATTTGTTGCAAACATGGATGTCATCTATCTGACTATCGATCTTGACGTATTACCGGTATGGGAAATGCCGGCCGTATCCGCGCCTGCCGCGTTGGGGGTCCCGCTGGCGACGTTGTTGGGGCTCATTGAACCCCTTTGTCGCAGCGGTAAATTACAGGCGGTGGATATGGTTGAGTTTAACCCGCGTTTTGATGACGATGGCAGGGCGGCACGCGTTGCGGCACGATTGGGTTGGCAAATTGCGCACTGGTGGCACTGATATGCCTAAGGGAATTGCGCTTATCAGGTCCGGGTTATACCTGTAAACTGCACTTATTAAAATTCTCAGCTTAAGGAAGGCTAACGAATGCACCGAACCCGCCCCCAAACTGCTCCGGCTCCTTTTTACGAAAAGGTCAAAATGGAGATCAGTGAGAAGATTTCCAGCGGTATTTGGCAACCTCACGATCGTATCCCATCGGAGGCGGAACTGGTGGCGCAGTATGGTTTTAGCCGTATGACGATCAACCGGGCACTACGTGAGCTAACGGATGAAGGATTGCTGGTGCGTTTGCAAGGGGTGGGAACATTTGTCGCCGAACCTAAAGGTCAATCCGCGCTGTTCGAAATTCGCAGCATCGCGGATGAAATTAATGCGCGCCAGCATCAGCATCGATGTGAGGTCCTGACGCTGGAAAGAACCCGGGCAAATGCGCAGCAAGCCACGGCGTTAAACGTCAAAGAAGGCACCCCCATTTTTCACTCCATCATGGTGCACTATGAGAACGAGTTGCCGGTGCAGATTGAAGATCGCTGCGTGAATGCGGAGATTGTGCCGGAGTATCTGTTGCAGGATTACAGCCAGACCACGCCGCATGCTTACCTGTCACTCATCGCCCCTTTGACGGAAGGGGAACATATTGTCGAAGCGGTACGCGCCAGCGCGGAAGAGTGTGCGCTGTTGCATATCAAAGAGCACGATCCCTGCCTGTTGATCCGCCGGAAGACCTGGTCGGCGTCTTCTATTGTCTCTCATGCCCGCTTACTTTTCCCTGGTTCCCGCTATCGTCTGCAAGGGCGATTTATGTCCTGAAAATCGTGATTGCTGCCGCAGTATGGCAAAAATGTAGCTCAGTTGTTAATTGCGGTCTTGCGCCTGATTGTATAGACAAGTATATACTTTTAGCTAATGTGATCGTTAATCGTAGGCCTGATAAGACGCGTGTATGCCGCCATCAGGCGCTGTGCCGGATGGCGGCATACACGCCTGATCCGGCCTACATTCAGCCTGAGGAGTTTTTGTCATGTCTCACAGCAAGTATCGTCAGCAGGATGTGCGTGCCCCACGCGGCACTACCTTAACGGCCAAAAGCTGGCTGACCGAAGCGCCGCTGCGCATGTTAATGAACAATCTGGACCCTGACGTGGCGGAAAATCCGCATGAGTTGGTGGTGTACGGTGGGATTGGCCGTGCAGCGCGTGACTGGGAATGCTATGACGCCATCGTCAAGGCACTGACCGAACTGGAATCTGATGAAACTCTGCTGGTTCAGTCCGGGAAACCGGTCGGCGTGTTCAAAACTCATGACAATGCGCCCCGCGTGCTGATTGCCAACTCCAACCTGGTGCCGCACTGGGCGACCTGGGAACACTTTAACGAACTGGACGCCAAAGGGCTGGCGATGTATGGCCAGATGACTGCCGGGAGCTGGATCTACATCGGCAGTCAGGGCATCGTGCAGGGGACGTACGAAACCTTCGTTGAGGCCGGGCGTCAGCATTATCAGGGTAACCTGAGTGGACGCTGGGTGTTAACCGCCGGGCTGGGCGGCATGGGCGGTGCGCAACCGCTCGCAGCTACGCTTGCGGGCGCGTGTTCTCTGAATATTGAATGTCAGCAAAGCCGCATTGATTTCCGTCTGCGCACCCGTTACGTGGATGAGCAGGCCACCTCACTGGACGACGCTTTAGCGCGTATCGACAAATACACCCGCGAAGGTAAAGCGGTGTCCATTGCATTGTGCGCGAACGCAGCCGACATTGTACCGGAACTGGTTAAGCGCGGCGTACGCCCGGATATGGTCACTGACCAGACCAGCGCCCATGACCCACTGCACGGTTATCTGCCGTCCGGCTGGAGTTGGGAAGAGTATCAGGCGAAAGCGGTATCCGATCCGCAAGGTACGGTACAGGCGGCAAAACGTTCAATGGCGACGCATGTTGAGGCGATGCTAGCGTTTAGCAAAATGGGTGTACCGACGTTTGATTACGGCAATAACATTCGCCAGATGGCCAAAGAGATGGGGGTGGAAAACGCCTTTGATTTCCCTGGGTTTGTGCCTGCTTATATTCGTCCGTTGTTCTGCCGCGGCATTGGTCCGTTCCGCTGGGTAGCGCTTTCCGGCGATCCGCAGGATATTTATAAAACCGATGCCAAAGTGAAAGAGATCGTGGCTGATGATAAGCATCTGCATCACTGGCTGGACATGGCACGTGAGCGGATCAACTTCCAGGGCTTACCGGCACGTATCTGTTGGGTTGGCCTGGAATGGCGACAAAAGCTGGGTCTGGCATTTAATGAGATGGTGCGCAGCGGTGAAGTATCTGCGCCGATTGTTATCGGCCGTGACCATCTGGATTCAGGCTCTGTTGCCAGCCCGAACCGCGAAACCGAAGCGATGCGCGACGGTTCTGACGCGGTATCCGACTGGCCGTTGCTGAATGCGCTGCTTAATACCGCCAGTGGTGCGACCTGGGTATCACTGCACCACGGTGGTGGCGTTGGAATGGGGTTCTCCCAACATGCCGGCATGGTGATTGTTTGTGATGGCTCTGATGAAGCTACTGCACGTATTGCCCGGGTATTACATAACGATCCGGCGACAGGTGTCATGCGCCATGCCGATGCCGGGTATGACATTGCAGTGGAATGTGCCGTCGAAGAAGGGCTGAATTTGCCGATGATTGCCGCCACGCAGGGGAAACGCTGATATGAACACAATTACCTTAACGCCTGGCCACCTTAGCTTTGCGCAGTTGCGCGATATCTGGCAACAGCCGGTTCAACTGAGCCTTGATGCCAGTGCGATTGACGCAATTAATGCCAGCGTCGCCTGCGTCAATAGCATTGTCGCGGAAGGCCGCACGGCGTATGGCATTAATACCGGGTTTGGGCTTCTGGCTCAGACACGTATCGCGACTGACGATCTGCAAAATTTACAGCGCTCGCTGGTATTGTCTCATGCAGCAGGTGTAGGCGAAGCGTTAGATGATGCGATGGTGCGCCTGATTATGGTGCTGAAAATTAACAGCCTGGCGCGTGGTTTTTCCGGTATTCGCCTGAACGTCATTGAAGCGCTGATTGCGCTGGTCAACGCCGGGGTGTACCCGCTCATTCCGGCGAAAGGATCGGTGGGGGCATCGGGCGACCTGGCTCCGCTGGCGCATATGTCCCTGACACTGTTGGGAGAAGGCAGGGCGCGCTGGCAGGGAGAATGGCTCCCGGCGGCAGACGCGCTGAAGAAGGCCGGGCTGGAGCCGATTACTCTGGAAGCGAAGGAAGGGTTGGCGCTGCTGAATGGCACCCAGGCTTCCACCGCCTTTGCATTACGTGGGTTGATTGAGGCGCAGGAGCTGTTTGCTTCCGCGACGGTGTGCGGGGCACTGACCACCGAAGCGGTATTAGGCTCGCGTCGTCCGTTTGATGCCCGTATTCATGCGGCACGAGGACAGCGTGGACAAATTGATGCCGCGACGCTGTATCGCCATGTGCTGACCGATTCCAGCGCACTTTCACAGTCGCATCACAACTGTGAAAAAGTGCAGGACCCCTATTCTCTGCGCTGCCAGCCTCAGGTCATGGGAGCCTGTCTGACACAAATGCGCCAGGTCATGGAGGTGTTGCTGGTGGAGGCCAACGCCGTTTCGGACAACCCGCTGGTGTTTGCCGAAGAAGGTGATGTTATTTCTGGTGGTAACTTCCATGCTGAACCGGTGGCAATGGCAGCGGATAATCTGGCGCTGGCGATTGCCGAAATCGGGGCGTTATCCGAGCGACGTATTGCGTTGATGATGGATAAACATATGTCGCAACTGCCGCCTTTCCTGGTGAAAAATGGCGGGGTTAACTCCGGCTTTATGATTGCTCAGGTGACTGCAGCTGCGCTGGCGAGCGAGAATAAAGCCCTCGCGCACCCACACAGCGTGGATAGTTTACCCACGTCAGCAAATCAGGAAGATCATGTCTCAATGGCACCTGCAGCAGGTCGTAGACTGTGGGAGATGGCGGCGAATACGCGTGGCGTGATTGCTGTGGAGTGGCTGGCGGCTTGTCAGGGGATTGATCTACGTGAAGGATTAACCTCAAGTCCGCTACTGGAGCAGGCGCGCCAGACGCTGCGTGAGCAGGTTGCGCACTATACGCAGGACCGTTTTTTCGCCCCGGATATTGAATGTGCGACCGAACTGTTAGCACAGGGTGCGTTGTTAAAATTGTTGCCTGAGTTTTTGTAATACCCTGCCGGATGCGTTGACGCTTATCCGGCCTACAAAACCAGGAAACCCGTAGGCCGGATGAGGCGAAGCCGACATCCGGCGCTGCGTTTAACTAAACATCGCAGTAATCGATGCGCTGGCGAGCGAATGAAAATGGACGTTAAATCCGACCATCGCGCCGCTGGCGCTCTCATCGACATCAATCCGTTCCACATCCAGCGCGTGAACCGTAAATATATAGCGATGGGTTTCGCCTTTCGGTGGTGCCGCACCGCCATAGCCCGCTTTGCCGAAATCTGTTCGGGTTTGAATGACCCCATCCGGCAGGGCAACCCGTCCGGAGCCATACCCTTGCGGTAGTGCACGGGTATCCGCCGGCAGATTGACCACTACCCAATGCCACCAGCCGGAGCCGGTAGGCGCATCAGGATCATAGCAGGTCACGACAAAGCTTTTAGCTCCGGCGGGCACATCATCCCATGCCAGATGTGGCGAAAGATTATCCCCGTCGTACCCCATGCCGTTAAAGACGTGGCGATGTGGTAGCTTTTCCCCATCGCGCAGATCGTTGCTGATTAATTTCATGCTGACTCCTCTCGTTAGCCAAAAAGTGTAGCCAGAAACCACTCAGCTTACCGCTGATTATTCGCTAAAAAATGTTGCATCGCGCACAGCATCGTTCACAGCCTGTGTCAGACGTTGCAATTGATCGGGTTGGATGATGTACGGCGGCATCAGATAAATGAGTTTGCCGAACGGTCTTACCCATACGCCCCGTTCAACGAAGAACTTCTGTAGTGCCGCCATATTTACCGGCTGGGTGGTTTCTATCACGCCAATAGCGCCAAGCACGCGCACGTCGGCGACATAGTCGGAATCCGCTGCGGGGGGGAGTTCTTCACGCAACTGCGTTTCAATGGCCGCGACCTGTGAGCGCCACTCGCCGGTGTTGAGCAGCGACAGGCTGGCCGAGGCGACGGCGCAGGCCAGCGGATTACCCATAAAGGTCGGGCCGTGCATAAAGCAGCCAGCATCACCGTTGCTGATGGTTTCTGCGACCAGGCGGGTGGTCAGGGTCGCGGAAAGGGTCATCGTGCCGCCCGTTAACGCTTTGCCGAGGCACAAAATATCCGGTGTAATACCAGCATGTTCACAGGCAAACAGTTTACCTGTACGACCAAATCCGGTGGCGATTTCATCGGCAATCAACAGGATACCTTCACGGTCACACATCTTACGAATACGCTTCAGCCATTCGGGATGATACATGCGCATACCGCCAGCGCCTTGCACAATAGGCTCAAGGATCACCGCTGCTATCTCGTGGCGATGCGCGGCCATCAGGCGGGCGAACGGTACCATATCCAGTTCGTCCCACTCGCCGCCCATGCGGCTTTGCGGGGCGGGCGCAAACAGGTTTTCTGGCAGATAACCCTTCCACAGGCTGTGCATTGAGTTGTCGGGATCGCAGACCGACATGGCGCCGAAGGTGTCACCGTGATAGCCGTTACGAAACGTCAGGAAACGCTGACGCGCTTCGCCTTTTGCCTGCCAGTATTGCAGCGCCATTTTCATTGCCACTTCGACGGCAACCGAACCTGAATCCGCGAGAAAAACGCACTCCAGCGCCTTGGGTGTCATGTCCACCAACTGGCGACACAATGTAATGGCCGGGGCATGGGTAATACCGCCAAACATCACATGCGACATGGCATCAATCTGCGTTTTCATCGCGGCGTTCAACTGCGGGTGATTGTAGCCATGGATCGCCGCCCACCAGGATGACATGCCGTCAATCAGTCTCTCACCGCTGGCTAAAATCAGTTCGCAACCTTCGGCGCGAGCCACCGGGTAAACCGGCAAAGGAGAGGTCATCGAGGTGTATGGATGCCAGATATGGCGTTGGTCAAAAGCAAGATCGTCCGTTGTCATAATCGACTTGTAAACCAAATTAAAAAGATTTAGGTTTACGAGTCTACACCAAACTTACAACGAAACGTATATCAATATGGCTCACACTTCTCGCTGGACAATGTCGCAAGTCACCGAATTATTTGAAAAACCGCTGCTGGATCTGCTGTTTGAAGCGCAACAGGTGCACCGTCAGCATTTTGATCCGCGGCAGGTACAGGTGAGTACGCTGCTGTCGATTAAAACCGGTGCTTGTCCGGAAGATTGCAAATACTGCCCGCAAAGTTCACGCTATAAAACCGGTCTGGAAACCGAGCGCCTGATGGAAGTTGAGCAGGTTCTGGATTCCGCGCGTAAGGCGAAACAGGCCGGTTCAACGCGATTTTGCATGGGGGCGGCGTGGAAGAATCCGCATGAGCGCGATATGCCTTACCTGGAACAGATGGTCCAGGGCGTAAAAGAACTGGGGCTGGAAGCCTGTATGACGCTGGGTACGCTCAACGAAACCCAGGCCCAGCGCCTGGCCAGTGCGGGTCTGGACTACTACAACCACAATCTCGACACCTCGCCGGAATTTTACGGCAATATCATCACCACCCGGTCTTATCAGGAACGTCTGGATACGCTGGATAAAGTGCGTGAAGCCGGGATTAAAGTCTGCTCTGGCGGTATCGTGGGGTTAGGTGAAACGGTTACCGATCGCGCTGGTTTGTTGCTGCAGTTGGCGAATTTGCCAACACCGCCGGAAAGCGTGCCGATCAACATGCTGGTGAAAGTAAAAGGCACGCCGCTGGCAGATAACGACGATGTCGATGCGTTTGATTTTATTCGCACTATCGCTGTGGCCCGCATCATGATGCCAACGTCATACGTGCGTCTTTCCGCCGGGCGCGAGCAGATGAACGAACAGACCCAGGCAATGTGTTTTATGGCCGGGGCCAACTCGATTTTCTACGGCTGCAAGCTGCTGACTACACCCAACCCGAACGAAGACAAAGATCTGCTTTTATTCCGCAAGCTCGGTCTGAATCCGCAACAAACGGCGGTGCTGGCGGGTGATAACGAACAGCAGCAACGTCTGGAGCAGGCGTTGCGTACCCCGGATACAGACGACTACTACAACGCGGCAACCGTATGACCTGGCAGCAAAAAATTGACGATGCGCTAACGGCGCGTCGTTGTGCTGATGCCCTGCGTCGCCGTTATGCGGTGACGCAGGGGGCAGGGCGCTGGTTGTTGGCCGAGGGGCGTCAGTATCTGAATTTTTCCAGTAACGATTATCTGGGGTTAAGTCACCATCCGCAGATAGTCTGTGCCTGGCAGCAGGGGGCTGAACGTTTTGGCGTCGGTAGCGGAGGGTCAGGCCATGTTAGCGGCTATTCCATCGCGCATCAGGCGCTCGAAGACGAACTGGCGCAATGGCTGGGTTATTCACGAGCATTGCTGTTCATCTCCGGCTTTGCTGCCAACCAGGCGGTGATCGCCGCGTTGATGGGAAAAGAGGATCGGATTGTCGCCGACCGCCTCAGCCATGCGTCGTTGCTGGAAGCGGCCAGCCTGAGTCCCGCCGTGTTACGCCGTTTTACCCATAACGACCCGCAACATCTGGCTCGTCTGCTGTCTGCCCCCTGTCCGGGGCAGCAGTTAGTAGTTACCGAAGGCGTGTTCAGCATGGATGGCGATAGCGCACCGCTGGCGGATATCCATGCCGCAGCGCAACGCCAGGCGGCCTGGTTGCTGGTGGATGATGCGCACGGTATCGGCGTGTGCGGTGAGGAAGGGCGCGGCTCGTGCTCCCGACAGCAGGTCAAACCTGAACTGCTGGTGGTGACATTTGGTAAGGGATTTGGCGTCAGCGGTGCGGCAATACTGTGTTCTGACAGCGTGGCTGATTATCTGCTGCAGTTTGCCCGTCATCTGATTTACAGCACCAGCATGCCACCAGCGCAGGCGCAGGCATTGCGTGCCGCGCTGGCAGTGATCCGCAGTCGTGAGGGGGATGAACGCCGGGAAAAACTGGCGATGTTGATCCAACGTTTTCGTGCTGGCCTGGATACGCCGGATTTCACGCTGGCAAATTCAGACAGTGCCATCCAGCCATTGATCGTGGGCGATAACCATAAAGCGCTGCAACTGGCGGAGGCTTTACGCGCTCAGGGGTGTTGGGTGACCGCCATCCGGCCTCCTACTGTACCGGTCGGCACAGCCAGATTACGGCTGACGCTGACGCAGGCTCATGAATGCCAGGATATTGACCGTTTACTGGAGGTGCTGCATGGCGCAGGTCAATAAACAGGCCATTGCTGCCGCATTTGGACGCGCCGCTTCCCACTATGAACAACATGCCGGGCTACAGTGCCAAAGCGCCGACGCCTTGCTGGCGCTGCTTGGTGAACGGGATTATGCACGGGTACTGGATGCGGGCTGCGGCCCTGGGCGCATGAGTCGCTACTGGCGTGAGCAGGGAAGTGAAGTCAGCGCACTGGATCTTTCTGAACAAATGCTGGCAGAGGCACAGCGGCAAAATGCCGCCCACCATTATCTGCTGGCGGATATTGAAGCCATCCCACAAAACACCGCCACCTTTGACCTGGCCTGGAGCAATCTGGCGGTTCAGTGGTGCGATAATTTACGCGGGGCGCTAAACGAGCTTTGCCGGGTTGTGCGTCCCGGAGGCACGGTGGCGTTTAGTACGTTGGCACATGGATCGATGCCGGAATTACGTCGGGCGTGGCAAGCGGTAGATGACCGGGAGCACACCAACCGTTTCTTGCCCGTGGAGCAACTTGAAAAGGCGCTGCATGGCTGGGACGTCGAGTATCAGCATCATACGGTGACACTGTGGTTTGACGACGCGCTGAGCGCCATGCGCTCGCTCAAAGGGATCGGTGCGACGCATCTCCATGATGGACGCGAGCAGCGCGTACTGACCCGTTCACAGCTGCAGCAGTTACAGTTAGCCTGGCCCTCCGTGCAGGGAAAATACCCGCTGACGTATCAACTTTTTTTAGGAGTAATTCAACGTGACCAGAACGTATTTTGTCACCGGGACGGACACTGAGGTCGGTAAAACAATTGCCAGCTGTGCGCTACTGCAGGCAGCGGGACAATTGGGTTATCGAACGGTCGGCTATAAGCCCGTCGCCTCTGGGAGTGAAATGACGGCAGATGGTCTGCGAAACTCTGATGCCCTTGCCCTGCAGCGCAACAGCGCCGTGGCAGTGAACTATACGGCAATCAACCCCTATACCTTTGCCGAACCCACGTCACCGCATATCATCAGCTCTGATGAAGGGCGACCGATTCTGGCTTCAGTGATGTCTGCGGGTTTACAGGCGCTGCAAATGCAGGCCGACTGGGTGCTGGTGGAGGGCGCTGGCGGTTGGTTTACGCCGCTTTCACCCACGCTGAGTTTTTCTGACTGGGTACAGACGGAACAACTGCCGGTTTTTCTGGTGGTTGGCGTCAAGCTTGGCTGCATCAACCATGCCATTCTGACTGCACAAGCGGTACAACAGGCTGGGTTGACGCTGGCGGGGTGGGTCGCCAATGATGTGGCTCCGCCAGGGAAACGCCATGCTGAATATATGGCAACGCTGAAACGCGCGATTCCGGCCCCGCTGCTGGGGGAAATCCCCTGGCTGGAAGACGAGCCAGAACGCGCAACGACAGGGCACTATCTTGACCTTAGCGTTTTGCCTCTGGCACCATCCAGGCGTTAAGAAACGGGTCGTTGAACTGCGTCAGTTGTCCCTGGGCCACATTGCGTCCGCGATGTAACAGGCAATAGCAATCAGCGACCCGACGAATAAACGGCAGGCTTTGCTCTGCGAGCATAATCGCGATGCCCAACTCCTGGCTTAGCCTCACAATCAGGTTCCCCAGCTTGTGGATATACGCCTGGCCCGTGCCTCGCGTAGGCTCATCAAGGATCAGCAGGCGTGGGCGTGTAACCAGTGCGCTGGCGAGTGCGAGCTGGTGCTGATCATCCTCTGATAAGACGCCCCCTTTGGTCTGACGCAGACTGTACAACTGTGGGAAGAGGCGGTATATATCGCTGCTGTTCATCGTTTCGCTTTCTTCAACCGCCTGGCGCGCAATATGCAGATTTTCCTCGACTGTCAGCTGCGAAAAAATTCGTCTCTCTTGTGAAACGGCGTTAATACCCAGTGCAATGCGATTTGCCGCCGGGATCGGACTCAGATCGCACGGTGGCGCGCCTGCCTGATGCCAGACCATCGTACCGCTTTCGATAGGCAAATTGCCGATGATGCAATTGGCCAGCGTCGTTTTCCCCATCCCCGGAAGTCCCAGCACGCCGGTACACTTGCCAGGCTGCAGGTCGAGATCCACATTCCATAGCGTGTGCTGGTTGCCGTAATAGTGATTCACTGCGCGAAGACTTAACATCGATTTTCTCCATCATGAAGTTATTCGCCCGACAGGCCGGGGAGCAGAAGAAAATTGCAAATCTCTTGCCAGAAAAGGGAAATACGCGAAAAACAGCGGGATAGCGTGATCCACCGGCAGCGATGTCTGGATTTTAACGATCCGGGTTAATTTTGCGCACACTGCCAGTGCCTGGTCGCGTCGGGATGGTGCAGGCAGGTAAATGGTGAAAATGCGAGCAAGATCTCGACCGTCTCCAGGACTTCGTTGGCTGATAAATATAAAAAAATGGCGATAATTTTTTTTTATCCCACCCGAAAAGGGCAAGTCGGTGTTTTTGCCAGGCGGCAGTCAGCACGGGCTGGAGGCAGTTATCCACTATTCCTGTGGATAACCTTGTGTATTAGAGTTAGAAAACACAATGTAAGCGAGAGAAGACGCGGCCTGCGACTAAATTGATGCGAAAGACGGCTCGAGAGAATAGTCATTGAAATACAGAATGTTAGATAAAAGCAATGGCTGTCGCAGAAGCGTCATGCGTTGCCATAAAACTTTCATCTGCCGTCTTGACAAATGTTAAAAAAGTCATTGGTTTGGGGATAACACATTTTTGCTGGTGTTTTATTTCGCCAGTGCCAAAATTTTAGCCTGCTATGACGGGCTTTCTGATGGCGTAACAGAAATATTCTGGTGCGTTACTGTTTTTTCATCCAGTATATTTTACTGGCAAAATATACTGCTGCGAGTAAAATTACACACCTGCCCGCCCATTGCTTCAGGTAGCTGCTCATGAGTAAACCGTTCAAACTGAATTCCGCTTTTAAACCCTCTGGCGATCAGCCTGAGGCGATTCGTCGCCTGGAAGAAGGGCTGGAGGATGGTCTGGCGCATCAGACGCTGCTCGGGGTGACGGGGTCGGGGAAGACATTCACTATCGCCAACGTGATTGCGGACTTACAGCGTCCGACGATGGTGCTGGCCCCTAACAAGACCCTCGCAGCCCAGTTGTACGGCGAGATGAAAGAGTTCTTCCCGGATAACGCGGTGGAATATTTCGTTTCCTACTACGACTATTATCAGCCGGAAGCTTATGTCCCGAGCTCTGATACTTTTATCGAGAAAGATGCGTCGGTAAACGAACACATTGAACAGATGCGTTTGTCGGCGACCAAAGCCCTGCTTGAACGGCGGGATGTGGTGGTGGTGGCCTCGGTTTCCGCGATCTACGGTCTGGGCGATCCGGATCTGTATCTGAAGATGATGTTGCACCTGACGGTGGGGATGATTATCGACCAGCGCGCGATCCTGCGCCGGCTTGCTGAGCTGCAATACACGCGTAACGATCAGGCATTCCAGCGCGGGACGTTCCGTGTGCGTGGTGAGGTGATCGACATCTTTCCGGCCGAATCTGACGATATCGCACTGCGCGTCGAGTTGTTTGATGAAGAAGTTGAGCGCTTGTCGCTGTTCGACCCGCTAACCGGGCAGGTTGAATCCACTATTTCGCGCTTCACCATTTACCCGAAAACCCACTACGTGACGCCGCGCGAACGTATTGTGCAGGCAATGGAAGAAATTAAAGTCGAGCTGGCGGAGCGCCGCAAAATCCTGCTGGCGAATAACAAGCTGGTGGAAGAACAGCGTTTAAGCCAGCGTACGCAGTTCGATCTGGAAATGATGAACGAGCTGGGTTACTGCTCGGGTATTGAAAACTATTCACGCTATCTGTCCGGACGCGGTCCGGGCGAGCCGCCGCCGACGCTGTTTGATTACCTGCCCGCCGATGGCTTGTTGGTGGTGGATGAATCCCACGTTACGATTCCGCAAATTGGTGGGATGTACCGCGGCGACCGGGCACGAAAAGAGACGCTGGTTGAATATGGATTCCGTCTGCCGTCGGCGCTGGATAACCGTCCGCTGAAGTTTGAAGAGTTCGAGGCGCTGGCACCGCAAACCATTTATGTTTCAGCGACGCCGGGCAATTATGAGCTGGAGAAATCCGGTGATGATGTGGTCGATCAGGTGGTGCGACCCACCGGGCTGCTGGACCCGGTCATTGAAGTTCGTCCGGTCGCGACGCAGGTTGATGACCTGCTGTCTGAGATCCGCATTCGCGCGGCGATTAACGAACGCGTGCTGGTGACGACACTCACGAAACGGATGGCGGAGGACCTCACCGAATATCTCGAAGAACACGGCGAGCGGGTACGCTATTTGCACTCCGACATTGATACCGTCGAACGCATGGAAATCATTCGTGATTTGCGCCTGGGCGAGTTTGACGTGCTGGTGGGTATCAACCTGTTACGAGAAGGTCTGGACATGCCAGAGGTCTCTCTGGTGGCGATTCTGGATGCAGACAAAGAAGGGTTCCTGCGTTCGGAACGATCGCTTATCCAGACCATCGGTCGAGCCGCGCGTAACATCAACGGTAAAGCGATTCTCTACGGCGATAAAATTACCGCATCGATGGCGAAGGCCATTGGTGAAACCGAACGTCGTCGCGAGAAGCAGCAACTGTATAACGAAGAGCACGGTATTACGCCACAGGGGCTGAACAAGAAAGTCGTTGATATCCTGGCGTTGGGTCAGAATATTGCGAAGACCAAAGCGAAAGGTAAAGGGAAGTCGCGTGCTGGGGCGAAATCCGAGGTGGTTGAGCTGGATATGACGCCGAAAGCGTTGCAGCAGAAGATTCATGAGTTAGAAGGTCAGATGATGCAGCATGCGCAGAACCTTGAGTTCGAAGAGGCCGCGCAGATCCGTGACCAGTTGCATCAGTTGCGCGAGTTGTTTATCGCGGCATCGTAAGTGTGTGCCGGATGCGGGATAAACCCCTTATCCGGCCTACATGCGCACCTGTAGGCCTGATAAGCGCAGCGCATCAGGCAGCGTTTGGTGCCGGATGGCAGAGCAGCGCGTTTTGTAGACCGGATAAGCGCAGCGCATCAGGCAGCGTTTGGTGCCGGATGGCAGTGCAGCGCGTTTTTGTATGCCGAATAAGCGCAGCGCTTCAGGCAGCGTTTGGTGCCGGATGGCAGTGCAGCGCGTTTTTGTATGCCGAATAAGCGCAGCGCATCAGACGGCGTTTGGTGCCGGATGGCAGTGCAGCGCGTTTTTGTATGCCTGATAAGCGCAGCGCATCAGACGGCGTTTGGTGCCCGATGGCAGTGCAGCGCGTTTTGTAGGCCTGATAAGCGCAGCGCATCAGGCAAAGACGTTCACCCTAACGCCTGCACCGCTTTCTCCAGCGCGCTATGCAGCAACTGACGGTCATGACGATAGGGGATATCGCTGGCTTCCAGTTCATCCTGAATCACAATGCGGTCGGTCACGGCCGAAACATCGACTTTTGGCCCCACAATCACCGCATCAATCACTTTCTTACCAACATATTGCTCAATGATAGCCAGCTTATCGGCAAGGGTCAGGCTGGCGGCAGGCAGGCTGAGTTCGCGTCCCAGATTGCCGATATAAACCATTGGTGCCGGTGTGCGACGTAATGCCTGCGCCATTTCGTCAAGCAGTAATAGCGGCATCAGGCTGGTATAAAAACTCCCCGGTCCTATCAGGATCAGATCCGCTTCCGCGATGGTTTCAATCGCCTCTCGCGTGGCGGGAACTTTAGGTGAGAGCATTAATTCTTGCGGCAGGGTAGTGAGCTGGTCGATATTTACTTCGCCATACACTTCATGTCCCTGATCGTCGAGCGCCATCAGGTCCACCGGCAGTTCTGACATGGGAATTAAATGTGCATCAACTTTTAGCAGGCTGCGAATTAAATTGATGGCTTCCAGAGGCCGCACGCTGAGGTGATCGAGCGCCTTTAACATCAGATTTCCGAGGTTATGACCGGAAAGTTCCCCATTACCGCCAAAACGGTACTCAAACATCGCCGATGCAACGCTTGGTTGGGTAATTAATTGGTTAAGGCAGTTCCGCATGTCTCCCCAGGCAATACCGCCTTCTGAACGGCGAATTCGCCCTGTGGAACCACCGTTATCGGTGGTCGTGACGATGCCCGTCAGGCGTGAACCTAAAGAGGAAAGTGACGAGAGAACGCGTCCTAATCCATGCCCTCCGCCGAGAGCGACAACGCGATCCAGATCTGCCAGCGTACGAGTGCGCATAGTTATTCCTGATATCAATTGATCGGCGCTACAGTAACGTAAATAGCGTGTTTTCAGCAATTATCCAGTCGCCATCGGCAGAAAATAATTTTCTGCGATCTACCCCTTTCTGACGACATCGACCTGATAGCAAGATGATGTATATCAATGCAAAACCATGGTTTTTGCTTATTCTGTAGCGAAATTGCACGATCATGTCGCTATATACATATTTATACAGCGAAAGTGTACATGGCAAAAGTGTCATTTACACGCTAGTATCGGCATAACCACAATGTACTCGAAGCATGACGAGTATAAACACTCTAGCCTCTGCACCTGGGTCAAATGATACGGTGCTTTGGCCGTGACGATACGTGAATACGATTGTCACCAGGGCGCAGGAAGAAATGACTTCGCCTCCCGTATTTGGAAAGGTGTACATGGGCTCTCAACTTACCGATGCATTCGCGCGTAAGTTTTACTACTTGCGTTTGTCGATTACCGATGTGTGTAACTTTCGTTGCACCTACTGTCTGCCAGATGGCTATAAGCCAGGTGGTGTGACTAATAACGGCTTTTTGACCGTTGATGAAATTCGCCGCGTCACACGTGCGTTCGCCAGTCTGGGAACGGAAAAGGTGCGTCTGACAGGTGGCGAACCGTCACTGCGTCGCGATTTTACCGACATTATTGCTGCCGTACGTGAAAACGACGCGATTCGTCAGATTGCGGTAACCACCAATGGTTATCGTCTGGCGCGCGATGCTGCTGCATGGCGCGATGCCGGGTTGACGGCACTTAACGTCAGCGTCGACAGCCTCGATGCCCGTCAGTTTCATGCCATTACCGGGCAGGATAAGTTTCAGCAGGTGATGGCGGGGATTGACGCCGCCTTCGATGCCGGTTTTGAAAAAGTGAAAGTCAACACCGTGCTGATGCGCGATGTAAACCATCATCAACTGGACACCTTCCTGGCCTGGGTTCAACCGCGGCCAATTCAGCTACGTTTTATTGAACTGATGGAAACGGGTGAGGGCAGTTCTCTCTTCCGCAAACACCATATCTCCGGGCAGGTACTGCGCGATGAACTGCTTAAGCGCGGCTGGATCCACCAGTTACGCCAGCGCAGCGATGGTCCGGCTCAGGTTTTCTGTCATCCTGATTATGCCGGTGAAATTGGTCTGATCATGCCTTATGAGAAAGACTTTTGCGCCACCTGCAATCGCCTGCGTGTTTCATCCGTCGGCAAACTTCATCTGTGTTTATTTGGTGAAGGCGGGGTGAACTTGCGTGATTTGCTGACCGACGACGCCCAGCAGGCTGCGCTTGAAGAACGTATCTCTGCCGCGTTGCTGGAGAAAAAGCAGACCCATTTCCTGCATCAGAACAATACCGGTATTACGCAAAACTTATCTTACATTGGCGGCTGATCGCTAAAAGGAGTTTCTCATGAGTCAGGTAAGCGCTGAATTTATCCCGACACGCATTGCTATTCTTACCGTTTCCAACCGTCGTGGCGAAGAAGATGACACCTCCGGCCATTATCTGCGCGATTCGGCGCAAGAAGCGGGTCATCAGATTGTTGATAAGGCGATTGTCAAAGAGAACCGTTATGCGATTCGCGCCCTGGTTTCTGCGTGGATTGCCAGTGACGATGTGCAAGTGGTGCTCATTACCGGCGGTACCGGTTTAACCGAAGGCGATCAGGCACCGGAAGCGCTGCTGCCGCTGTTTGACAGAGAAGTCGAAGGTTTCGGCGAAGTATTTCGCATGCTCTCCTTTGAGGAGATTGGTACGGCGACGCTGCAGTCTCGTGCGGTTGCCGGGGTGGCAAATAAGACGCTGATTTTCGCCATGCCGGGGTCGACCAAAGCGTGTCGTACCGCCTGGGAAAATATTATTGCGCCGCAGCTCGATGCCCGTACACGTCCGTGTAACTTCCACCCACATTTGAAGAAATAAGTATGTCGCAATTAACCCATATTAATGCCGCTGGTGAAGCGCACATGGTGGATGTTTCTGCCAAAGCAGAGACGGTACGCGAGGCGCGAGCTGAAGCATTCGTGACCATGCGCAGTGAAACGCTGGCGATGATTATTGATGGCAGCCATCATAAAGGTGATGTTTTCGCTACGGCCCGCATTGCGGGTATTCAGGCGGCTAAACGCACCTGGGATCTGATCCCGCTGTGCCATCCGCTGATGCTCAGCAAGGTTGAAGTCAATCTGCAGGCCGAACCGGAACACAACCGTGTCCGCATCGAAACGCTATGTCGGCTGACGGGAAAAACCGGTGTTGAAATGGAAGCATTAACGGCGGCTTCCGTAGCGGCGTTGACCATTTACGACATGTGCAAAGCAGTACAAAAGGATATGGTGATTGGTCCGGTACGTCTGCTGGCAAAAAGCGGCGGCAAGTCGGGGGATTTTAAGGTGGATGCACATGATTAAGGTTCTTTTCTTTGCCCAGGTGCGAGAACTGGTTAACACCGATGCGCTAGAGGTGACGGCTGAATTTGCAACGGTAGAAGCACTGCGCCAGCATCTGGCAGGCAAAGGCGATCGTTGGGCACTGGCGCTGGAAGATGGCAAGCTGCTGGCGGCGGTAAACCAGACGCTGGTCAGCTTTGATCATCCTCTCAGGGCGGGTGATGAAGTGGCTTTCTTCCCGCCAGTGACCGGAGGCTAAAATGGCTGAAACGCGAATTGTTGTTGGGCATGCACCCTTCAGCGTCGGTGATGAATACCCCTGGCTTGCCGAGCGCGATGAAGACGGCGCGGTGGTCACCTTCACTGGTAAAGTCCGCAATCATAATCTGGGTGACAGCGTGCAAGCATTAACGCTGGAACACTATCCGGGGATGACTGAAAAAGCGCTGGCGGAAATCGTTGACGAAGCGCGTACGCGCTGGCCGTTAGGCCGGGTAACGGTGATCCATCGCATTGGCGAATTGTGGCCGGGCGATGAAATTGTTTTTGTCGGTGTGACCAGTGCACACCGTAGTAGCGCGTTTGATGCCGGGCAGTTCATTATGGATTACCTGAAAACGCGTGCGCCGTTCTGGAAACGCGAAGCCACGCCAGAAGGTGAACGTTGGGTCGACGCCCGCGACAGCGATAAGCAAGCAGCAAAACGCTGGTAGAGTACAATTGGTTTAGGCACATACTGACTCAGGAGATTGTCATGGACCGATTCCCACGATCCGATTCTATTGTGCAGGCCCGTTCCGGCCTGCAAACCTACATGGCGCAGGTCTATGGCTGGATGACCTGTGGGTTGTTACTGACGGCGTTTATTGCATGGTATGCGGCGAATACGCCTGCAGTGATGATGTTTGTCTTTTCCAGCAAAATTACCTTCTTTGGGCTGATTATTGCACAACTGGCGCTGGTATTTGTCCTGTCGGGAATGGTGCAAAAGCTCAGTGCCGGAATGGCAACGACGCTGTTTATGCTCTATTCGGCGTTAACCGGGCTGACGCTATCGAGTATTTTTATCGTTTATACCTACTCGTCTATCGCCAGCACCTTCGTGGTCACCGGCGGGATGTTCGGTATCATGAGCCTGTACGGATACACCACTAAACGTGATCTCAGCGGCTTGGGTAACATGCTGTTTATGGCGTTAATTGGTATCGTTCTGGCCTCGTTGGTTAACTTCTGGCTGAAGAGCGAAGCGCTGATGTGGGCGGTGACCTACATTGGGGTGATCGTGTTTGTCGGCCTGACGGCCTACGATACGCAAAAGCTGAAAAACATCGGTGAGCAGATCGACTTGCGTGATAGTTCGAATCTGCGCAAGTATGCGATCCTCGGCGCGTTAACGCTGTATCTGGACTTCATCAACCTGTTCCTGATGTTGCTGCGTATCTTCGGCAATCGTCGATAATGCTTGTCGCCGGATGGCGCTGCGCCTGTCCGGCCTTGAAAGTAGGCCGGATAAGACGTTAAGCCGCATCCGGCACTAAAGTCATGATGATTTAGCCATCGCTTCCTCGTTTGATACCCGCAACTTTTTCACCCGACGTCGCCATCAGTTTTTTCCTCCTGCATCCCCGGTTTGAATGCGATCTTGTGTTTCGAGCGCAGGTTGTGCCGGCGGCTCCACTTCAGTCAGGCGTGGAGTGTGTGCCGGTAGCCAACCGACCAGTGCCGGGAAGTGGCGTAAAAAGTGAAATGCCAATACGCTTTTGGTCAGGTTCCACCAGGTTCGTTTTGGCAGCATGGATTCGTCAACCCGCTTGCAGTCCTGCGCAATAATAGGGTTCAGGTTGTCGCGCAGTATCTGATTAAAAGCACGGTCATGAATAATGAGATTGGCTTCCAGATTCAGCGACAGACTGAGCGGGTCAAGATTGCTGGAGCCGACGGTAGCCCAGTGATCGTCCATCAGCGCCACTTTGCCATGCAGCGGCTTGCGGTGATATTCATAGACGTGGACGCCCCCTTTGACCAGATAGTTATACAGCAACTGGGCACCCACTTTCACAATGGGTATATCAGGCTCGCCCTGAACGATGAGTTTTACCCGTACGCCGCGTCGCGCCGCTTTACGTAGTGCATGCAACAGACGATAACCGGGGAAGAAATAGGCATTGGCAATAATCACTTCCCGCTTTGCCTGCGCGAGCATTTTCAAATAATGGCGTTCAATATCATCGCGATGTTCCTCGTTATCACGCCAGACGAACAGCGCCTGCGCTTCGCCGGGGCGATGATTGTCGACTGCCCGGTGATGCCGTCGCCACCAGCGGCGTACGGCGCTATGTCCCGGCAGGCTCTCCAGCACGAAGGTAAGAATATCGACCACAATCGGGCCTTCAACACGCACAGCGTAATCTTGCTTGGCTTCCGGCCCGTAGTCAGACATGTGTTCGGCGGAGTAATTAATGCCGCCGACGAAGGCGATGCGATCGTCAATGACCACAATTTTGCGATGCATCCGGCGAAACAGATTGGTGCGCATCCCGAACAGACGTGGGCGCGGATCGTAATAACGGAAAACAATACCCGCCGCGGTTAACTCTTCGACAAAGCGATCGCTGAGATCTGGTGAGCCATAGCCGTCCAGCAACACCTCTGCGGCGATCCCGCGGTGCGCGGCAGCGATCAGCGCGGCATGTAGCTGTTTTCCTACCGCATCTTCAAACCAGATAAAGGTCTCCAGAATGATTTTTTGCTCCGCGTGTTCAATCGCGTGAAATACGGCGGGATAGTACTGATCGCCGTTTTCCAGTAGCTGAATTTGATTGCCTTCACGCCAGCCAGTTTTCATACACGAATCTCCGCGCTCAGGGGGGCATGATCGGACAAATGTCGCCAGTGTCGCAGCGCCAGCGCGGTTGGCATACTGGCGTTAGCATTTTTTACATAGATCCTGTCGAGGCGCAGTAGAGGACATCGCACCGGGAACGTTCGTGCCGGGCGACCGTGAGCGCGAGTAAAAATCTCGTCAAGACCGGCCTGGCTCTTTAACGGATAATTCGCCTGCTGTCGCCAGTCGTTAAAATCGCCAGCAACCACCACGGGGTCCGTGTCGGGCAGGGCATTAACCCAATTTGTCAGCATGCTGAGCTGTGCCTGGCGATGGGCCTCACGCAAACCGAGGTGGACGCACATCACATGAATCGGGCGGGAAAGCATCGGCGGCACAATGCGGCAGTAAAGCACACCACGCTTTTCACTCGTGCCAACGGATACATCACGATTTTCATAATGTTCAATGGGGTAACGCGATAGCACGGCGTTGCCGTGATGTCCTTGTGGATACACGGCATTGCGCCCGTAGGCGAAATCGCTCCACATGGTGTCGGCCAGAAACTCGTAGTGGCTGGTATCCGGCCAGTTTTCTATCTGCAGTGCGTGTACGTCGTGAGCGCCCAGCACTTCCTGCAGGCACACAATATCAGCGCCAACTGCCCTGATGGCATCCCGCAGCTCGGGCAAAATAAAGCATCTGTTAAAGGCGGTGAAACCCTTGTGAGTATTAATGGTGAGCACATTGAATGAAAATCGGTCTGCGGATTCGCTCATGATTCTCCCGTTGGCGTCACTTTCCTGACTCTCTCCGTCATCCTTCGGGATGCGGGGGTTTTGACCGTATCGCGAATTCTGTGGCGAAATAAATAGTGTAGTCGCCGTCACAAAAAGATGCGGTGTTGCGGAATTTTCCGTAAAGTCCGGTACTCTGAATAATTAGTTAAAAATCCTTCAGGAGAAAAGCCATGAGGTGGCAACAACGTGTTCGTGTCGCAACGGGTCTAAGTTGCTGGCAGATTGTGTTGCATTTACTGGTAGTGGCGTTGCTGGTAATGGGCTGGATGAGCGGCAAGTTGGTGCACGTCGGCCTGGGATTATGCGTCGTGTATGGCGTAACGGTTATCTTAATGCTGGCATTGCAACGTCACCATGAACAGCGCTGGCGTGATGTGGCTGACGTGCTGGAAGAGCTGACGACCACGTGGTATTTCGGTGCGGCAATGATCGTACTGTGGCTGCTGTCGCGTGTACTGCAAAACAACGTGTTACTGGCGCTGGCGGGGCTGGCGATCCTTGCCGGACCCGCAGTGGTCTCGCTGTTGGCGAAAGACAAAAAGTTACATCACTTTGCGTCTAAACATCGCATACGCCGCTGAGCCTGTTGTGGCCGCTATCACCAATAGCGGCCACAAACTTCCCCAGACAATCTTCAGACTCGCATCCTTCAGGTAAATCTGTTTTGTGATGTCCGTAAAGTGACGGATCGGGTTTATCCACGTCAGGTTTTGTAACCATACCGGCATATTTTCGACCGGAGAGACATATCCGGACAGCAAAATCGCCGGCATCATAAAGACAAAGACGCCGATAAATGCCTGCTGCTGTGTCGCGCACAATGACGAAATCAGCAAGCCAAATCCCACCAGCGATAACCCGTAAATCACCATGGTGAAGTAGAACAAACCCAGTGAACCGGCAAACGGGATGTGATAGGCCCAGATGCCGATGGCCAGTACGATGGTGGCCTGAAAGGTGGCAACAATCAGTGCAGGCACCGCTTTACCGATGAAAATCTGCCAGGTCGTCAGCGGGGAAACCAGCAGCTGATCGAGCGTGCCCTGTTCGCGCTCGCGGGCGACCGACAGTGAGGTGACGATCATCACGCCGATGGTGGTGATCATAGCGATCAGCGACGGAACTACGAACCATTTGTAATCCAGATTGGGGTTATACCAGTTACGCACGACCAGCTCGCTGTTGTTCGGTTTTGGCTTGCCGTCCATCAGCTCCTGCTGATACGCCTTAACGATCTGCTGCAGATAATTCGCGGCAATCTGCGCGCTGTTGGAGTTGCGCCCATCGAGAATGAGCTGCATGGGCGCCTGCTGGAAAGTATCCAGATTACGCGAGAAGTCTGCCGGGAAGCGCACCAGCAACAGTGCTTTTTGCGTGTCGATGGTGGGTTGGATTTCCTGTGGGCTTTTTAGCAGCAGAATATGGGTAAAGGCGCTGGCACGGGCAAAACGCTGGGTTAATTCCACCGAATGTTTACCGTTATCTTCGTTATAGATAGCGATAGTGGCGTTAGTGACTTCCAGTGTTGCGGCGAACGGGAACAGAATGACCTGAATCAGTACCGGTAAAATTAAAATGGCCCGCGTCTGCGGCTCACGCAGCAGCGATTGCAGCTCTTTGCGAATTAATGTCCATAAGCGATGAAACATGCCAGTCCCCTTAATCCAGCCGACGTTTGGTTTTAAGCCACGTCAGGCCAATAAACATCACCGCCGAAGCGATTAAAAACAACACGTTGATAATCAGCACCACCGGAATATTTCCCGCCAGAAACAGGCTTTGCAACGTGCTGACGAAATAGCGTGCGGGAATAATGTAAGTCACCGCGCGGATAATCGCCGGCATGCTATCTATCTGGAAGATAAATCCCGACAACATAATTGAAGGCAGGAAGGCGGCGTTTAGCGCCACCTGTGCGGCGTTAAACTGATTGCGAGTGATGGTGGAAATCAGTAAACCCATACCGAGTGTGCTGAGCAGAAACAGGCTGGTAATAAAAAACAGGATCAGCAACGAACCGCGATACGGCACGCCCAGAATAAATACCGAAACCAACATACACAGCAGCATCGCCAGCATGCCAAGAAAGTAATAGGGGATAAGCTTACACAGCAGCAGTTCGACGCGGGTGACTTCGGTAGACAGCAGCGCTTCCATGGTGCCACGTTCCCACTCACGCGCTACCACAAGCGAAGTGAGGATCGCGCCAATGACCGTCATAATGATAGTGACCGCCCCAGGAATAATAAAATGCTGGCTGATGGCCGCCGGGTTAAACCAGTACCGGGTCTGCACATCGATCAGTGGCTCGAACGATTCACCGCGGTCTTCTGCCCGTTGCTTTTGCCAAATCTGCCAAATACCTTCGACATAACCCTGCACAAAGTTAGCCGTGTTTGGCTCACTGCCGTCGGTGATGACCTGAATGGGCGCTACGTCGTTGGGGCGCGCCATCTGTTGGGCAAAATCTACCGGGATCACCACCAGGCCGCGAATGCGTCCGGCCTGCATTTTCTCAATCAATTCCTGACGGTTATCGCTGATGGTGGCATCAATATAGGGCGAGCCGGTCATGGTATGGGTAAAGTCCAGCGCCTCTTTGCTTTGCTGTTCAAGCAAAATCCCCACCCGCAGCTTGCTGGAGTCGAGGTTGATCCCGTAGCCGAAGATAAACAGCAGCAGTAGCGGGATCACTACCGCAATTAGCCAGCTACTGGGATCGCGGACGATCTGGCGTGTTTCTTTCACGCACAACGCCCGCACGCGCCGCCAGGAGAGAGAGTGGCTACTCATGCGTATGCTCCTTATCCCAGTCATTGATAAGCGTAATAAACGCCTGCTCCATAGTCGGGTCCGGCGTGTCGCTATCGGCTGCTTGTGCTTTCAGATCGTCAGGCGTGCCGCTGGCAATCAGCTTGCCGCGATATACCAGCCCGATACGATCACAGTATTCCGCCTCGTCCATAAAGTGGGTGGTGACCATCACCGTAACCCCTTTCTCTACCATGCTGTTGATATGCAGCCAGAATTCCCGACGGGTGAGGGGATCGACCCCGGAAGTGGGTTCATCGAGGAACAGGATATCGGGTTCATGCATCAGCGAGCAGGCCAGTGCCAGGCGCTGCTTAAAGCCCAGCGGCAGATCGTCGGTGGCGTGAGACGCGATGCTTTTCAGGCCGAATGCCTCGCTCATACGATCGATTTTCTCTTTCTGCGCCCGACCGCGCAGGCCGTAGACGCCAGAGAAAAAGCGCAGATTCTGCTCAACCGTCAGGTTGCCGTACAGGGAGAATTTTTGCGCCATATAACCCAGATGCTGGCGCGCTTTGCCGGAGCTGACTTTCAGATCCATATCCAGCACCAGCGCTTTGCCGGAGGTGGGGACCAGCAGACCGCACATCATTTTAAAGGTGGTGGATTTACCGGCACCGTTTGGCCCAAGCAGGCCAAAAATCTCACCACGTTGTACGGCAAAATCCACATGATCGGTGGCCGCAAAATCACCAAATTTCTTGGTCAGTGCTTTGGCTTCGATCACCGTTTCACCAGGCGTTCCCTCAACCGTATGCAGGATCGCGCCCAGCGGTGATTCCGACGTACCGGCACCACCCAGTAAATCAATGAAGGCATCCTCGAAGCGGGGCGTCGTTTCGCTGATGTTAATCTCCGGCATCCCGTCCGCCCGACGAATATCGTCCGCAGTGGCTGTTTTTTTCAGGATCAAACGTACCGATTTACCCTGAATCATCCCGTCGCTGACCTGCGGTAGTTTTAATGCCCGCTGCAGCAACCGACGGTTGTTTTCCTGCGGACTGCTCATCAGGAAACTGCGGCCCGCCATGGTTTGCGTCAGTCGCGTCGGTTCGCCCTGATACAACAGTTCGCCTTCGTTCATCAACAGCACATCACGGCACTGCTCTGCCTCATCCAGATACGAGGTACTCCAGAGGATCAACATGCCATCCCCTGCCAGTTCGTGCACCATTTGCCACAGTTCACGACGGGAGATGGGGTCGACGCCGACACCTGGCTCATCAAGCAACAACACTTTGGGCTCGCCGACCAGCGTACAGGCCAGCCCCAGCTTCTGTTTCATCCCACCGGAAAGTTTGCCAGCCAGACGCCCGGTAAATGGCCCCAACGAGGTAAATTCCAGCAGGCGGGCAAACGTTTTTTCTCGCGCTTCGCCGGTGACACTGCGCAAATCGGCATAGAGATTGAGGTTCTCCATGACGGTTAAATCTTCATACAGGCCAAATTTCTGTGGCATATAACCCAGTACCGCATGCAGCGCACTGTCGTCCTTGATGGGGTCGAAGCCGATCACTGTGGCGCTGCCGTCATCAGGTTTTAGCAGACCCGCAAGCATCCGCATTAGCGTGGTTTTCCCGGCACCATCAGGCCCGACAAGCCCAGTAACGTAGCCTGCATGAATGGTGCAGTCGAGTGGGGCGACTGCCGGTTTTTCCATCCCGGCAAAGCGTTTCGTCAGACCATTCAGCGTAATGACAGCGTCATTCATGCCGCGCCTCGGTACCGAATTTTACCGTCACCGGCATTCCCTGGCGTAGCGCATCGTCTGCGTCGGTCACGACAATACGCAGACGGTAAACCAGGTCAGTACGCAGGTCCGGGGTTTCCACCGTTTTCGGGGTAAATTCTGCAGTAGGTGACACGAAGCCAATTTTACCGTGATACGGTTTGTCCGGCCGACCGTCGGTGTAGAGCAAAATTTCACGTCCCGGCTGCGCCTGGCTCAGATTACGCTCGTCAACATAGGCGCGCACCCAGACCGGGCGGGTGAGCGACAGCGTCAGTACCGTACCGCCTGCGCTTAGCATACTGCCGGGTTCGACCGCACGGGTAAGCAGCGTACCGTCAGACGGTGAGGTTAGTGTGGTGTCATGCAAATTAAGCTCTGCCTGTGCCAGCTCGGCCTGGGCCTGTTCGAGTGTGGCTTTTGCCTGCGCAATATCCTGCGGACGGTTACCGCTGCGATATTGCGTGAGTTTATCTTGCGCGGATTTTAACGATGCCAGCGCCTGGTCACGCGATGAACGGGCATTTTCCAGATCGTTGGCGGAGATGGTGCGACTTTTCCACAATCCTACCTGTCGATTATAAAAATTCTGCGCGTAATCATAAGCCGCCTGCGCCTGTTTTACCGCCGCGGCAGTTTGCGCGATTTCTTCTTCCCGATAACCTGCCAGCATCAGGTCGTACTGTGCCTGGGCGGCGGCAACATTGGCTTTTGCCTGCATCAGCGCGTTCTCATACGGGGCGTGATCCAGTTCGCCCAGCACCTGGCCTGCGGTAATGGCATCGCCTTCGTCAACCGCCAGCGAGGCCAGTCGACCACCGACGCGAAAACTCAGGTTGACGCTACGGATGTCGACGTTGCCGTACAGCGTCAGGCCGTTATCTTGCCGACTTTGATACCACCACGTTCCACCGGCAATCACGGCAACGAGGGCCGCGATAACCAGCCCAAGAACGACAGGTTTTTTCATGACTCCAGACTCCTTTGCGTTAAACCTTGCAGAATAAGATCGATATGACAGGTGACCGTTTGGTAAATCAGCGCGGTTTTATCCTCATCAAATTGTGACCAGCCCGTACGTAACAGAATCGTTTCTTTACCCAGGCGAAAGGCCAGCACTTCGCCAAGTATGGCGTGGGTGTGCAGGATCATTTGGGTATCATGGGCATCGCAGCCAGTATAGGCGGCGATCAGGCGTGTCAGGTGGGTATGCAGTGGATCGATAACCTGGTCATGCACCAGTTGATACGCGGCGGTAGGGGAAAGCTGCTCGCGTGAAATAAATTTGCTCAGGTTAACCGTGTCGTCCTGGGTTAACAGCATGATCATATTTTTGCAGGCGCGCAGGATAAGCTCGCGCATCGCGGCCCGGTCTGGCTTTGGCTGAGAAAACAGTCGCTCTGCTTCCTCCGCGTGAGGGCGAAACTGCGAGCCGATAAAATCAGCAATCCACTGGGCACAGGCGAGATATAAATCCTCTTTTGAGCCAAAATAGTAGGTGATGGCCGCAATGTTTTGTCCGGCCTGAGCCGCAATATCACGCGTAGTGGCATGCAGGCCGTACTCGCCAAATTGCGCCAGTGCGGCGGCAATGAGCTGATTTTTCGCCTGTTCACCTTTGGTTGTCATGGTGGGTGTATTCATTGCGCGACTCTGAACTTAATCAATCGATTGATTAAGATTATGACTCATACGACACCTTGTCCAGTCTGTCGACGTATTTTCCGTGGGCGGGAAATTTATGCGGTATATCACAAAAACTGCTACACTCCGCCCCTTCATGACATTGTGGTTTTTGTCATCTCTATTATATGTATCTCCCTGAAAACGACACCGGTAACGGTCAGGGTGGTTCGGAGTTGTTATGTCTTTTGATTCCCTTGGTTTAAACCCTGATATTTTACGTGCCGTTGCCGAGCAGGGTTACCGTGAACCTACCCCTATTCAGCAGCAGGCGATCCCTGCCGTGCTGGAAGGCCGCGATCTGATGGCCAGCGCCCAGACCGGCACGGGTAAAACGGCAGGTTTTACCCTGCCGCTGTTACAACATCTCATTACCCATCAGCCGCATGGCAAAAGCCGTCGTCCGGTACGTGCGCTGATCCTTACGCCAACCCGCGAACTGGCGGCTCAGATTGGCGAAAACGTGCGTGATTACAGTAAGTATCTGAATATTCGCTCGCTGGTGGTCTTCGGCGGCGTCAGCATCAACCCGCAGATGATGAAGCTGCGCGGTGGTGTGGATGTACTGATTGCAACGCCGGGACGTTTGCTCGATCTGGAACACCAAAATGCGGTGAAGCTGGATCAGGTTGAGATCCTGGTACTGGATGAAGCTGACCGCATGCTGGATATGGGCTTTATCCATGATATTCGTCGCGTACTGGCTAAACTGCCGGCAAAACGTCAGAACCTGCTGTTCTCGGCTACGTTCTCTGACGACATTAAATCGCTGGCCGAAAAACTGCTGCACAACCCGCTGGAAATTGAAGTGGCGCGTCGTAATACCGCGTCAGAGCAGGTGACTCAGCATGTGCATTTCGTTGATAAAAAACGTAAACGTGAACTGCTGTCGCAGATGATTGGTCAGGGTAACTGGCAGCAGGTGCTGGTATTTACCCGTACTAAACACGGCGCGAACCATCTGGCAGAACAGTTGAACAAAGACGGTATTCGCAGTGCGGCGATCCACGGCAATAAATCTCAGGGGGCGCGTACGCGTGCGTTGGCTGATTTTAAATCCGGGGATATTCGCGTGCTGGTGGCGACCGACATTGCGGCACGCGGGCTGGATATCGAAGAGCTGCCGCATGTTGTGAACTACGAGTTGCCAAACGTACCGGAAGATTACGTGCACCGTATTGGCCGTACCGGCCGTGCGGCGGCAACCGGTGAAGCGTTGTCGCTGGTGTGCGTTGATGAACACAAGTTGCTGCGTGATATCGAGAAGCTGCTGAAAAAAGAGATCCCGCGTATTGCGATCCCGGGCTATGAGCCAGACCCGTCAATCAAAGCTGAGCCGATCCAGAACGGACGTCAGCAGCGTGGCGGCGGTGGTCGTGGTCAGGGTGGTGCGGGTCGTGGGCAGCAGCCGCGTCGTCAGGATGGCGGTGCGCCAAAAGCGAAACCGCGTAGCAGCGAAGGCAAACCGGCGGGCGATAAGCCTCGTCCGCCGCGCCGTCCGCGCAAACCTTCATCTGCACAGTAAGTTACGTTACCGGAAGGCAGCGTAAACGTGTTATCCGGCCTGCCTGTCGCGTAGGTCGGATACGCAATGCATCATTCCCCAGAACTTTGCGATTTCAGTACGATTGAGCAGGTATAGCGTCCTGCCGGATGAATCGAAATCGTCGTTTCAAATACCTTTCCTTCCCTGTCCAGATAGCGACGCACAATTCTCATCGCCGGAGAATCAGGTGCGACGTTAAGGATTTTTGCTATTTTCCTGGGCACGCCGACGGCCGTGATCGTCTGGTGAACTTCATGGCTTTTAATGCCGTAATGCGTTTCGATCAGATCGCTAATTAACGAGTGCGGATCGTCGCGGATGTACGTGCGCAGCTTGGCGTAATCCGTACTGGCGTAACTGTCGGTCCAGCAGATTGGCGCATCCGGGTTCTGCGCATCTTCACGCGTACTGGCAATGTGCAGCCAGCGGGAACCTGGCGGACAACCAATCATCTGGGAAAGCTCAATATCCGCCACAATCTCGTCGATTTTCTTAATCACGCGCAGGTTGTTTTTTGCCAGCAGTAACAGATCTTCCAGATGCGATAGCGGGTGATTAACACCGTTTGCCTGTGGTTCGCACACGCGAGTTCCTGCACCTTTACGCCGTGAAATCAGCCCCTGTTCTGTTAATTCCCTCAACGCCTCTCTTATGGTGTGGCGGCTGACCTGCCACGTTTCACACAGCTCCATTTCCGTGGGAAACAGCGAGCCGGGAGCAAAGGTACCCACCGAAATTTGCTGTGCCAGTTCACGTGCTATTCGCTTGTACAGAGATTCTTTCATCGCGGTTTCATCAAAAAATTAATGATCTTCATCACAAAAATATGTACGGACTATTCCATACATTTCTCATGAATACTATAAATGTCCGTACATTCAAATGTACGGACATTTGATTATGTCTGGACAATGTAGCGGTCTTTGTTTATCCAACAAACGACCCGAAACACGCATCTTATCATTATCAGATTTTCCAGGGGGATTTATGGCTTCGAATGTACTTGATTCTGTTCTGTTCAGGGATTCTTTCGGCACACCGGCGATGCGCGCGGTGTTTGACGATCGCGAGCTGGTACGCAAATACGTGGAAGTGGAAGTGGCCTTAGCCAAAGCCCAGGCACGCTGCGGTGTGATACCTGAGGCTGCGGCGCAGGAAATCGCCGAGAAATGTAATGCCGATACGCTTGATTTCGATTTGCTGCGCCATGAAACCGAGATTGTGGGTTATCCCATCCTGCCGTTGGTACACCAAATTTCGAAACAAGCCGGGGAATCTGGTGGCTATGTGCACTGGGGCGCAACCACGCAGGACATCATGGACACCGCGGTCGTTCTGCAAATTCGTGATGCGTTTGCGTTAATTGAAACCGATATGGACAAACTTCGTGCGACGCTCGCTGACCTCGCGCGCCGTTACCGTGACACGCCAATGGCGGGAAGAACCCATTTGCAGCAAGCGTTACCGGTGACCTTTGGTTATAAAGCGGCTATTTGGCTGGATATGTTCGAACGTCACGCTGAACGTCTTGCCCAGGCGCGCCCGCGTGTACTGGTTGGCGAGTTTGCGGGTGCGGCCGGTACGCTGGCATCGCTGGGGGATAAAGGGCTGGCAGTACAAAAAGCCATGATGGAAGAGTTGGGACTCAATGTACCGACCTCCACCTGGCACGTTGCGCGTGATGGTTTTGCCGAAGCCGTAAACCTGCTGGCGGTGATGACCGGTTCGCTGGGCAAAATTGCGTATGACGTGATGCTGATGGCATCAAACGAGTTTGGTGAGCTGTATGAACCGTTTGTCAAAGGCCGCGGAGCCAGCAGTACTATGCCGCAGAAACGTAACCCTATTTCCAGCGAGTTGATGCTGGCCTGTGCGAAAGGCGTACGTCAGCAAGCGGGACTGATGCTGGATGCGATGGTGCAGGATCTGGAGCGGGCGACCGGGCCGTGGCATGCGGAATGGATTGCTATCCCGGAAAGTTTCGTCCTCAGCGCCGGGGCATTGCATCAGGCCAACTTTATGCTAGCGGGGCTGGTGGTTGATGAAGCGGCGATGAAACGTAACCTCGGCATGACCAACGGACTGATTGTGGCTGAAGCGGTCATGATGGGACTGGCACCGTATATCGGTCGTCAGGATGCGCATGATGTCGTGTATGACGCCTGCCGTATCGTCAATGAACACGGGGGGCGACTGGCGGATGTGCTGAATGCGATGCCATCCGTCTGTGAACGACTGGATCCGCAGTTGATTGAAGAACTGACCGACCCGGCGAATTACCTGGGAATGGCTCCTGCAATGGTCGATCAGGTGCTGGCCAAATATCTGTCGCAGATATGATGGTTCTCGGGTTAACGGAATAAGGATATTTTTATGTCAACGAATTCTGTCGCGGGAAAATCCATTCTGTCGTTCCTGATACCGCTGGTCATTGGGGGGATCATTTGGTTTTATCCCGTACCTGATGGTCTGACGCCTCAGGCCTGGCATATGTTTGCCATTTTTGCCGCGACCATTGCCGCTATTCTTACCCAACCGCTCCCTTCGGGGGCGGTAATGTTGATTGCGCTTTGCGTGGTCATTTTTACCAAAACCTTGCCAGAGGCAAAAGCGCTTTCCGGGTTTGCTTCTGGCACGGTATGGCTTATCTTCTGCGCCTATGTCCTTTCTCTGGGGTTTGTTACCTCAGGGCTTGGGAAACGTATCGCGTACAAAATGCTGTCGCTTTTTGGCGGCAGCAGCCTGGGTATCGCTTACTCGCTGGGGGTGTCCGATCTGATTATGGCCCCGGCAATGCCGTCGGTTACTGCCCGCTCCGGGGGGATTATTTTTCCCATCACCCGTTCAATCAATGACGTACTGGGCTCGGCGCCTGGAGTAACCGGCAAGCGCATCGGTGATTTCTTAACCATGGTGTGCTTTCAGTTTACACCGATAACCGGAGCGATATTCCTCACCGGGATGGCGGCGAATCCGCTGGTGGCCAGTCTGGCAAAATCCTCGTTAGGCGTTGAGATAACCTGGGGGGGATGGTTTATTTCCGCGGTGGTTCCGGCGATGGTCTGTTTCTGCCTGATGCCGCTTCTGGTCTATAAATTGCTGGACCCTGAGCTTAAGCGTACGCCAGAAGCAAAAGCGATGGGCAAGCAGGCGCTGGGTGAACTCGGTGCGATGAGCAGCAACGAGAAAAAGGTCGCCTTTGGTTTTGTGCTGGCGTTGGTTGGTTGGGGCACCAGCTTGATCACGGGATTATCAGCGACCTCTGTCGGGCTGGGGCTGGCCGCGTATCTGTTCGCCTCTGGCGCAGTCAGTTGGAAAAGCCTGCTCAATGATCACGCGGCCTGGGATACGGTGATTTGGTTTAGCGTCATTATTAGCCTCGCGACCGGACTTGCCGATCTGGGCTTTATTAAATGGATGACGATAAAACTGGGCAGCGGTATTCAGGGGTTTGGCGCGATAGAATCCTTTATCATGCTGGGGATTCTTTATATTTACGTTCATTATCTCTTTGCCACGGCGACCGGGCATGTTGCTGCACTGTATGCCCCTTTTGCGGCAACGGCGATCGCAGCAGGCGCGCCGCCGATGATGGTCGCTATCTGTTTTGGCATCTTCAGTAACCTGATGTGGGGCAATACGGAGTACGGTGGTGGGCCAGGCCCCATCTATTTTGCCCAAGGGTATTTTGAACGACCACGCTTTTACAAAATCAACCTCTGCGTGGTGACGGCGAATGTGATTATCATTTTTGCCGTGGGCATGCTGTGGTGGAAGTTGTTGGGGTACTATTAACCGACACCCTTATTCGGCCTGCAATGTCCCTCACTGTAGGCCGAATAAGGCGCGAACCCGGATGTAGACCGGATAAGGTGTGTAAGCCGCCATCCGGCAGTTTAGGCCAGTGCTGCGAGCCGCTTTCCAGAATGGGGGAAAAAGGTACATTGAGCGTCTGAAATGTGCCACAATGGTGGCTGTTTATACAGTATTTCAGGTTTTCTCATGGCATTAACCGCGGCGCTAAAAGCGCAAATAGCCGCCTGGTACAAGGCGCTTCAGGAACAGATCCCCGACTTTATTCCCCGTGCACCGCAGCGACAGATGATTGCCGATGTCGCGAAAACGTTGGCAGGGGAAGAGGGACGGCATCTGGCGATTGAAGCTCCGACCGGTGTAGGGAAAACGTTATCTTACCTGATCCCCGGTATCGCCATTGCGCGTGAAGAACAGAAAACGTTGGTGGTCAGTACCGCTAACGTAGCGCTGCAGGATCAGATCTACAGCAAAGACCTGCCGTTGCTGCGGAAAATCATCCCCGATCTGCGTTTTACCGCTGCTTTTGGTCGTGGTCGTTATGTCTGCCCGCGCAATTTAGCCGCACTGGCGAGTACCGAACCCAATCAACAGGATCTGCTGGCTTTTCTCGACGATGATCTGACACCCAATAATCAGGAAGAACAAAAGCGCTGCGCCAGGCTGAAAGGCGATCTCGACAGCTATAAATGGGACGGGTTGCGCGATCACACTGATATCGCTATTGACGACGGACTCTGGCAGCGTTTGAGCACCGATAAAGCGAGCTGTCTGAACCGTAACTGCCACTACTATCGTGAATGTCCTTTTTTTGTCGCCCGCCGCGAGATTCAGGAAGCCGAAGTCGTGGTGGCGAACCACGCGTTGGTGATGGCGGCAATGGAAAGCGAAGCCGTACTGCCAGAGCCGAAAAACCTGCTGTTAGTTCTTGATGAAGGCCATCATTTGCCGGATGTCGCCCGCGATGCGCTGGAGATGAGTGCGGAAATCAGCGCCCCCTGGTATCGACTTCAACTGGACCTGTTCTGCAAATTAGTGGCGACCTGCATGGAGCAGTTCCGCCCGAAAACCACGCCGCCGCTGGCGAACGCCGAGCGGTTGAATGGTCACTGTGAAGAGCTATATGAACTGATCGCTTCACTTAATAACATCCTCAATCTCTATATGCCCGCCACGCAGGAAGCGGAACACCGCTTTGCAATGGGAGAACTGCCTGGTGAAGTGATGGAAATCTGCCAGCGACTGGCGAAACTGACGGAAATGCTGCGTGGCCTGGCAGAACTGTTCCTCAACGATCTCAGTGAAAAAACCGGTACCCACGATATCGTGCGTCTGCATCGGGTTATTTTGCAGATGAACCGGGCATTGGGCATGTTTGAGGCGCAAAGCAAATTGTGGCGTCTGGCGTCGCTGGCGCAGTCGTCAGGCGCGCCGGTGAGTAAATGGGCGACGCGCGAGGTGCGCGATGGGCAGATCCATGTCTGGTTCCATTGTGTCGGGATCCGCGTGAGCGATCAGCTCGAACGACTGCTGTGGCGTAGCGTACCGCATATTATTGTGACCTCTGCCACGCTCCGTTCTCTCAATAGCTTCTCGCGTCTGCAGGAGATGAGCGGTCTGAAAGAAAAAGCGGGAGACCGCTTTGTCGCGCTGGATTCACCGTTTAACCATGTCGAGCAAGGCAAAATCGTCATTCCAAAGATGCGTTACGAACCGTTGATGGAGAACGAAGAGCAGCATATTGCGGAAATGGCGGCCTATTTCCGCGAGCAACTGGAAAGTAAAAAGCATCAGGGCATGCTGGTGCTTTTTGCCAGCGGGCGGGCGATGCAGCGTTTTCTTGAGCATGTTACCGATCTGCGCTTGCTGCTGCTGGTACAGGGTGACCAGCCGCGCTATCGTCTGGTGGAGTTACACCGAAAGCGGGTAGAAAACGGCGAACGCAGCGTACTGGTCGGACTGCAATCTTTTGCCGAAGGTCTGGATTTGAAAGGCGAATTGCTGACCCAGGTACATATCCACAAAATCGCGTTTCCGCCCATCGACAGCCCGGTAGTGCTCACTGAGGGCGAGTGGCTGAAAAGCCTGAACCGCTACCCTTTTGAGGTGCAAAGCTTACCGGCAGCGTCGTTCAATTTGATCCAGCAAGTTGGGCGACTCATTCGTAGCCATGGCTGCTGGGGTGAAGTCGTGATCTACGATAAGCGGTTGTTGACCAAAAACTATGGCAAGCGTTTACTGAATGCGTTACCCATTTTTCCGATAGAGCAACCTGCTGTGCCAGACGTTATAGTAAAACCAAAAGAAAAAGCGAAACCCACGCGCCGCCGTCGGCGTTAACGATGCGAGCAACAGGAAAGGAGTTATCGATGGATTACCGCAAAATCATCAAAGAGATTGGGCGAGGTAAAAATCACGCGCGTGACCTGGACCAGGATACTGCTCGCGGACTGTATACCCATATGTTGAATGGCGATGTCCCTGACCTTGAGATGGGCGGCGTGCTGATTGCGCTGCGTATTAAAGGCGAGGGAGAAGCGGAGATGCTGGGCTTTTATGAAGCGATGCAAAACCATACCATTCGCCTGACGCCGCCTGTTGCCAAACCCATGCCTATTGTGATTCCCAGTTACAATGGCGCGCGAAAGCAAGCCAATCTGACGCCGCTGCTGGCTATTTTACTGCATAAACTGGGATTCCCGGTGCTGGTACACGGCGTCAGCGAAGATCCAACCCGCGTGCTGACAGAAACCATTTTTGAACTGATGGGGATCATGCCCACGCTGCATGCCGGCCAGGCACAGGCAAAACTGGATGGCCATGAACCGGTGTTTATTCCGGTGCGCGCGCTGTGTCCGCCGCTGGAGACGCAACTGGCGATGCGCTGGAGAATGGGCGTTCGCAACAGTGCACATACGCTGGCGAAGCTGGCCACACCGTTTGCAGAAGATGCCGCGCTGCGTCTTGCCAGTGTTTCTCATCCCGAATATGTCTCGCGAGTGGCAAAATTTTTCGGCGACATCGGCGGCCGTGGTCTGCTGATGCATGGCACGGAAGGCGAAGTGTATGCCAACCCGCAACGTTGCCCGCAGATTAGCCTGATAGACCCGACGGGAGTGCGTGTGCTACAGGACCGCCAGAGTGAGATGCCTGACGAGCCAGTCCCACTGCCGGTAGCAAAAGATCCGGAAACGACCGCCCGCTGGATAGAACGCTGTCTGGCCGGAAGCGAGCCGATACCGGCCTCATTGAAAATTCAGATGGCTTGCTGTCTGGTGGCCACCGGGGAATCCGCCACACTGGCAGAAGGACTTGCTCGCGTCGATCAAAGCTTCTGACCCTTTCGTCATCCCGACGGGCCTGACATCTGGCCCGTTAGTCGTTCCTGTCCTGTACCCTTTGCAACGTGAAATTTCTGCACGTTTATTGACCTCCTGGCTACCGTAGCGCAGCATAGTTTGTTGAAAAATAAGAAACACAACAAACACGCAACACAACAGGAGATTACAATGAACAGTGGACATCGCTTTCACGCGCCAACGCTGCATGCGTTTATTCAGGCCGTTTTCCGCCAGATGGGGAGTGACGAGCAGGAAGCGCAGTTGGTGGCCGATCATCTGATTGCCTCAAACCTCGCCGGCCATGATTCACACGGTATTGGGATGATCCCAAGCTACATTCGCTCATTCACGCAGGGGCATTTGCAGATCAATCGTCATGCGAAAGTGGTGAAAGAGGCGGGGGCAGTGGTTACGCTGGATGGGGATTGCGCATTTGGTCAGGTAGCCGCGCATGAAGCTATCGCGCTGGGGATTGAGAAAGCACAGCAGTACGGAATTGCTGCGGTAGCACTGCATAATTCTCACCATATTGGACGCATTGGCTACTGGGCGGAGCAGTGTGCGGCGGCGGGCTTTGTCTCTATACACTTTGTGAATGTGGTGGGGATTCCGATGGTTGCCCCGTTCCATGGTCGTGATAGCCGTTTTGGCACCAACCCTTTCTGCGTTGTGTTTCCACGTAAAAATGATTTCCCGTTGCTGTTGGACTACGCGACCAGCGCCATTGCTTTCGGTAAAACGCGCGTGGCGTGGCACAAAGGTGAGCCGGTTGCGCCGGGCTGTCTGATTGATGCCCTGGGGGCTCCTACCACCGATCCTGCTGTTATGCAGGAATCACCATTGGGCTCGCTGCTCACCTTCGCTCAGCATAAAGGCTATGCGCTGGCGGCAATGTGTGAAATCCTGGGCGGTGCGCTCTCTGGCGGTAAAACGACCCACGAAGCCAGTTTGCAGAACAGTGCAGATGCCATTATTAACTGCATGACCACGATCATCATTAACCCAACACTCTTCGGTGCCCCGGATTGTGACAATCAGGTTTCGGCATTTGCTGAATGGGTCAAAGCGTCGCCGCATGCTGAGGATGCGCCCATCCTGTTACCGGGCGAGTGGGAAGTGAATACCCGTGAAGAGCGGCTGGCGCAGGGTATCCCGCTTGATGCCGGAAGCTGGCAAGCGATATGTGAGGCGGCACGGCAAATCGGTATGCCGGATGCGGTATTGCAGGCGTTTCGCCAACGGCTTGAGCGTTAGATAAAAAAAAGCCCGTCCAGTGGCGGACGGGCAAACAAGGGTAACAAACAGGGTCAATGAGGGTTGGAGCATTGGGTCGTACAGGAATTCTGTTGGTTATTTGTAGATAACCGCGGTGCCGCTCATTTTGTCGTTGCCGACAGCGGAGGTGATGCTGTAACCACTTGCACCAGCAGCAGCTGCTTTTTCAGCCAGTTTTGCTTCCAGGCCATCCAGCGTGGTGGCACCATCAGCAGATACCACACCCATTTTATTCATGCTTTGTGCCTGAGTGGAGGTGACCGGCTCAGCAGCGAAAACACCAAATGACAGGGTAGACAGGGCGATAGCAGCAACAGCAAATTTAATGTTTTTCATGATTTTTCTCTCGCAGGTTTATTCGGTTAGTCGATGTTCTGTTCAGTAGACGTTGTTCTGTCGATGTGAGAAGTATCACGTTTTTTTCGGTGAGAGAAAATCGAATAGAATTGACGACATCAATCAAAAAAATTGAATGACAAATAACTTATTGAATATTAATAAATTCAGAAGAGGGATTTACAGTTCTTGTCATTGCGCTTTACAGAGAAAGTGACAACGGCACATTTTGCTACACCGTGAGTGAAAAAGCGTGCTCGTAAAGGAAATCGTATGCGCTGAAACTTTTGGTAAAGATGAGTCAACGTAGCTGGCTGTCTTTCGAACCTCTGCGATTATATCCTGAAAATGCAGAGTTATGTGAATCTTTGTCCTGTTGGCAGGAGATGCACAAACGCACGCCAGGTACCGCTTCACGGCGCGCCTGCGGGATAGGATTGCCACATTCTTCACATTCATGCAGACTTTCTCCCGTGGGTAACTCGCCACGGGCACGGGCAACAGCATCTTCAATCGTATTGTTGATCTGTTCGTTCACGGCGTCGTCATTTGCCCAGCCAGATGCCATGTGTGCCTCCTGTCATTCGTTTTATAAAATTCGTTTATAGAATAATTATAGCGAATGAGATGGAGGAAAAACGAGCGCCTACAGGCGTATCAGATTTCGGACCACTCGCGCAGCAGGTTATGGTAAAGATTAAGCAACGACAGGATCTCTGCACTTTCTCCATGGCGCGCTTTCAGTGATTGAATGTTCTTATCCAGTTCAAACAGCATGGCGCGTTTTTTGTCATCACGGATCATCGACTGGACCCACATAAACGATGCCACACGGGTTCCTCGGGTAACCGGCGTGACGCAGTGCAGACTGCTGGAGGGGTAAAGTACCAGATCGCCAGCCGGAAGCTTCACCGTATGTTGTCCGTAAGTATCATTTACCCGAAGTTCCCCGCCGTCATAGCTGTCGGGATGGCTTAAAAACAAGGTCGCGGAAAGGTCAGTTCGCATCCAGCCGTTTTCCGGGTGACTACGCACCGCGCCATCAACGTGAAAACCGTAGGTTTCGTTGTTCTGATAACGATTGAACAGCGGTGTAGAGAGGGTTTTCGGCAGTGCGGCAGCGAAAAACAACGCGCTGTTGTTCACGGCGTTCTGCACCGCTTGTTGCAATGCCATATAGCGCTCGCTTCGCGTGTCAACCTGCTGGTTATTTTTAACCTGTGCTCCCTGAGCGCCCGTTGTGACACGGCCATCAACCCAGTCTATGGTTTCCAGTTGTTCGCGAAACCAGACTACATCCTGCGCCGACAGGACGCCGGGAATGTGGTACATCATCAGAGTTTCTCCTGAAAGTGGGGCTTGCGCCCCACGCGATGGATTAGAAATGCATATTCGCGGTGAGCAGGAAGGTTCTTGGCTCACCCGGATGGTAACGGTATCCACTTTTGTTAATGGAGGATACGTATTGGGTGTCAAACAGGTTGTAGACGTTCAACTGGAAATCGAGATTACGGTTTACGCGATAGCCTAACTTGGCATCCGCAACCCAGTAACCTTCGGTATAGGATGGCGTCCCAACGGCGCCGTCCGAACCGCGATGCATGCTGCCCACGTAACGAGCACCGGCACCAACGGAAACATCATCAGTAGCCTGATACTGACTCCACAATGTGAAGGCATGTTCCGGCGTATACGGCAGGGAAGACGAACCATCCTGCGCGACGTCTTGACCGCTATGCACCGTGGCGCGCTGTTGGGTATAACCGCCAATCACCTGCCATGCCGGGGTAATATTTCCTGCCACGGAGAGCTCGTAGCCTTCAACACGTTTTTCGCCATACTGGGAGTATGTCCCGTCATCGTTCTGTTCAACTTCGTTCTCGATATCCGTGCGGAAAACGGCGGCGGTCAACAGCAGGCGTTTATCCAGTACCTCCCATTTCGTCCCGATTTCGCTGGTCTTTGCCTTTTGCGGTTTAAAGTCGGTACGGTTGGCGCTGTTACCGGTCCCACTTTGAGCAAGGGCAAAATTACTGCCGCCCGGCGGTTGCTGAGAAACCGCGTAGTTGATGTAAACGTTGCCGTTCTCGGTCAAATGGTACAGCGCACCTGCTTTCCAGTTCACCAGATTACCGGATTTCGCGGTGTCGACGGTGGTGACCGGAGAACCTTTGGCAGCGCCCGTTGGGCACGCGACGGCACCGCGACCAGAAGCGCCGCACGCGGTTGCACTGTCATACTCGGTTCGGTAATTATCCAGACGAATACCACCGTTCAGTTCAATATCACGCGTAATTTGCAGCGTATCGAAGGCATAAATACCGAAAGTATCGGTCTGTCCGTTGGCGTTAGCGCCATTACGGGATAATCCGCCAATGTTCACGTTGCTGTTCGGTGAGTAAATATTGACCGGTGGCGGGGTGAGTGGCGCTACGCCATAGTTGGTCTGTGTTTCACGGGTCAACTCCACGCCGGTACTGATGTCATGTCCGACAGCACCGGTATAAAATTTTGACGTCAGGTTGGTCTGGTTGGTGAGGATTTTGTTGCTGACATCTTTGGTATTCGCCACCCGTGACCAGCTCCAGGTATCGACGTTGCGGGTTGGCTGCGTGATGTTTGATGCGCCGCCCATGACCGCGGTCATCAGATAATCCTGTTTAATGCGCGACCAGCGCGTGGTGTTGCGAAGGGTCGTGCTCTCACTCAGGTCATGCTCGAAACGCATTGTCGCGGTATCGGTCGTCGAGTCGTCGTAATCGGAGTCGGTACCATAGAAATTATGCGTATCTACTTTTCCTGAATGGTTCAGGGCCGATGTTCCAGCAGACGGCGCTGAGTAGCCAGGCAGACCAATAGTCGGAATTCCTCCGTCCGGTGTGTTGTGCTGGGTGACGTGTAGATAGTTCAGATACAGTCGGTTTTCGGTGCCTAAACCAAAGGCAATAGAGGGAGCCACGCCGTAGCGTTCGTTTTTAATGTTATCGCGTCCGGCATCATGCGTTTTCTCACCCATCAGGTTTAGGCGTGCCGCGGTGGTGTCACCGATGACCTGATTGATATCCAGTGTTCCCCGGCGGAACCAGGCGCTACCGACGCTGGCTGAGGCGTCAATACCTGAATCGGTGCGCGGCTGCTTGCTAATCATATTGATGGAGCCTGTGGGGGCACTGCGACCATAGTCGGTGCCGGAAGGCCCTTTAATCACTTCAACCTGTTCCGTATTGAAGGTGTCACGCGTGACGCTACCAATATCACGAATACCGTCGATATAAATGCTGTTTGAGGTGTCAGCTCCTCGCATATACACCGCATCGCCGGTGGTGGAATTACCATTTTCACCCGCAAAAAATGCACCAACACCGGGCACGTTTTTCAACGCATCAGTAAGATTGGTTGCCCCCTGATCCTTAATAACCTGCTCAGAAATCACCGTCATAGTGCGAGTGGTGTCAGCCACCGGACGAGAGAACTTCGGGTCGGCAGAGTGCGTTGGGGCATACAGCGAGGGCTTGGCCGCTTCAACGACCAGCGTATCTTCCTGCTTTGTCTCTTGTGAACCTGCGGCGACGGCCTGGGCTACTGGAGACAAGCCAATACACAGGCCGGCAAAGAAGGTGAGTGAATGAAAACTACAAGACGGCAGATTGCGATTTTTATCCATGTTATGAATGACTTATTATTTTTGAGTAGTAGGTTTCACTCAAACGAAGGGACATCTCTGTGGACGTTATACCCTGCAGGTCTCGCCTGAATGAAATGCGTAATTGATAATAATTTTGATAAGCATTATCAATAAGTGCGACGTTTTAGCATTCATTACTTCAAAAATAAATACATTTATTTACATTGAATTCAAAATTCCAATATTGTGGTTACAATTCGGGCGGAAGCTTTCAGGAAGGAGAGAACAGCAAACTGCATTCAGGGTGAATGCAGTTGAGCTGAGGGAGAGTTACTTATAGATAGTTGCTGTACCGTACATTTGATTTTTACCGCCAGCGGAATTAACCACAAAGCCTTTCGCGCCTTGCTCTTTCGCTTTTTCTGCCAGCTTACCTTCGAGGTCATCCAGGCTTGATGCTCCGCTCACGGAAATCGTACCGGAGGCTTGTAGTGGACCGGTGGCAGGACTGGTATTGGGCTGTGCAGCAAAAGTCGCAAATGTCATGCCGGTAAGTACGGTAGCGGCAAGGAATGTGAGGCATTTCTTCATGATGATATCCTCTGAGAAACAACAGATCGTGCCTGATAAGTTTAGGTCGTCATTGCAGGGCATTTGCCGCAAAAAATCGACCAACAACAGGCTGTTTTTTGAACGATGTAATTCGCATAAAAAATGAAATTTCCCTGCTGTGTATGTTTACCCCGTGGCGTTATGCGGGTATCTTACGCCGCTGTTAAAAGGAGAATGCTATGCCCCCCCAGAAACCGGGATTACATCCACGCAACCGCCACAATGGCCGTTATGATCTTGCGACGTTATGCCAGGTTACCCCCGAGCTGACGCAATTTCTCACCCTCACGCCAGGCGGCGAGCAGAGTGTTGATTTTGCGAATCCGCAGGCAGTGAAGGCGCTCAATAAAGCACTGTTGGCGCATTATTATGCGGTGGCAAACTGGGATATCCCGGAAGGTTTCCTGTGCCCGCCGGTTCCGGGTCGTGCGGACTACATTCACCATCTGGCCGACCTGTTGGGTGAAACCACCGGAACCATCCCTGCAAATGCCAGCGTGCTGGATGTTGGGGTAGGGGCGAACTGCATTTATCCACTGATCGGCGTGCATGAATACGGCTGGCGTTTTACCGGCAGCGAAACCAGTAGCGAAGCGTTTAGCAGCGCTCAGGCAATCATCAATGGCAACCCCGGCTTAACCCGGGCGATTCGTCTGCGTCGTCAGAAAGATGCTTCGGCTATCTTCAACGGCATTATTCACAAGAATGAGCAGTACGAAGCCACGTTGTGTAATCCGCCATTCCATGATTCTGCTGCCTCTGCCCGTGCCGGAAGCGAGCGCAAACGCCGCAATCTCGGGCAAGACAAAGATGATGCGTTGAACTTTGGCGGCCAGCAGCAGGAACTGTGGTGCGAAGGGGGTGAAGTGGCGTTCATCAAGAAAATGATCGCAGAAAGCCAGGCCTTTGGTCGTCAGGTGATGTGGTTCACCACTCTGGTATCGCGGGGTGAGAATCTGCCTCCGTTGTACCATGCGTTAACCGATGCTGGCGCGGTGAAAGTGGTTAAAAAAGAGATGGCCCAGGGGCAAAAGCAGAGTCGCTTTATAGCCTGGACCTTTATGGATAACGATCAGCGTCGTCGTTTTATGGCGCGTCAACGCTAAATCGTGGGCTCGCTCGGCGGCAGCGGTTCTGCTGCCGTTGATTGTGGGCCTGACATCGGTGCAGGCAGTACCTGATAGGTCTGTACCGGGGCGCGCACGTTGGCCAGATCGAAGTGTTTTTTCACCTCGCTGTCGAGCGCAAAACGCACCGTCCACTGCTTTAGCGGCAGGGTGGTAAACGAGACCCGTAAGGTGAATGCCGTATTGGTCAAACCGACAATCCCGGCAAACGACGGCTCGCCAATGATAAGCCCACGAATATCATCCTTTTCCATCACCGCAGCGACTGCATCCTTCAGCGCCTGATTGGCTTTATCTGCATCTTCATGGCGGTCGACGTCGTAATTTGCGACGACCGATCCGATCCCACGCACGAAGTTGGCGAAGGTTGTTATCGAGGACCACGGGATGATGTGGTATGCCCCTGTGTCCTGGCGTACGCCAACAGAGCGGATCGACATGCGTTCGACCGTGCCGGTTAACGGGCCGATAGTGACCAGATCGCCGGTATTCATGCCGTTTTCAAACTGGATAAATATCCCAGTAATAATATCCTTCACCAGTGTCTGTGATCCGAAAGAGATCGCCAGCCCCAGCGCGCCGGCCCCGGCCAGTAATGGGGCGATATTGACGCCAATCTCTGACAACACAATCATGATCGTGATGGTACTGATGATCACTGCCAGCGCGTTGCGAAATAGCGTCAACAGCGTACGAGTCCGCGCACTGGGCAGCGGACGACCGTGAATATCTGAAGCCAGGCGGTTTTCAATCAGGCTGGCAAGGATCGTCCAGCCGATAGCAGAGAAGAAGAGAATCAGTGCGATGCGGATCAGAATATCGACCGTTTTTTCGCCCGCGCCGTAATGCAGCCAGTTCCAGAAGTCGAACAGTCCCCAGGCGTTGAGTAGCAACATAACGGCGACACACACAGTCAGGATCCTGGCCACGCTTAACGCCGTTGACAGCCAGCCATTTAGTCGCTTCTGTAATTCCGGATAGCTGCGCTGCGTGTGCGGCGACAAGGTAATGGTTTTGGCAATCCAGCGGGATAGCATGCCGGATACAAAGGCGGCGATCCCGATGATCACCAGGCTGCGTAACGTTGCGCCCATCATGAATTTCAGACTATTGCCCGGATCAAATAGTGAGAAGAAGAACAACACAATGAAATAGGCGCTGGCCAGCCAATGCCAGACCAGCGCAAAAGCACGGATAAACAGACTAAAGAAGGCTAAAGAGCGTTCAGCAAGATTCTGTAAGTGCTGGGTTATCTCATTCTTGTTTCTGAAAATCAGGTACAGCGCCCACAGCGTGATGCACAGCATGATGATGACGTTAGCCATTGCGCCGACCTGTACGTTGACCTGATTCGAAATAATGGGGACCGCCACAATAAGCCCGTAACCAATCAGACTGCTTAATGAACTCAGACGCCGGTTCCAGTATCGTGCGCCTGCATCCTGAATGTTAAATGGTCGCAGCTCTGTCACTGCCGGGCAAAAAATCAGGCGCAAAATGGCCTTAAAAAATTCAATCAGTGCAAAGGCATTGAGAAACAAGCTTTGCTGGAATGCAATCGTGCGGCTACCGGCATTCATTCGGTCGCTCAATATCTGCCCGACAAACAAGGTGAGCGCCAGCAGCAGTAAATCGATAATGAACGCGCCAATGATCATGGCGGGAAGCTGTACCCAATTACTGCGCTCGCGGTTTTTCCGTCGCGCCCATTGCCCCATTTTGCGATACAGCGGAAGTGCACAAAGCCGTATCAGCCAGTAAAAGCCAAAAACAGATGCCGCCAGCATAAGGAAATGGGTCAGGGCATTCGTGAACGTTTGCAGATTAAAGGTTTTATGGGGGGCGTCAGTGATGTTGCGATACAGCTGGGCAAAACGGCTTGAGAGAGCCTCGCCATAATGACGGCTGATATCCGTGACATTCTCCAGCACCGTTTTTTCTTCCGTTAACGTTGGCGGGACAATGGTGGGTACCGGTTCGGGTGGTGGCGTGGTCGCCACTTTACGCAATTGACCGATCAGCTCCTGGCGTGAGGTCTCATTTTCCAGCACATCCGCCAGTGCGCCATAGGCCGCCTTTTTTTGTTCAATATCGGGTTCTGTCGTGGGCTCAGCTTGCGGACTGGTTGAGTCTGAGGAGGGAACGCCGGGTATCGTCACCGCGTGAGTCGGCATGCTCAGAAGACAAAAGAAGATGAACAGGAACCAGCGCATCACTCCTCCCATGAGAAAATAAATTCAAAAGGATAAGTATAGATGTCAGGGCGGGAGAGGATTGAAATGAGAGGATTCTGGTGAAAAACCTCCCTTCCGGCTGAAGGGAGGTATCAGGCATCAGGAAACGTGCTGTAAAAATTCCTGCAAACGCTGGCTGGGTGGATTTTCAATCAGGGCTTGCGGATTACCATCTTCGGCAATACGTCCTTTATCGATGAAAATCAGGCGTGAGGCCACTTTTTCGGCGAAGCCAATTTCGTGAGTCACAATCACCATGGTCATTCCTTCTTCTGCCAGGTCCTGCATGACTTTCAGAACCTCATGACGCAGTTCCGGGTCCAGCGCTGAGGTTGGCTCGTCAAACAGCATCATTTTCGGTTTCACCGCCAGCGCACGGGCAATGGCAACACGCTGCTGCTGACCGCCGGAAAGCTCAGAAGGGTAGTGGTGGGCACGCTCGGCCAGACCGACTTTTGCCAGCAGCTCTTTGGCCAGTTTTTCAGCCTGTTCTTTTTTCGCCCCGCGTACGCGTAGCGGGCCAAACATGACGTTTTCCAGCGCAGTCAGATGGGGGAACAGATAGAACTGCTGAAACACCATCCCGGCTTCCTGGCGGATTAACCGTTCATCGACCTTGGGATCGTTGACTTTCAGACCATCAACAATCAGGTCACCGGAGGTAATTTCTTCCAGCTTGTTAATGCAACGCAGCAGTGTAGATTTACCGGAGCCAGATGGCCCGATAATCACCACAACTTCACCTTGTTTAATATTCAGATCGATGTTGTGTAGCACCTGGGTTGGACCAAAGTGCTTAGAAACGTTTTTAAATTCAATCACAGGATTTTCATCCTTCTTTCCAGACGACGCAGAATGAAGCTCAGCACCAGCGTAATGATCAGGTAGAACACCGCAACGGCGCTCCAGATTTCCAGTGCGCGGAAGTTACCAGCAATGATTTCCTGACCCTGACGCGTCAGTTCCGCGACGCCAATGACGATAAACAGCGAGGTATCTTTGATGCTGATGATCCACTGGTTGCCCAGCGGTGGCAGCATACGACGCAGCGCAAGAGGTAAAATAACGTGGCGGATGGTCTCCGTGCGTGAAAGCCCAAGCGCCAGGCCAGCCTCGCTGAATCCTTTATGGATTGAGAGTACCGCACCGCGCGTGATTTCTGCGATATAGGCACCGGAGTTAATCATGATGGTGACAACAGCGGCACTGAAGGGGTCAATACGTAAATCGTTAAACGCCATTGGCAGGGCGAAGTAGATAAACATGACCTGTACAACGATTGGCGTACCGCGGATGACTTCGATAAAGACCAGCGCTACGTGGTTGGCTATCCAACCGCCGAAGGTACGCGCAAAACCTGCTGCAAGCCCGATAATCAGACCGCCGGCCAGACCGAGGATTGAAATCCACAGGGTCATTTTGGCGCCTTCTATCAAAAGCGGGATGGCGGGCCAGATGGCACTCCAGTCAAACTGCATATGTCGTTCCTGTTACCGTGGTGAAAATAGTCAAATGCCCGTTTTACCGGATGTACTTATCCGGCCTACAGGTCTCAAAAATGCTGGCGTAGACCCGGTAAGCATTACGCTGCCGGGGCTACGCTGTAGATTATTATTTAGGTTCAGTACCGAACCATTTTTTGTAGATTTCGTTGTAAGTGCCGTTCTCTTTCAGCGTTTTCAGCGCGCCGTTCACTTTATCACGCAGTGCATCGCTGCCTTTCGGGAAGGCGATACCGTACTGCTGCGCTTCCAGGGAATCACCTACAGCTTTGAACTGACCGTTGCCGGCAGTTTTGATGAAGTACAGAATGTTTGGTGTATCGTGCAGTACAGCGTCTGCGCGGTTGGTACCCAGTTCCATATACGCGTTATCAATGTTCGGGAACTGACGCAGGTCTTTGGTTTTGATGTTCGCTTTTGCGTAATCCACTGAGCCGGTACCGCTTTTCACTGCGACGACTTTACCGTCCAGATCTTTTACGCTTTTCACATCGTTATTGTTCGCTTTGACCATCACTAACAGGCCGCTTTTGTAGTAGCCGTCAGAGAAGTCGATGGCTTTTTTACGCTCTTCGGTAATGGTGATACCTGCCAGCGCCAAATCGACGTTTTTAGTTTGCAAAGCCGGGATGATGCCACTGAAATCCATAGGTTTCAGTTCATAATCCAGTTTTAATTCTTTGGCGACGGCAGCCCACAGATCCACATCAAAACCAACGTATTTGTCGCCCTGTTTGAATTCAAAGGGAACAAAGGCGGTGTCGGTTGCGACAACGAGTTTCTTATCTGCGGCATGGGAGGACACCGCAAAAGCCAGGGTAAGTGCAGCCAGTGAAACTTTTAATACAGACTTCATAGGATTTCCTTTTATATCCACGGGGCGATCCCCTGCGAGAACATATGGCTTAATGAAAAAATCGTGCCAATTTTGCAACTCATTGTTTTAAAAAGAGGGTGTCTCATTTTGTTGCACAATAAGTAGGGCAAAGCGGGCTGGTTGCACCGTTTCAGGGCACCCATTTGGTGCGTGACGGGCGTGGTGCAAACGGTATGACTATTTAGCGTAAAAATTGTTGATAAAACAATCTTTCGTTAACGATTGTGTGAAGTGATTATTACAAATAATTTACTTTGGGGTGACGAATGATCAATGTCATGCACCATAGAAGTGCAAAACCCCCGCAAATGCGAGGGTAATATAGGTGTTTCTTATAGGTCTGTTATTCGATGTTCGCTTCGATAAACCACAAGAATTTGTCGAGGTCGCGGGAAGCTGCAGTGAAGATATCTGCTGTATCCTCGTCTTTTGCTTCGCTTATCGCTTTACGTACGCTGTTAGCAACCACGGCATAACGTTCGGCCAGCTCTTTTAAGTGGTCCTGTACGTTATGGATATCCAGTGGGTAGCTTTTCAGTGGCGTTTTGCTGTTAATAACCTGAGTTGTCCCCAGTGCAACACCGCCTAACTGTACGGCACGCTCAGCCATGGTATCAAGGTGATCGGTCAGTGCAGTCCGGAAACCATCCAGCATTTCATGTACGGCAATAAAGTTTGCGCCGCGCATATTCCAGTGTGCCTGTTTGGTGATCAGTGACAGGTCGATGAATTGGATCACCTGCTGATTCAGCAGTTCAACGGTCGCTTTTTTATCGCTGTCTGTTACATCGTTGCGGGTATAAAGGAGGGCAGATGCTTTTGTTTTTACCAGTTTTGCGGTACTCATAATTTCATATCCTCTTGATGTTTACGTCCCAAATCTTCAACGAGGATAAGTATAGCGCTAATTTCAGTTTTATTTTTCCGGTGTTACCTATCACTTTAATAGTGAGGCGAATGAAAATATAAAATATGATTATAAATCAATATGATAAGTTATTTTGGTGCAATGGAATGTTATTATTGTGTTAATGCTATGCCTCAGCATAAATAGCGTGCTTCAACGGGGAAGTAAAGGGCGATAATAATAGTGGGGATATATAACAAGATATTCTGCATGATTATGCAAACCATGCAGAATATTGGCAGGTTAATTCACGTCAACTTGCTTAATTTGCGGGTCTTTGCGGATGGTGAGCGTAGAGCCCATTGACGCAGCAATAATCGCGCCCAGAGCCAGCGTCTGGACAAGCGTCAGCGTTTCACCGAGGAAAATCATCCCAGACACCGCCGCCAGTGCGGGCTCCATACTCATCAGTGTCCCAAAGGTACGTGTAGGCAGTCGCGTTAATGCGATCATTTCCAGCGAATAGGGAAGCGCAGTTGAGAGGACCGCTACCGCTAAGCCCAACGGGAGAATAGACCAGTGCCACAGCGCATCACCTGCCTGAATGACGCCAATCGGCACAAAAACCAGCGCTGCGATTAATGAACCTACTGCGACCGTTGCCGGACCATGTTCTGCGCCTGCGCGTTGCCCGGTAAGAATATAGATAGCCCAGCAGGCACCAGCCCCCAATGCCAGCGCGGCACCGGTTAAATCAACGTGAGAAACGTCCTGGCCTAACGGCAGCAGGAACCAAAGTCCGAGTACGGCCAGCGCAACCCAAATAAAATCTACCGGGCGTCGGGAGGAAAATAACGCCACTGCAAGCGGGCCGGTAAACTCCAGTGCTACGGCAATACCTAGCGGTACAGTCTGAATTGACAGGTAAAAGAGATAGTTCATCCCACCCAGAGACAAACCATAAAACAGCAGGGGAAGACGTTGCTCTTTGGCAAAACGTAAACGCCAGGGTTTAAAGAATGCAATAAGGATGAGCGTTCCCAGAGCGAGGCGCAGGGCAGTAACGCCTGGCGCACCGACGAGAGGGAACAGCGATTTCGCCAGCGATGCGCCGCTTTGAATAGAGGACATAGCTATCAGCAAAACCAAAATAGGCAACCAGACTGGCGCTTTACGTGACGACCCCGGCATCCTTTCTCCTGTCAAATGATGGTTACACACCTTCCCCACAGGACGCCGCAGATTTGCTGCGATGCGCGTGAGTTTGTGTATAGAAAAGTAAAACAGCGAGTGTAATGGAAATACGCTCGGCTGGTTGAGTATTCGTTGAAAAAAAAATTACTGAGATCCGTACAATGGCATGAAAACGATGGATTAATAATCTGCGCGATTAGGAATCATCTGGATGAATGTGCCGTGTTGTGCGCGCAATAATGGCATAAATCATTAGAAAAGTGATGTTAATTGAAAGAGATAGCGGGTTTCTGAAATGTTCTGTTACATGAAAAGCTCCGTTAGACATCGCGAATCGCAAAGAGTTTCCCATCAGTTTTTGGTATATTTAAAACTTAAGATTTACTTGAAGCACATTTGAGGTGGTTATGAAAAAAATTGCATGTCTTTCAGCACTGGCCGCTGTTCTGGCTTTCTCCGCAGGTACCGCTGTAGCTGCTACTTCTACCGTTACTGGTGGTTACGCTCAGAGCGATGCTCAGGGCGCAGCGAACAAAATGAACGGTTTCAACCTGAAGTATCGTTATGAGCAGGACAACAGCCCGCTGGGCGTGATCGGTTCCTTCACTTACACTGAAAAAGATCGTACCGACTCGTTTGGCGATTACAACAAAACCCAATACTACGGCATCACTGCAGGTCCGGCTTACCGTCTGAATGACTGGGCAAGCGTATACGGTGTTGTGGGTGTTGGCTACGGTAAATTCCAGGATGCAGCAACGCCTGCTGACAAACACGACACCAGCGACTACGGTTTCTCTTACGGTGCCGGTGTGCAGTTCAACCCGATCGAAAACGTTGCTCTGGACTTCTCTTACGAGCAGAGCCGTATTCGTAGCGTTGACGTAGGTACCTGGATCGCGGGTGTTGGTTACCGCTTCTAATCACTTCGGTGATATAAAAAATCCGCCTTCTGGGGCGGATTTTTTTTGCCTGTAATACAGGATGGCGTGTCGTTGCAGGCCTGATAAGCGCAGCGCATCAGACATTATTTCGTGCCGGATGGCGGCTAAATGCCTTATCCGGCCTGGTAGGAGACTATTTGGTCTCGAAGATATCAGTGCCCAAATGGTTGTAGTCCACCTTCTGCAATTTAAAGTTGGTGATATACACTGGCCCGGCTTTTTTCTCAGAGATAAAGCGGTAGCTGTTGGTAATTTCCTTCGCGCTGATCCCCGTCCACTGAGAGAAAAAACTCAGGAAATCATTCGCCGAGCGGCGGGCTTTAATCACCCGATGCGCTTTGTCATCGCTGGACAGTACCATAAAGGGCACCTGGAAGTTCTGCTGGAACTGGTCGTCATGGGCAAGGTACTGCACCTCTTTTCCACGCTCTTTAAAGGCGAGGCCATGATCGGAGAAATAGACCATGGAGAAGCTACTGCCGCTGTTACGCAACTGCTCGTAAAGCTGGCGCAGCAGATCGTCGGTTTGCGTCATGGTGTACAGATAACAGGAGGTCTCTTTCGACTGGACGAACGTGTCATATTTCCCTTGAGTACGATCGCAGGCCTGCGGGTGAGAACCCATTAAATGCAGCACAATCAGTTGCGGCTGGGTGCGTTCGGTAGCCAGCACCTGAGCGGTCATTTTCAACAAGGCTTCATCACGGGTGTTTTTATCGGCTTCGAAGTCACCGTTTTTCAGGAAGTGCACTTCGTCGGCCCGTTTCGCGATACTGGCTATTGCCGTATCGTATTCACCGATCTGCCCCTGATTGGAAAACCACCACGTCTGGAACCCCGCGCGGTTGGCCAGCGTGACAAAGTTATCCTGGAACTGAGGCTTATTATCGACGACCCGGTTTAGCGTTAAGCCGAGCGATTTTTGCGTGGAGCCGCTGGCAGCAATGTAATCAGTAAAAATGTAGCCATTAACGGTGCTGGAAAACGGCGTGTTATCCCAGTGACCGCCAAACGCGCCTAACGCATCGCGTCGGGCACTTTCACCGATGACCACAACATAGGTGTGATATTTCGGCTTCACTCCGGTGACTGTCCAGCTGTCTTTCACGCTCGACAGCTTTGCCATGCGCTCTTGCTCGTCGAGCACTTCGTTATTGTTGACGATAACGTCCTTGGCAAAGCGGAAAACCGGGTAACCGGTATCTTTTAACTTGAAAACGCCGCCCCATGCCAGGTTTTGTACCGGAGTAACAAAGAATGCAACGATGCTAAACAGCAAACACAGGCTGTCGTACTTGTTCCAGCGACGTTTCTGCTCGTCTTTTTTACGCCGTACGGCGATAACGCCGAGCGCAAAAATAAACACGCCAACCAGGTAATTGTACCAGGGGAAGATGGTCAGGATTTCGGTCGACTCTTCCATGTTAGTCGAGTGCAGCGCCAACAACGTATTGAAGTTTGGCGAGCCGTAAGCCTGGCCGAATGGGAAATACATCGCTGCAATCAGTGAACAGATGCCAATCAGCGTTTTTTGCGCGCGCGGCGCAGTACGCCACAACAGCATCAATACACAGGTAAAGGCAACGCTATAAAGAAGGCTTAGTGGGTAGCCCAGCGCGAGGTTGATCAGCAGAGACTGTAAAAAATAAAAGCCAGTCCACGGACTAATAGCCCGGCTACGAGCAATAAGTGAATCTTTGAGGGTTAAATTCATATGCCACTGTTGCAAAAACGCCATGTGCTACCCCTGGCGCAAAGGGTCATGCCTGCCTGAGAGAGCGAGAAGAGGGAATGGGTCCGCATCCGCGAGCCGCAATATATGCAGGGCTGCGAAAAGATAGAGTGTGTGCATGAGAAGGTCAACTACTACAAAGAAATTGTTTTGAGAGGGCAACAGCAAAACAGACAAAAAGAAGGGTTATTTGGACGAAACCGATCACCGTAATCAGGTTACGACAAAAAAATGAAGCGGCGTACCGCGACGCCGCATTATTTTGCTGAGGGTTTATCCTGCTCTGGTTTGCCGTTAATCATGTCACACAGCATTGAGATCAGCATCAACCGTACTTTAAAGGGAGAGTGGCTAAACACGCGTATACACCTCTTAAATTCATTCATATAAACCTCCTGACTTCACGATCCCATCAGTCCTTGAGGGATGTCTTTATTATATACAGATATAGCACAGGCTATATTATATAGCTATTGCTAAAACGTTAATTTTTTGTGCCCGCGCAACTCTGGTTTACAATGAGCGTTCTCTAATCAGATGCTGTTAACGCGTCACAGGAACGAGGAAGCAGAATGAGTCGTCGCGCAGGTATGCCAACAACAAAAAAAGTGACGCAATTGGTGAATGTCGAAGAACACGTTGAAGGATTTCGTCAGGTCCGCGAGGCACATCGCCGTGAGCTGATTGATGACTACGTAGAGCTGATTTCCGATCTCATTATCGAGGTGGGGGAGGCGCGTCAGGTGGATATGGCTGCTCGTCTTGGGGTTTCCCAACCGACGGTTGCCAAAATGCTTAAGCGCCTGGCCTCCGTTGGGTTGATTGAAATGATTCCCTGGCGTGGGGTGTTTTTAACCGCCGAAGGTGAGCGTCTGGCGCAGGAGAGCCGGGAACGCCATCAGATTGTGGAAAACTTCCTGCTGATGTTAGGTATCAGTCCGGAGATTGCCCGTCGCGATGCGGAGGGAATGGAGCATCATGTCAGTAAGGAAACGCTGGAGGCTTTTAGTCGGTTTACGCAACAGCAAGGAACAGGCTCTGAATGAGTTTTCCTTTTCTTCGCGCCTTACAGCGCGATCGTTTTTTCCAGCTGTTAATCCTCATCGGGGTTGTTCTGAGCCTGTTTGTGCCATTTACACCCCGCACTTGGCCTGGGGCAATTGACTGGCACACAATTATTACACTAAGCGGCCTGATGCTGCTAACCAAAGGCGTGGAGCTAAGCGGTTACTTTGATGTATTAGGGCGCAAGATGACCCGCCGCTTCCACACGGAGCGTCAGCTAGCGATATTTATGGTGCTGGCGGCGGCGCTGCTGTCGACCTTTCTGACCAACGATGTCGCCTTATTTATTGTGGTTCCTCTCACCATTACCCTGAAAAAACTGTGCGCCATCCCGGTAAACCGCCTCATTATTTTTGAGGCGCTGGCGGTGAACGCCGGTTCTCTGCTGACACCGATAGGTAACCCGCAGAACATTCTGATGTGGGGGCGCTCTGGCCTGTCATTTACTGCGTTTACCTGGCAAATGGCACCGCTTGCTGGCACCATGATGCTGACGTTGGTGGTGCTGTGCTGGTTCAGTTTCCCACATAAAACGCTGCACTATCATAGCGGTACGCGCGCACCTGACTGGCAGCCTCGGTTGGTGTGGAGCTGCCTGGCGCTGTATATCGTCTTCCTGATGGCACTGGAGCTCAAGCTTGAGCTGTGGGGCCTGGCGATTGTGGCGACTGGATTCATGATATTGGCTCGTCGTGTGATTGCCAGCGTGGACTGGACGTTGCTGCTGGTGTTTATGGCGATGTTTATTGATGTGCATTTGCTAACGCAGTTACCAGCGTTACATGGAGTAACGAGTCAGATTGGCACGCTTTCAGCACCGGAGCTCTGGTTGACGGCAATCGGCTTATCGCAGTTTATCAGTAACGTTCCCAGCACTATTTTGTTGCTCAACTATGTTCCACCGACGCTATTGTTGGCCTGGGCGGTTAATATCGGCGGGTTCGGCCTGTTGCCGGGGTCGCTGGCGAATCTGATTGCTTTACGCATGGCGAATGACCGACGTATCTGGTGGCGTTTTCATCTGTATTCGGTGCCGATGCTGATATGGGCGGCGCTGGTGGGGTATGGTTTGTTGTTATTACTGTGAAAGCGGCATTGAGGCAATAAAAAAGGCGGATGATTCATCCGCCTTTTTCGTTTCAGGTATGTGCTTAGTTCAGACGAACCGGCATACCTGAGCGGTTCTGTACCGCCTGCTCAACGACGGCCTGATCGACGTCAGACTGACCGGTGATGCTGGTAATGCTCTTGTTCAGCGTAATCGGTACGATTTCGCCGCCTTCGAACTGCGCTTCAGTGGTAGACAGTGGGTTATGTACCTCAATGTAACGGCTACCGTCTGGTTCAGTGGTGGCTTTCACTGGCTCATCAATAAACTGGACGCGCGTACCGACCGGCACGTTTTCAAACAGGAATTTGATGTCATCGTTACGCAGACGCACGCAGCCATGGCTGACGCGTAAGCCGACGCCGAAGTTAGCGTTGGTACCGTGGATAGCATACAGACGGCCGATATACAGCGCGTACAGACCCATCGGGTTATCCGGACCTGCCGGAACAACGGCTGGCAGCGGTTCGCCCGCTGCACGGTATTCCGCATGCATTTTAGCGGTTGGCGTCCAGGTTGGGCCCGCTTTCTTACGTTCAACTTTGGTGGTCCAGTTGATAGGGGTGTCTTTACCTAACTGGCCGATACCGATTGGCAGAACGATGACGGTGTTGGTACCTTTCGGGTAGTAGTACAGACGCATTTCGGCGCTGTTAATCACAATACCTTCATGCACGGTATCCGGCAGGATCAGCTGCTGAGGAATGTTCAGTACGGTGCCGCCTTTTGGCAGGAAGGTATCCACGCCCGGGTTAGCTTCCAGCATGTTGGACAGACCCATCTGGTACTCTGCCGCATAGTATTCCAGCGGCTGGGTGTTGCCTTCAGGAATGGTGATAACCTGGTTTTGGCCAATTAAACGACTACCATCGGTAGGCAGCGGGTACGTGACGGCTGAAGCAGTGTTACAAAAACCAACTACCGCGAGCGCCGCCGCGAAAAGCGTTGTCAATTTCATATTCATTTTTGCGAGATTCTGAAGCCAAGCAGGCTAGTGGGTTGAGATTTATGTAGTGTTGGGCACGCATTATATGTGCATTCTGAGCAACAAGGAATTCGGATGTGTACTAAATCACACTTTTTTCCTTTTGCTTTCACTTTCTCTGTGCAGCATGAACGGCGCGATCTTATTGCAGACTTATGGCATAATAAGCGGTTTGTCACATATTTCTTTCTCTTTTCAGGATACGCCAGTGTTAGTTTCCAGCAACGTCACTATGCAGTTCGGCAGTAAGCCGCTGTTTGAAAATATTTCCGTCAAATTTGGCGGCGGCAATCGTTACGGCCTGATTGGCGCGAACGGTAGCGGTAAATCCACATTTATGAAAATTCTCGGCGGCGACCTCGAACCGACGCTGGGTAACGTTTCACTCGATCCGAACGAGCGCATCGGTAAGCTGCGTCAGGATCAGTTCGCCTTTGAAGAGTTCACTGTTCTTGACACCGTTATTATGGGTCACGCTGAACTGTGGGAAGTGAAGCAGGAACGCGACCGTATCTACGGCCTGGCCGAGATGAGCGAAGAAGATGGCTATAAAGTGGCTGACCTCGAAGTTCAGTATGGTGAAATGGACGGCTACTCTGCGGAAGCCCGTGCGGGTGAACTGCTGCTGGGCGTCGGTATTCCGGTAGAACAGCATTACGGCCCGATGAGCGAAGTCGCACCCGGCTGGAAACTGCGTGTCCTTCTGGCACAGGCGCTGTTCTCTAACCCGGACATTCTGCTGCTCGACGAACCAACGAACAACCTGGATATCGACACTATCCGCTGGCTGGAGCAGACGCTGAACGAGCGTGACAGCACCATGATCATCATTTCGCACGACCGTCACTTCCTGAACATGGTCTGTACGCATATGGCGGATCTGGACTACGGCGAACTGCGCGTTTATCCGGGCAACTACGACGAATACATGACGGCGGCGACTCAGGCTCGTGAGCGTCTGCTGGCTGATAACGCCAAGAAAAAAGCGCAGATTGCCGATCTGCAATCCTTCGTCAGCCGCTTTAGCGCCAACGCATCTAAATCTCGACAGGCGACCTCGCGTGCGCGTCAGATCGATAAGATTAAGCTCGACGAAGTGAAAGCCTCCAGCCGTCAGAACCCGTTCATCCGCTTCGAACAGGATAAGAAACTGTTCCGTAACGCGCTGGAAGTGGAAGCCCTGACTAAAGGATTCGAGGAAGGCCCGCTGTTTAAAAACTTTAATCTGCTGCTGGAAGTGGGAGAGAAGGTTGCCATCATTGGTGCCAACGGCGTGGGTAAATCCACCATGCTGAAAACGTTGGTTGGCGATTTGCAGCCGGACAACGGTACCGTTAAGTGGTCTGAAAACGCCCAGGTCGGTTACTACGCGCAGGATCATGAATACGAGTTCGAAAACGATCTGACCGTTTTCGAATGGATGAGCCAGTGGAAACAGGAAGGCGATGATGAGCAGGTTGTCCGCAGCTTCCTCGGTCGTCTGCTGTTCAGCCAGGATGACATCAAGAAGCCTGCCAAGGTGCTCTCCGGTGGTGAAAAAGGGCGTATGTTGTTCGGTAAGCTGATGATGCAGAAACCGAATATCCTGGTTATGGATGAACCAACCAACCACCTGGATATGGAATCAATCGAATCGCTGAACATGGCACTGGAAATGTACCAGGGTACGCTGATCTTCGTTTCTCACGACCGTGAGTTCGTCAGTTCGCTGGCAACCCGCGTGATTGAAATTACGCCGGAACGCGTGATCGACTTCACCGGGAACTACGAAGATTATCTGCGGACTAAAGGCGTCGAATAACGTTTCCGTCTTTATGCGCGTTACAGGTGTGTTGGCTGCACCTGTAACGCGAAATACTTAGGGGGAATTGGGGTTATTACAAATTAGATAATCCCCAGCGCGCGCTTACCGTGGATATTCAGATCCTCCAGTGTAAAGCGGCCTTCCCAGTTCGTTTCATAATCCTCACGCGGAAAATCACCCGGTGATGTGCCTTTTTCCAGGGCCGTCTTCACTTTATGGGCGTAGGCCAGATTCTTCTCACACATCGGTGCGGCAGGGATGTACATCACATTACCCCAGCCCTGTTGATTTTCTACCGGCGCAACGGCGTGAATGACATCACAATGCCACCACACTGAATCTCCGGCCTCCAGTTGTGGAATGCTGGTTAACGCCTCCATCAGTAGTGGGTGCCACTGTTCTGACACCGGCAATACTCTGCCTGGCGCGACGCCACACAGTTCATCATCCGGGACATCGTCCAGCAGGGGACGCAACAGCACATAAGCCATCGCTTCCGGAATAGGAACAACATGCAGTAGCCCCTGGCCTGGCAGCATATCGGACAGTGCAGTCCAACCCTGGAAAGTCCGAAACACTGAGCACTTCGTGGTGTTATCTACCGTGTACTCTTCAACATCGGTGCGATGTGCAGCATGCCACGGATCGTACTCTGCCAGCTTGCCGTTAAAGACATTGGCGAAAACACGCTGATAAGCCGGAAGCAGCCAGCGCTCCAGTGCTCCGGAGTCGGTGTGTGCGCCCAGCCCTTTTGAGGTGGTTCCTGGCGGGCGGCGGCGAATACGGTCAGGATAAATGACGCTGACATCCGGGTTAAACCACTGCTTACCGTCACTTTCAAACGTCCATAAGCGATTGAGAAAGGACTGTGCATTCGCCATCTCCTCACTCTGACGGGCCTGCATTTGCGCCTGTGACCAGTAGATCGGATAGATCTCTGGACGCGATGCGCTCAGGGTACCGAAGAAATTATCTCCTGGTCCCTTATAGCGTTCATCAAAGTGATTGCGATCCAGATAGTCCAGCATCGATTGATCCCAGCCCAAAGCCTGTTCGCGAGGGAAATGGCCTTTAATAACAGCACAACCGCGACGCTTAATGTCTTCACGCTGCTCTGCACTCACGCGACCTGCTTTGATATCGGCATATGACAACACCGGCCAGACCGCGAAACCTTGCGCTTTAAGGTCGTTGATTTCCGCCACACGGCTGGCGATGCCCTCACTAAGTTGATTGAAAATCAACTGGACGTCCCCGAGCTGCGCCCGCAGCTGTTGCTTCATCTGACGGATTGCCGCTTTGTGGTCGGCGGGCAATGTGTTGCTGGTAAAAGTAAAAGCCATAACCACCTCGCATAACTTTCATTTGAAACTTATTTAACTTACAAATGCAATATAAGTTAAAAATAAGTTAATGCAAGTTTAAAAACTTGATGGCGTGCACGGAATGCAAAAACGGTGAGAACCGGAGCAGGTACTCCGGTCGGCAGGATCAGACGTTGAAAGGGGAGGTGTTATCCAGCACGGCCTGAATCACGTTCAGTGCACCTTGATGGTTATTATCGTCGGTCTGATAGCGGGCAATAAATTTGATGTTCTCGGCTGCATTAGCCATGGCGAAAGAGTAGTGCGCCATTTTCAACATTTCCGCATCGTTGCCACTGTCGCCGATGGCGACGACGTTTTGTGGTGACAGGTTCCAGCGTTTTAGCAGGCGGCTGATACCGTTGGCTTTATGTAAACCTGGAATAATCAGATCGATAAACCCGAAGCCGCTGGTGACGGGCTTCATAATGCCATCCAGCGCAGCATGCAGGTGATCGATAACCAATGGGATTTGTTGGTCCGGTAAATTTAGCGAGAACTTGAACAGCACATCGTCGATATCCTGATAATCCTTTACGGGCTTCAGGCGATGGTAGTGTTTTGACATCAACGCCACAAAGGACTCCGGCGCATTTTCGCTAACGTAAGCGCTTTGCAGCCCACAAGCCACAAAGTTGAGCTGTTTATCTTTTAGCAGTTCACCAATGACAATACGGGACTCGTGGCGGGTTAGCTCGCCGTGAAACAGCTGTTTACCATGTTCAAACACCAATGCACCGTTCTCGGCGACAAAAGAGATCTCATCTTTGAGTTCCGGGAAAAAAGAGATGAGCTGGTAATACTGGTTGCCGCTGGCCACGACAAATTCAATGTTGCGTTTTTTCAGTTCCTGATACTGCGCCATAAATCGTACGCGATCGTACTTTTTGGCATCATCGAGAAACGTTCCGTCCATATCTGTGACGATAACGTTGATGGTCATACTGGCTCCTGGCTCATTACTGCGACCAGAAATATTCTAATAACAATGTGACCTGAAGCACAAATTTAATTTCGAATGAAAGTTTCACGGTCGTCTTCAACGTCACTGGTGCGTGAAAGACGGTGGTTCGTGCTGTCGTTGTAAGCCGGATAAGCGTCAGCGCATCCGGCAATGGGGAGGGTAGTGTGCCGGATGGCGGCGTGAACGCCTTATCCGGCCTACGAGAACGTGACTTGCACTCCGGATATCGGCGTGCTCAGGATTACGTGCCGGATGACGGTGTGGACTCTCACCCGGCCAGCAATATTGTTTAGAGCATATGTTCAGTTCGCGCGATGATATCGTCCTGCGCATCCGGAGACAGCGCAGTGAAGAAAGCGGAATAGCCTGCGACACGAACGACCAGGTCACGGTACTGATCCGGGTGTTTTTTCGCGTCCAGCAACGTTTCACGAGACACGATGTTGTACTGAATATGCCAGCCTTTGTGCTCTTCAAAGAAAGTCCGCAGCAGGAAAATCAGCTTCTGTTTATCAGACTCATTTTCCAGCGTGGCCGGATTCAGCTTCTGATTGAGCAGTACGCCGCCGAGAATCGAACCCGTGGGCAGTTTACCTACCGAGCCAATGACCGCCGTTGGGCCGAGGTGGTCAGTACCGGAAGCCGGGCTTGCACCCTCCGCCAGCGGCGTATGTGCTTTACGTCCATCCGGTGTTGCCATGGTTGCCGCGCCAAAGGGTACGTTTGCGGAGATGGAAGAGGTCCCGGCATAGTAGTTACCGCCAACCGGGCCGCGGCCGTAGCGCGGATTATGATACTGCTTAAGTTCGTCGATGTAAGTCTGATAAGCGCGAGCCAGCAGCGTATCAACAGTGTCGTCGTCGTTACCGTACTTTGGTGCACCGTTGATTAAACGCTGGCGCAACTGCTCGTGGGTCAGACCGTCAAAATCGTCGGCCAGTGCGGCCGCCAGTTGCTGCTGACCGATTGTTCCTTGTTCAAAGACCAGTTTCTTCACTGCAGCCAGACTGTTGCCGAGGTTGGCGATCCCGACCTGTAATCCGGATACCCAGTCATATTTTGCGCCACCTTGCTTAATGCTTTTCGCGCGCTCAATACAATCGTCTACCAGTGCGGAACACAGAATGTCATGCACGTTCTCTTCCAGCATGGTGTCGACGACATACTCAATTTCGATGGATTTACGCGTGTAGTAGCGGATCTGCGTATCCCATGCTTCCATTACTTCGTCGAAATTGTTGAAGTTACCAGCCGAGAGCGCTTTTTCCTGTGGCAGGAACACCTTGCCGCTGGTGGCATCGCGACCACCTTCCAGCGCCGCCAGCATAACGCGGGCAAAGTTAATAAAGCTCATGCCCGTGCAGCGGTAGCCCCATTTGCCTCCCACGGCGGTTTCGATACAACCGATGGCCGCATAGTCATAGGCGTCCTCGGGTTCAATGCCGAGTTTGATAAATTCCGGGATAACGATTTCATCGTTGTTAAAGGCTGGCATGCCAAAGCCGCAGCGGATCACCTGCACGCAGGCGTCCAGGAAGTCATTACTCATCCCTGCGTGATAACGCACGCTCAGGTTTGGCTGCGTAGAACGCAGGCGGCCGCAGGACTCCAGAATGGCGTAGGAAAGTGGATTGACGGCATCCACCGCCTGACCATTGACCAGATTCTGACCACCAATGGTGACGTTCTGATACAACGGGCTGCCCGCCGAGGCTTTCGAGTGAGAGCCGGAGCGGATTTTGTTCACTTCCAGCAGCTTCAACCAGCAGCTGTGCAGCAGCTCAATGGCGTGCTCGCGGTCGAGGCTCTGGTTCAGCTCAACGTCGCGACGGTAGTACGGATAGAGATATTGGTCCATTCGGCCAAACGATACTGAGTGACCATTGGACTCAATCTGCAGGATCAACTGAATGAAGTAGCACAGTTGCAGCGCCTGCCAGAAGGTTTTTGGCGGTTCGTGGGCGATCACCTCGCAGTTTTCCGCTATTGCCAGCAGCTCATTGCGACGGTGGGTACGGGCTTCTGTTGAAGCCATCTTACGTGCCAGGTTGGCAAAGCGGGTAATGTGCAGGCTGACGGCCTCCAGCACAATATCAATTGCTTTCAGGAACTGTTCGCCATGGAGATCTTCAAGGCGGGTCAGATTGATGCGGGAACGGCGCTCATCAACTTTGTGGCGCAGGCCATCAATCCCTTTTTCCAGTAGCAGCGGGAAGTTCACCGCCAGGTGCGCATCCCCGGAGGTCATATTGCCCTCGGCTTTGATAATGCCGGTTTCCAGCAGCCCTTTTTGCTCGTCGGTAAACATCCCGTAGCAGCGATCCTGAACGGTCTGACCCCGCCACCACGGACACACTTCGTGTAATACGCGTTTATTCTCCTCGCTTACCGCGAAGCCTGCGCCCGGTCTGTCGGCGAGGTCGTCGATCTCTTTTTCGATCCACGACACGGTATATTCCGGGAAGATGGGGGCGGCGCGCACTTCGCTTGCCTGGTTGCCGATGATCAACTCGTCATGTTTGATCCAGATAGTGCGCTCCGCCAGGTGATGAGCCAGTGCCAGCGCACGACGTACCGGGATGGGTTTATCCAGATGCTGTTGGTACATCTCGGTATAGTGCTGGGCGCGCTCGGTACAAACCGGCGGCTTCACGATGTGGATCAGTGCTGTTTTATGCGCGTTGATGCGGTCGCTGAGTGTGTCCAGTTTCAGAGTCGTCATGGCAGTTATCCTCGTAGGGTCGCGGTTAAACCTTTAAGGCTGGCGTACTGCTGGGCAAATTCGAGCAGTGCAGGCGCATCAAGCGGTTTTTCCGGGGCGTTGTAGGGTTGATTGAGTAAGAGGTATTTGTTGATGCCCAACGTGTGATAGGGCAAAAAATGGATCTCATCGACGTGCAGTTCGTCGGCAGCAAAATCGGTAATAGCCTGAATATCGGCTGCGTTGGCATTGAATCCCTGAATCAGCGGTACGCGGATAATCATTTTTTTACCCGCGGCGGCCAGTTTTTTCAGATTTTCCAGCACGCGTGCGGCACGCCCATCGGTCCACTGTTTAAACGGGGCGTCAGCCACATGTTTTAAATCAGCAAGAAACAGATCGATATGGGGTAATGAAGGCGCAATATATTTCCATGGGACATGCAGACAGGTTTCGACCGCCGTATGAATACCTGCATCATGGCTGGCTTTGAGCAACGCTGCCGCCAGCTCTGGCTGCATAAACGGTTCGCCGCCGGACAGGGTGATTCCACCGCCGCTGCGATCGTAAAACGGTTTATCACGCAGGACGGTTGTCATAATGTCTTCCACGCTTTTTATCTCTCCGCAGACGGTCAGCGCCTGAGTCGGACAGCAGTCGGTCAGCGCAGTGAGAGCGTCATCGGTCAGTTTTTCACGGTGAATAAGCAGGCCATTCAGCGCACGTTCAACCACTTCCGGTGCAGCCTGCGCACACAGATCGCAACCCTCGAGGCACAAACGCGCGTCATAGAGCAGATCCTGCGTGCGGGCGCGGCTTTCCGGATTCTGGCACCAGCGGCAGCCCAGGGAGCATCCTTTAAGAAACACCACGGTACGAATACCGGGGCCATCGTGAGTGGAATAGCGCTGAATATTAAAAATCATAAGCGGCCTCTTTTCTTTCGTATAAAGATTAAATTACTTTCGAATGAAAGTTATATTGACGTGCGTCAACTAACCGTGAGGTTTCGCCGTGCTACCTTTTATTCATGCTAATTATTCGTTTGAGGAAAGGTTATGGAACTCTATTTGGATACGTCTGATGTGGCCGCAGTAAAGGCCCTGGCGCGTATTTTTCCGCTGGCGGGGGTGACAACCAACCCGAGCATTGTGGCGGCAGGTAAGCAGACGCTGGACGTGCTCCTGCCGCAATTGCAGGAAGCGATGGGAGGGCAAGGGCGTTTGTTTGCTCAGGTAATGGCGACGACAGCGGAAGGTATGGTCAGCGATGCGCGTAAACTGCGGGCAATCATCGCGGATATCGTGGTCAAAGTGCCGGTCACTGCAGAAGGTCTGGCGGCGATTAAGTTGCTGAAGGAAGAGGGTATCCCGACATTGGGGACGGCGGTATACGGTGCGGCACAGGGGTTGTTAGCCGCGCTGGCTGGCGCAGAGTATATTGCACCCTATGTTAATCGCGTGGATGCACAGGGGGGAGACGGCATTCAGACGGTGAACGCCCTGCAGCGCTTACTGAAAATGCATGCTACGCACGCCAAAGTACTGGCCGCCAGTTTTAAAACCCCACGCCAGGCGCTGGACTGCCTGCTGGCGGGCTGTGAAGCTATTACGCTGCCGCTGGATGTTGCACAGCAGTTGATTAGCTCCCCGGCTGTTGATGCTGCCGTGGCGAAGTTTGAACACGACTGGCAGAGCGCGTTTGGGCGGACGTCGATCTGATGCTGTTGCCGGGTGGCGCTAACGCTTACCCGGCCTGCGTTTGGACCGTTGTAGGTCGGGTAAGGCGAAGCCGCCACTCGACTTTTTTACCGACTACAAACCTCACACCCTGGATTACGCATCAGCTTCATTTCGCGAAACTGGCAGGTCATGGCGTCATACATCACGATTTTACCGGATGCCGGTTTACCGTAGTTTGCCAGCAGCTTAATGGCTTCCATCGCCTGAAGTGAACCTATCACGCCGATGAGCGGAGCCATTACACCCGCTTCTACACAGGTCAGGGCATTTTCACCGAACAGGCGGCTCAGGCAGCGATAGCAGGGCTCACCCTCCTGGTATGTGAAGACCGTAATTTGTCCTTCCATGCGGATTGCCGCGCCGGATACCAGTGGAATCTTTGCGGCGAAGCAGCCGGCATTGAGCTGATTGCGGATACTGACATTATCGGTGCAGTCCAGCACCAAATCATGTTCGGCGATCAGCGCATGAATCGCGGTATCGTCGAGAAGCGCATTCACAGGCGTAATGACGATATAGGGATTAATCCGCGCCAGTGCGTCGCGTGCCGACTCTACTTTGGGTTGGCCAATGGTTGCGTCACTATGCAGCGTCTGGCGTTGCAGGTTTGAAACGGACACGGTGTCAAAGTCGAGCAGGGTTAACTGCCCGACACCAGCGCCCGCCAGATACTGGGTGGCCGCACAACCGAGCCCACCCAGACCCACGACCAGTACCCGCGCTTCCTTGAGCGCTTCCTGGCCTTCAAAATCGAAGCCGCGCAAAATGATTTGCCGGTTATAGCGCATCATCTCCTGGTCGCTGAGTTCCGCCATTACAGGCCTCCAAACAGGGCGTTAAACGGCTCGACCTCAACCCATTCTCCTGCTTCAACGTTGCCGCGATCGCGCTCCAGCACGATAAAGCAGTTGCCCAGGCTAAAGGAGCTAAAAATATGCGATCCCTGATGTCCGGTGGTGGTGACTTCCAGTTCGCCTTCTGCGGTACGCTGTAATACACCGCGCTGAAAATCCAGACGGCCAGGCGTTTTCTTCAGGCGTGATGCGGTGCGCACACGCTGGCGTGGTGGCAGTCCGCAAGCGGTGTTACCGCTGAGTTTCGCCAGCAACGGTTGTACCAGTTGATAGAACGTGAGGGCCGCGGAGACCGGGTTTCCTGGCAGGCCGCAAAACCAGCTGTTGTTCAGTTTGCCGAAAGCGAACGGTTTACCCGGTTTGATGGCCAATTTCCAGAAGGCAATCTCTCCCAGCTCTTCCAGAATGGTTTTGGTGTAGTCTGCTTCACCCACCGACACGCCACCGGAGCTGATGACAACATCGGCCTGGCTGTCGGCTTCGATAAATGCGGCGCGTAGCGCGTTAGGATCGTCGCGGATAATCCCTAAGTTGATTACTTCACAGCCCAACTGTTGCAGCATCAGATGCACGGTCAGGCGATTGGTATCGTAAATCTGTCCGTCGCCCAGCGGTTGACCCGGCAGTTGCAGTTCATCACCGGTAGAGAACAACGCCACGCGAACTTTGCGAACGACCGGTACTTCGGCAATACCCAACGAGGCCAGTACCGGAAGTTCTGCGGTTGTCAGGCGTGTTCCCGCCGGAAATACCACCGCGCCGTTGGCGATATCTTCACCGCGCAAACGAATATTTTGTCCGCTGCGGACGTCGGCGGTAAAACGAATACCGTCGTCAGTTTGTTCAGTCTGCTCCTGCATGACGACGGCTTCACAACCGGCGGGTACCGGGGCGCCCGTCATAATTCTAATGCAGGTTCCCGCAGGCCATTCACCATGGAAAGGCTGACCGGCAAAGGCTTTACCTGCAACGGAGAGCGGCTGGCCGGATTGCAGGTCGGCCAAACGCACCGCATAACCATCCATTGCCGAGTTATCGAATCCAGGGACATCAATGGGAGAGACGATATCGGTCGCCAGAATACGGCCAAAGCATTGAACCAGTGGCAGCGTTTCGACGGCGGTGAGTGGGGTAATACGCGAAAGCATCTGAGAGAGAGCCGTTTCAAGCGGCATCAGTCCGGCGGTAAATTCCATGTGAAGACTCCTGCGGGGCAAAATCGAATCCGGTTATTATGTCAGAAAATGGATGCGGACAGTATGCCACCTCAGGCTTAGGATCGGATCTGATAACGGTTTTCTGCCAGAGGATAGCGCTACAGGAAAAATGCCGTATAAACTCAATGATTCTGCTTTTTTCCCTGGGGGCTAAATGACTCATCATATTCCGGACGCCATTCGACGCCAGGTGGATGCCGCCAGTGCGCTCATCCGCCAGATTTTCGAGGGCAATCTGGTTGCCATTCATTTGTATGGTTCTGCAGTTGAAGGGGGATTAAAACCCCAAAGCGACGTCGATTTACTGGTTACCATCAGGCAACCGCTGGATATGCAGCAAAGAAAAGAATTGATGCAGGGTTTTCTGGAAATATCAGCACCGCCGGGCAGTGCCGATAGCTATCGGGCGCTGGAAGTGACCGTTGTACTGTTCTCGCAGATTGTACCGTGGCGATTTCCACCAGCGAGAGAAATGCAGTTTGGCGAATGGTTGCGTGAAGATATCTGCGCTGGCGTGTATGAACCGGCGCAGGTGGATCCTGACCTTGCCATTCTGCTGACCCAGGCCCGGCGTGCCAGCGTACCGTTGTTCGGTAAACCCGCTGAGACATTATTCAACGTCATCCCTTTTAGCGATATCGTACAAACATTTCGACATATCCTGGATATGTGGCAGAAACCGGCCGATTTAGAAGGGGATGAGCGCAATATCATCCTTGCTCTGGCGCGAATCTGGTATAGCGTCGTGACCGGTAATATTGTTGCTAAAGAGACGGCCGCATCCTGGCTGATACCGCAATTGCCCACTGAGCATGCCGCCACGCTGCAGGCTGCGCGTGCGGAGTATCTGGGGTTAACCACCGTGGATTGGGGCGTATCGATGCCGTCGGTTGAACGTTTTGTCGGGTACGCAAAAACACAGATTGCCGGGCTGCTGAAATAGTTTATCTAACCGCATCGGGAATAAGCCTGGCGTATTCGTGAACAACCGCCGCTTATTTTGCCGCTATCCGTAGGTTAAACGGATTGGCTCTGTAGAAGGGGCCTTTACCTTTACATGACGTCTGCATCTTTCTATATTCAAAAATCGAATCAATAACTCACAGAAATTCTGATATTTATAACCCCGTTACCTGCCACCTTAATGGATGAAAAAAATGGGCAAAGCAGTCATTGCAATTCACGGCGGCGCTGGGGCAATAACCCGCGCAGAGCTAAGCCAGGAGCAGGAGTTGCGTTACATACAGGCGCTGTCAGAAATCGTTGAAACCGGTCAACGTATGCTGGAAGCGGGCCGAAGCGCGCTGGATGTTGTCACTGAGGCCGTGCGGCTACTGGAAGAGTGCCCTCTGTTTAACGCCGGAATTGGTGCTGTGTATACCCGTGATGAAACCCATGAACTGGATGCCTGCGTCATGGATGGTAATACCCTGCAAGCGGGGGCTGTTGCCGGAGTCAGTCATCTGCGCAACCCGATCCTTGCGGCGCGTCTGGTGATGGAACGCAGTCCTCACGTCATGATGATTGGCGAAGGGGCGGAAAATTTTGCCATTGCGCAGGGCATGGAACGGGTTTCTGCTGATGTTTTCTCTACCCCTGAACGCTATGCGCAACTGCTGGTGGCGCGTGCTGAGGGTAAAACGGTACTTGATCATAGCGGCACTCCGCTGGATGAGAACACCAAAATGGGCACCGTCGGCGCGGTGGCGCTGGATATTTTCGGCAACCTGGCTGCGGCGACCTCGACCGGTGGAATGACCAACAAATTACCGGGGCGGGTGGGCGACAGTCCTTTGGTTGGCGCAGGTTGCTATGCCAACAATGCCAACGTTGCGGTTTCATGTACGGGAACCGGAGAAGTATTCATTCGCGCGCTGGCGGCCTATGACATTGCAGCGCTGATGGATTATGGCGGCCTGAGCCTGTCTGAGGCGTGCGAGCGCGTGGTGATGGAAAAATTGCCGGCGCTGGGCGGCAGCGGTGGATTAATTGCTATCGATCATGAAGGGAACGTGGCTTTGCCGTTTAACAGCGAAGGTATGTACCGCGCATGGGGATACGCTGGCGATACGCCAACCACCGGTATTTATCGGGAAAAAGGAGATAGCGTTGCCACACAGTGATGAGCTTGATATCAGTGACGTACTGTCTGTCAGCAACCTGAATATCGCCTTCGAACAAGAGCAGCAGCGTATCAGCGCCGTACGAAATCTGTCGTTTCGCCTGAAACGTGGAGAAACGCTGGCGATTGTTGGCGAATCCGGTTCCGGAAAATCGGTAACGGCCTTGTCGCTGATGCGTCTGATTGAACAGGCGGGCGGCGAGGTAAGCTGTGACGCGATGCTGCTACGGCGGCGCAATCGGCAGGTGATTGAACTCGGCGAGCAAAGCGCAGCCCAGATGCGCCATGTGCGCGGCGCTGACATCGCGATGATTTTTCAGGAGCCGATGACGTCGCTTAACCCGGTGTTTACCGTCGGCGAGCAGATCGCAGAGTCCATTCGTCTACACCAGGGGGCCAGTCGCGAAGAGGCAATGGTGGAAGCCAAGCGCATGCTTGACCAGGTTCGAATTCCCGAATCGAAGGCCATCTTATCGCGCTATCCACACCAGCTTTCCGGCGGAATGCGCCAGCGAGTGATGATAGCCATGGCGCTATCATGCCGACCGGCGGTGTTGATTGCTGATGAGCCGACAACGGCGCTGGACGTCACTATTCAGGCGCAGATCCTGCAACTGATAAAAGTGCTGCAGCAAGAGATGTCGATGGGGGGCATTTTTATCACCCACGATATGGGCGTGGTGGCAGATATCGCTGACCGTGTGCTGGTGATGTACCAGGGCGAAGCGGTCGAAACGGGCAGCGTTGAGCACATTTTTCATGCTCCGCAGCATCCTTACACTCAAGCGCTGTTGGCGGCTGTGCCGCAACTTGGGGAGATGCGCGGGCATGACCTTCCGCGACGCTTCCCGCTTATTTCTTTGCACGATCCTCATCATGTTGAACCTCAAACCGAGCAGGACACGGTGGTTGAGGGAGAGCCGATTCTGCGGGTTCGCAACCTGGTGACACGTTTTCCCCTGCGTAGCGGCATCCTTAATCGCGTGACCCGCGAGGTGCATGCGGTGGAAAACGTCAGTTTTGATCTCTGGCCCGGTGAAACGCTTTCACTGGTTGGCGAGTCGGGTTGCGGTAAATCAACGACCGGACGGGCATTGTTGCGTCTGGTGGAGTCCCAGCGTGGGGAGATTTTCTTCAATGGACAACGCATTGATACCCTGGCTGCCAGCAAGTTGCAGCCGCTGCGTCGGGATATCCAGTTTATCTTCCAGGACCCTTATGCGTCGCTCGATCCGCGCCAGACGGTGGGATACTCCATCTTAGAGCCACTGCGGGTGCACGGTTTGTTACACGGCGATGCGGCGACGAAACGGGTCGCGTGGTTGCTGGAGCGTGTCGGGTTGCTGCCTGAGCACGCCTGGCGCTATCCGCACGAATTTTCCGGCGGTCAGCGGCAACGTATCTGTATAGCCCGGGCGTTGGCGCTCAATCCAAAAGTGATCATTGCCGATGAGTCCGTCTCGGCACTGGATGTCTCGATTCGCGGGCAAATTATTAATCTGTTGCTCGACCTACAGCGGGAAATGGGTATTGCGTACCTGTTTATTTCCCACGATATGGCGGTGGTGGAGCGTATTAGTCACCGCGTGGCGGTGATGTACCTGGGGCAGATTGTTGAGATCGGTACCCGACGGGCGGTGTTTGAGAATCCACAGCATCCCTACACGCGAAAACTTATGGCGGCAGTCCCGGTTGCCGATCCATCGTATCAAAGGCCACAGCGCGTGCTGTTGTCGGATGATATCCCCAGTAATATCCGCAAACGCGGTGAAGAGATCCCCCCGGTTTCACTCCAGTTAGTGGGACCGGGGCATTATGTTGCGCGTGCGCCAGCGGAAAATGCGCTTTCGCGTTTATGACAGGCAGGCAGGGTTTAAGGAGAATAACATGGCAAAAATTGTTGCTCGTAAATGGCTGGTTGCTCTGGGGGTCGCCTCAGCGCTGGCTGCATCCCCGTCCTGGGCTGCCAAAGATGTGGTGGTTGCGGTAGGGTCCAATTTCACCACGCTCGACCCTTATGATGCCAACGACACGTTGTCGCAGGCGGTAGCCCAGTCGTTTTACCAGGGACTGTTCGGCCTTGATAAAGAGATGAAGCTGAAAAATGTGTTGGCGGAAAGCTATACCGTTTCTGATGATGGCCTGACGTATACCGTTAAACTGCGACAGGGCGTGAAGTTTCAGGATGGGACTGACTTCAATGCGGCTGCGGTAAAAGCCAACCTTGATCGCGCCAGCAATCCGGAAAATCACCTTAAACGCTATAACCTGTATAAGAATATCGATAAAACCGAGGTGGTTGATCCCGCTACGGTGAAGATTACGCTGAAGCAGCCATTCTCTGCCTTTATCAATATTCTGGCGCATCCGGCTACGGCGATGATATCCCCGGCCGCGCTGGAGAAATACGGGAAAGAGATCGGTTTCCATCCGGTAGGGACGGGGCCGTACCAGCTTGAAACCTGGAATCAGACCGACTTTGTCAAAGTTAAGAAGTTCGCGGGCTACTGGCAGCAAGGGTTGCCAAAACTGGATACGATTACCTGGCGTCCGGTAACGGACAACAATACGCGTGCGGCGATGCTGCAAACCGGGGAAGCGCAGTTTGCTTTCCCCATTCCGTACGAGCAGGCCGCGTTACTGGCGAAGAATAAAAACCTGGAACTGGTCGCCAGCCCGTCTATTATGCAGCGTTATATCAGCATGAACGTCACGCAAAAACCATTCGATAATCCGAAGGTGCGCGAGGCGTTGAATTATGCCATTAACCGTCAGGCGTTGGTGAAAGTGGCGTTTGCGGGTTATGCCACGCCAGCAACTGGCGTTCTTCCGCCATCGATAGCCTATGCGCAAAGCTACACGCCGTGGCCTTACGATCCGGCGAAAGCGCGCGAGTTGCTGAAAGAAGCGGGTTATCCCAACGGCTTTACCACCACGCTGTGGTCATCCCATAACCACAGCACCGCGCAGAAAGTGCTGCAATTTACCCAGCAGCAGCTGGCACAGGTGGGCGTGAAGGCTCAGGTCACGGCGATGGATGCCGGGCAGCGGGCCGCAGAAGTTGAGGGCAAGGCGCAGAAAGAAAGCGGGGTACGGATGTTCTACACCGGCTGGTCGGCGTCTACGGGCGAAGCGGACTGGGCGCTGTCGCCGCTGTTTGCGTCACAGAACTGGCCGCCAACCTTGTTTAATACCGCGTTCTACAGTAACAAGCAGGTGGATAATGATTTAACGGCGGCATTGCAGACCAACGATCCGGCGCAAAAAGCGCAGTTGTACAAAGACGCGCAGGATATTATCTGGAAAGAGTCGCCGTGGATCCCGCTGGTGGTGGAAAAACTGATCTCGGCGCACAGTACGAATTTGACCGGATTCTGGATCATGCCCGACACCGGGTTTAGTTTTGATGACGCGGATTTGAAATAAGCTATTCATTCGGCCCTGCATGGACGGGGCCGGCGAAGGGAGTCTGATGCTCAACTATGTTTTCAAGCGCCTGCTGGGGTTGATTCCGACGCTGTTAATTGTGGCGGTGCTGGTGTTTTTGTTTGTTCACTTGCTACCCGGCGATCCGGCGCGGCTTATTGCCGGGCCGGAGGCTGATGCAGAGGTGATTGAGTTGGTACGTCGGCAGTTGGGCCTGGATCAGCCGCTGCACGTTCAGTTCTGGCATTACATGACCAACGTATTACAAGGCGATTTCGGTACCTCGATGGTTTCTCGCCGTCCGGTTGCCGATGAGATTGCCAGCCGTTTTATGCCGTCGCTGTGGTTGACGATCGCCAGCATGGCGTGGGCGGTTTTGTTTGGTATGACGGCGGGGATCATTGCCGCCGTTTGGCGCAACCGCTGGCCTGACAGGTTGAGTATGACGTTGGCGGTCACTGGGATCTCTTTCCCGGCCTTTGCGCTTGGCATGCTGTTAATGCAGATCTTTTCCGTTGAGTTGGGTTGGCTACCGACCGTAGGCGCGGATACCTGGTTGCACTACATTCTCCCTTCAATCACGCTAGGGGCGGCGGTGGCGGCGGTACTCGCCCGTTTTACCCGCGCCTCGTTTGTCGATGTGCTTAGCGAGGACTATATGCGCACCGCGCGGGCTAAGGGAGTAAGTGAAACCTGGGTGGTGCTAAAACATGGTCTGCGTAACGCGATGATCCCGGTTGTCACGATGATGGGGCTGCAGTTTGGCTTTTTGCTGGGTGGCTCGATTGTGGTTGAGAAGGTATTCAACTGGCCTGGGCTTGGGCGATTGTTGGTCGACTCAGTTGAAATGCGTGACTATCCGGTGATCCAGGCTGAAGTGTTGTTGTTCTCCCTGGAATTTATTCTTATCAACTTAGTGGTGGATGTACTCTATGCCGCCATTAATCCGGCTATCAGGTACAAGTAAGGATGCGATTTTTTAACTGGCGCCGACAGGCGATTTTAAATGCGATGCCCCTCGTTAAGCCAGATCAAATACGTACGCCGTGGCATGAGTTCTGGCGTCGTTTTCGTCGTCAACATGTTGCGATGATCGCGGGGTTATTTGTGCTGGCCCTGATCCTGGTGGCCATCTTTGCCCGTTGGTTGACCCCGTTTGATGCTGAAAACTACTTCGATTACGACCGGCTGAATGACGGACCGTCGATGCTGCACTGGTTTGGCGTGGATTCGTTAGGCAGGGATATTTTTAGCCGCGTACTGGTTGGCGCACAAATTTCGCTGGCGGCCGGGGTCTTTGCCGTCTTTATTGGCGCGGCGATTGGCACGGTGCTGGGGCTGCTGGCCGGGTATTACGAAGGCTGGTGGGACCGACTGATTATGCGTATCTGCGACGTGCTGTTCGCCTTTCCGGGGATATTGCTGGCAATAGCAGTGGTGGCGGTGTTGGGAAGCGGGATTGCGAATGTGATTATTGCGGTTGCGGTATTTTCCATTCCGGCTTTTGCGCGACTGGTTCGTGGCAATACGTTGGTGCTTAAGCAACAAACATTTATTGAGTCAGCACGCAGCATTGGTGCCAGCGACGCGACCATTATCTTTAACCATATTTTGCCGGGTACGGTCTCTTCAATCGTGGTTTTTTTCACCATGCGCATCGGGACGTCAATCATTTCTGCCGCAAGTCTGTCATTCCTGGGTTTAGGGGCACAGCCGCCGACGCCGGAATGGGGAGCCATGCTCAATGAAGCGCGGGCTGATATGGTGATCGCGCCCCACGTGGCGATTTTCCCGGCGGTGGCGATATTCCTGACGGTGCTGGCGTTTAACCTGCTGGGGGATGGGTTGCGCGACGCGCTGGATCCGAAAATTAAAGGGTGAACCGTAGGCCTGATAAGACGCATCAGCGTCGCCATCAGGCGTTGCCGGATGCGGCATAAATGCCTTATCCGGCCTACGTTGGGTTACGATTATTTAAACGCGCGTGCCCCACAGGTCGTATTCATCTGCGTTCTCGACTTTCACGCGGATGATATCGCCAGGCTTCACGTTGGTTTCGCCATTCAGATATACCGCACCGTCGATTTCAGGAGCATCAGCCATACTTCGACCAATCGCGCCTTCTTCGTCAACTTCATCAACGATGACCAGAATCTCGCGGCCTACTTTCTCCTGCAAACGTTCAGCAGAGATCTGCTGCTGCAGTTGCATAAAGCGGTTCCAGCGTTCTTCTTTTACCTCTTCCGGGATTTGATCTGGCAGATCGTTGGCTCCTGCACCTTCTACCGGGCTGTATTTAAAGCAGCCGACGCGGTCAAGACGCGCTTCTTTCAGGAAGTCGAGCAGCATCTGGAAGTCTTCTTCGGTTTCGCCAGGGAAGCCAACAATAAACGTTGAACGCAGGGTCAGTTCAGGGCAGATCTCACGCCACTGTTTAATCCGTGCCAGCTGTCGGTCCACAGAACCAGGGCGTTTCATGAGTTTCAGAATACGCGGGCTGGCGTGCTGCAGTGGGATATCCAGATACGGCAGGATTTTCCCTTCCGCCATCAGCGGGATCACATCATCGACGTGCGGATACGGATAGACGTAGTGCAGACGGGTCCAGATGCCCAGTTTTGACAACTGTTCGCACAGGTCAACCATGCTGGTTTTAACCGGCTCGCCGTTATGGAAACCGGTACGATGCTTCACATCCACACCGTAAGCAGAAGTATCCTGGGAGATCACCAGAATTTCTTTCACGCCTGCATCGACCAGACGTTTAGCTTCGCTAAGAACGTCGCCAATCGGGCGGCTCACCAGATCACCACGCATGGATGGAATAATGCAGAATGTGCAGCGGTGATTACAGCCTTCAGAAATCTTCAAATAGGCATAATGGCGCGGGGTCAGTTTGACACCCTGCTCTGGAACCAGACTCTGGAACGGGTTGTGCTTCGGCTTCGGCACGTAGTGATGCACGTGCTCCAGAACCTGTTCGTAGCTGTGCGGTCCGGTAATTTCCAGCACCTTCGGGTGAACTTCACGGATCTGATCGACTTTGGCACCCAGACAGCCAGTGACGATCACTTTGCCGTTTTCGTTCAGCGCTTCGCCAATGGCTTCCAGTGACTCCTGAACGGCGCTGTCGATAAAGCCGCAGGTGTTAACGATGACCATATCCGCATCGTCGTAACTTGGCACAACATCATAGCCTTCGGTACGAAGTTCGGTCAGGATGCGCTCAGAATCGACGAGGTTTTTCGGACAACCTAGTGATATAAAACCAATTTTTGCCATTTTCTTATACTGTACATTGCTCGTAATCGGGGGATTATACAGATGCCTTCACACGACATCTATATCTGATCGGCATAATACGCAGAGAATACCCATCACGTGTTTCTGTTAGTGAAAGGTGTTTAGCGAGTCTAATTCCGGCTTTAAGTGCCACTTCTTGGCTATAGAAACTTATTATCGTAAATTTTATCTCGTCGAGCGTTATTAATGAGGTTTATTTTGAAAGAAATTGTTTTGAAGTCGAAACTTGAAATGGCTAAAACACTGTATGCTAACGGAGTGAGTTTATATTATATCTCCCTGGCTACGGGGCTGAGTTGGCGGGTATTAATGTCGGAATTAAGTTTTCTCGCCAGTCATGAAGTCATTCGAAATAAAGCTGACGTTCGCAAAGCAGATTTTAAATAATTCACCTGTCTGTTACGTATCCTACAATATTATGAAAGGTAATGCCCATATGTATATTTCACCGCTTCCGGTTGCCCCGGATTCTGATGTTGATAAGCTGAGAGATGATATCGCCAATAAGCTTTTATTTACTATCGGGAAAGATCCCGCCATTGCCACGAAACGGGAGTGGTTGAATGCGACGTTATATGCTGTACGCGATCGAATGGTTGAGCGGTGGCACCGCTCTAATCGGGCACAATTCTCTCAGGATGCCCGCCAGGTTTATTATCTGTCGATGGAGTTTCTCATCGGCCGTACGCTCTCCAATGCGCTACTTTCTTTGGGCTTATATGATGAAGTCCGGAGCGCGCTGGAGGCCATGGGGCTGGATCTGGAAGAGCTGATCGACGAGGAGAATGACCCTGGGCTCGGAAATGGCGGCCTGGGGCGTCTGGCGGCCTGTTTCCTTGATTCGCTGGCAACGCTGGGCTTACCTGGATGCGGTTACGGTATTCGCTACAACTACGGTATGTTTAAACAAAATATCATCGATGGTGTTCAAAAAGAGTCCCTGGACTACTGGCTGGAATACGGGAACCCATGGGAGTTCAAACGTCATAATACGCATTATAAAGTGCGTTTTGGCGGACGCGTGCAACTGGAGGGGAATAAAGCCCGCTGGATTGAAACCGAGGATATTCTGGCTGTCGCACATGACCAGATTATTCCCGGCTATGCGACCGACACGACGAATACGCTGCGGCTGTGGAATGTACAGGTGAATAGTGAGGTCAATGCCGGAAAATTAAATCCACATGATGACTTTGCAACCGAAGTAGAAAATAAATACCACTTTGATCGGATTTCACGGGTCCTGTATCCGGATGATTCCACCGATGCAGGGCGTGAACTGCGCTTGCGGCAGGCTTATTTTCTGGCCTCGGCAACGATTCAGGATATCCTGAGTCGCCATTACCAGTTACACCGGACTTACGATAATTTGGCGGATAAAATTGCGATTCACCTCAATGATACTCACCCGGTCCTGGCGATTCCGGAACTGATGCGTCTGCTAATTGATCATCACCAGTTCAGTTGGGATAACGCGTTTGATGTGACCTGTCAGATTTTTTCATACACCAATCACACGCTGATGAGTGAGGCGCTGGAGACATGGCCGGTCGAGATGCTGAGTCGACTTTTGCCGCGTCACTTGCAGATTATTTTCGACATTAACGATCGGTTTCTGAAGACGTTGCAGGAGCGATATCGTGATGACAGTGAGCTGTTGAAACGTGTATCGCTCATTGATGAATCCCATGGTCGAGTGGTGCGCATGGCCTGGCTGGCAGTCGTGGTTAGTCATAAGGTAAACGGTGTGTCGGCACTCCATTCCAAATTGATGACGGAATCGCTGTTTGCTGACTTTGCACGCATCTTTCCGCTGCGTTTCACCAATGTGACCAATGGTGTCACGGCTCGCCGCTGGCTGGCGCTGGCTAATCCTCCGCTTGCAAAAGTGCTGGATGAGAATATCGGTGATAGCTGGCGGACCCGGTTAATGCAGTTGGGCGAGTTGAAGCAGTATATTGATTATCCGTCGGTGAATGAGGCGGTATATCGAGCGAAACGAGTAAACAAGCAGCGACTGGCGCACCATATTGCAACACAGTATGGGGTGGTGGTGGATTCTGGTGCGTTGTTTGATGTGCAGGTGAAGCGTATTCATGAATATAAGCGGCAGTTACTGAATGTGCTCCATGTCATCACTCGCTATAACCGCATTAAAGCGGCACCGGATGTTACCTGGGTGCCGCGTGTGAATATCTTTGCGGGCAAAGCGGCGTCGTCCTATCACATGGCGAAACAGATCATTCGCCTAATTAATGATGTGGCGAGATTAGTGAATAACGATCCGCAAATTGGCGGCAAGCTGAAGGTGGTGTTTATCCCGGATTACAACGTTAGCCTGGCGCAAATGATCATTCCGGCAGCCGATCTTTCTGAACAAATATCCCTGGCCGGGACGGAAGCATCCGGTACCAGCAACATGAAGTTTGGGCTGAATGGGGCGCTAACGATCGGTACGCTGGATGGTGCGAATATAGAAATGCGTGAATACGTTGGGGAAGATAACATCTTTATCTTTGGTAATACGGCGAGTGAGGTTGATGCGCTACGTCGCGATGGCTATGACCCGCGCTGTATTTTTGAAAACGATGCGGAGTTACATCAGGTACTGACGCAAATTGGTACGGGTGTGTTCAGCCCGGAAGAGCCCGGACGCTACAGAGATGTGCTGGATTCGCTAATCAACTTTGGCGACTACTATCAGGTATTAGCGGATTACCGCAGCTATGTGGACTGCCAGGATTCGGTAGATGAGTTATATCGTTATCCCCGCGAGTGGACGACAAAGACGATGCATAATATTGCTAATATGGGGTATTTCTCGTCAGACAGAACGGTACAGGAATATGCTGACCATATCTGGCGTATCGCTAAAATCCGTGTGTAGTTATTAATGGCGACATCTGGCCTCCCGGAAATTTATCACCGGGAGGTCGTTTGTAAATCAGTCAGAATGGGTGACAGTATTTTATGGGCCGCACCATCTTTGCGTGAAGAAGAAAATACACTAAATTGCGGTAACGGAAATGGTGTGTTTATCTTTTTAAGACAATACAGATGCGCGTGTGTTTCGAATACCTTTTCCGGGATCACCCCTAAGCATTGGGTTGTGGACACAATAGTCAGTATTGCCGTAAAAGAAGAGGTCAGCAGACAACGCTCACCGGTTCTGAATTTTTTATCCACAATACTCCGGTGGTAAATTATTTTTTCATTCTTGGTATTGTAACCCACCAGATTGGCACTTCTGAACTGCTCCTCTGTAATTGCATTTCCGTATAACGTATTATTCTGCGAGGCGATGAGAACCAGCCGCATATCAGATATTTTCTGGCAGGTGATATTTCCTGACTCAACGGAAAATGTTGAAAACACCACATCAGCCTGGCGCATGTTTAATAACTCAACAATGCTCTGCTCGTTTAAATCAGCGGTGAGGTGCAGGAGACTGATATCCGCATCGGTATTGATTATTCTGGCCGTGACATCGGGAATAACAATCGGGGAAATAAATGACTCGGTATACAGCGTTAGCCTTTTTTTCGCCGCCGGAGAGGAAAGCGGCATCAGCGTCGATAGTTTGTCGATAATTGGGATCGTATTGTCATAAAGTTCATCAGAGTAGACGGTCGGCAACAGCGCGTTTCCGCTACGGACAAAGAGATTATCTCCCATCATTTCTCGCAGTTTTCGTAGTGACTGGCTAACGGCAGAAGGTGAAATGTTCAGCATGTCAGCGACTCTGGAAATACTACCCACGCTATAGATCAAACAGAAAATTGTCAGCAAATTCAGATCGATTTTGGATAGTGTGCGTATTTTTTCTGCATCACTTGCTTTTGACATACATCCCTCATAATCAGCGCTATGGCAGTAATCACTTCAGGTATAGCAAAAAATGTTCGGTATGCCAGAAACGCGATGTTTTGCGTAAGTGCAACACCTGCATCAGGCCGAAAGTTGTAACATTGTAAATTATGTTAATCAATTAGGCTTTATTGATATAGAGCATCAATTTGTTCAAAAAACAACCATACTATTAAGTTGCACCATGGTTGGAAAGAGGAGGAACAAGGTATGGTTGTTGACAGACTGAGAACCGATCTTCTCAACAAATTGATAAACGCCCGTATCGATCTTGCCGCTTATCTGCTGTTGAGAAAAGCGAAAGGCTATATGTCAGTCAGCGAGAGCGATCGTCTGCGTGATAGCTTTTTTGAACTGAATCGCGAATTGCACGATCAATCACAGCTCCACGGTATGCATCTTGATCAGGAAGAGTGGAATGCCCTTCGTCGTGCTGAAGGGGCGTTAGCCGCCACCGCTGTTTGTCTGATGAGTGGACATCATGATTGTCCGAACTTTATTGCCGTTAACGCAGAGAAACTGGAAAACTGCCTGACAACGCTGACGCTGAGTATCCAGAGTTTGCAAGCTTATTCAACGCTGGAACACATCTGAACCAGGGGGAGAGCGCTCCCCCTTTTCGTTAAGATTATGTAAAGGTGGCGGGATAATTCCCCTTGCTGGCTACGCTTTAAGCAGAGCCATTAAGGAGGTGCTATGCGTCGACTCTTTCTCTGTGTTGCCTTATTGGCGTTGCTTTCCCCCTATGCCGCTGCCGTCAAGGTGGAGGTCCTGCAAACCAAGCTCGACCACCCGTGGTCGCTGGCCTTTTTACCGGATAATCGCAGTATGCTGATTACGCTCAGAGGAGGGCAGCTTCGGCTCTGGCAACCCGATAAGGGGCTTTCCGATCCGCTGACTGGCGTACCTAAGGTTTGGGCGAATGGCCAGGGCGGCTTGCTCGATGTGGTGTTAGCGCCGGATTTTGCCCAATCCCGGCGGGTATGGATTAGCTTTGCGGAAGCTGACAGTGAAGGGAAAGCCGGAACAGCAGTAGGCTACGGGCGGCTAAGTGACGATCGTAAACACCTGCAGGGCTTCCAGACGGTATTCCGCCAAATGCCTAAGTTATCAACCGGGAACCATTTTGGCGGGCGTATGGTATTTGATGGCAAAGGTTATCTGTTTATAGGCCTTGGCGAGAATAACCAGCGCATAACCGCTCAGGAGCTGGATAAATTACAGGGCAAAGTGGTTCGACTAACAGACGAGGGCAAAATTCCACCGGATAACCCGTTTGTGAATCAGACTGGCGCGCGGGCTGAAATATGGTCGTATGGCATCCGTAATCCGCAGGGGATGGCGATGAATCCCTGGAGCGATGCGTTGTGGCTCAACGAGCATGGTCCGCGTGGTGGAGATGAGATCAATATCCCCGAGAAAGGTAAAAACTATGGATGGCCAATCGCGACATGGGGTGTTAACTACAGTGGTTTCAACATCCCCGAAGCAAAAGGCTCAATTGTGGCGGGCACTGAGCAGCCTATCTTTTACTGGGAAAAATCACCTGCAGTCAGTGGGATGGCCTTTTATAACCACGATACGTTCCCACAGTGGCGACACAAACTGTTTATTGGCGCGCTGAAAGAACAGGGGGTGATTGTGTTAAGCGTGAAAGGCAATACAGTGACGGAAGACGGGCGAATTTTGCATGACAGAGGGCAGCGAATCCGCGATGTGCGCGTCGGACCAGACGGCTATTTGTATGTATTAACCGACGAGTCCGACGGGGAATTACTGAAAGTGAGTCCCTGACAGGATTAGCTGACCGGGATCATCACAACTTTCTGGAATGCCGGGCGCTCGGTGAGCTGTTGATACCAACGTTCCAGGTGAGGGCGCGGCGTCCAGCTCAAGCCGACATTAAACAGGTTATAGATGAACGGCGCGACGGCGATGTCCGCAGTGCCAAATTCAGCGCCAGAGAACCATGCCCGGTCGGCCAGTGCGTTGTCGAGAATGGCAAACAGGTTATCGCAGACCTTCGCACCGGCCTCGATGGCTGTCTGGTCGCGTTGATCGGCAGGGGTTCTGACCAGACCAAATAAGATTACCCGATGTGCAGGGCTCAGCGTCTGGTTAGCCCAGTCCATCCATTTTTCGCCCTCGGCGCGTTTCGCCGGGGCGTCAACCCACAGTCGTTTTTGCCCGTACTGGGCCGCCAGGTAGCGGACAATGGTATTGGATTCCCACAGCAATACGTCTGTTTCGTCATCGCGTAGCAGTGGTACCAGCCCGTTAGGGTTCATCGCCAGATAGTCTGCGTCATGATTTACGCCATGCTGTCCGCCAGCCAGAATTTGGCTGTACGGCAGTTCCAGTTCTTCGAGTGTCCACAATACTTTTTTTACGTTGGTCGAATTATTGCGACCCCACAGTGTAATCATAGTAACCCCGCAAATTAATTGAGCAGCGTTATGGCTGCATTCTCTATCTGACTCGCTCACATGGTGGGGTAAACCTAATATTTACGCAACAAGGCGCAAAAAAATCGTGATGAGAGCAGCGCAGCGCAGCGTTATTGCATAAACTTTAAAAACTTTACCAACTTACGGTTTCTTTAAGCTCGTTAGTGCGTTATTACTCACCGCACTTATTTTACACGTCATCCATCAGAACTTTTCTGTATGGTTGGCTGAGGCAACTTGGCCGGTTTTGTGTAAACACGGTGTGGTATGACGTGGTTTTTTGGAATGGATACTCGGGTGGCATTTATGACGCAATACTTATCTTCCCTACGCAGCCTTGCTGCAGGTTCAGCACTCTTAATCCTTTTTGCGCCGACCGTACAGGCGGCGGAACAACCGACGGCCCCGCCGAGCGTTGACGCACGTGCGTGGATCTTAATGGATTACGCCAGCGGCAAAGTGCTGGCGGAAGGTAATGCCGATGAGAAACTGGACCCCGCCAGTCTGACCAAGATTATGACCAGCTATGTGGTCGGTCAGGCGCTAAAAGCCGGGAAAATTAATCTGAATGACATGGTTACCGTCGGGAAAGATGCCTGGGCTACCGGGAATCCGGCTCTGCGCGGCTCTTCTGTGATGTTCCTCAAGCCTGGCGATCAGGTTGCGGTGTCCGATCTGAACAAAGGCGTGATCATTCAGTCTGGTAATGATGCCTGTATTGCGCTCGCTGATTATGTTGCCGGAAGCCAGGAATCGTTTATTGGTTTGATGAACGGCTATGCGCAAAAACTGGGACTGACGAACACGACTTTCCAGACGGTACATGGCCTGGATGCCGCAGGGCAGTTCAGTACCGCGCGTGATATGGCATTGTTGGGTAAAGCGTTAATCCACGATGTGCCGGAAGAGTACGCCATCCATAAAGAGAAAGAGTTTACCTTTAATAAAATTCGCCAGCCAAACCGTAACCGCCTGCTGTGGAGTACCAACCTGAATGTGGATGGTATGAAAACGGGCACCACGGCGGGAGCCGGTTATAACCTGGTTGCATCCGCGACACAGGGCGATATGCGTTTGATCTCCGTGGTGCTGGGGGCAAAAACCGATCGCATTCGCTTTAATGAATCCGAAAAGCTGCTGACATGGGGTTTCCGCTTCTTTGAAACCGTTACGCCGATTAAACCGGATGCCACCTTTGTGACCCAACGTGTCTGGTTTGGTGATAAGAGTGAAGTCAATCTGGGCGCTGGGGAAGGTGGGTCTGTAACCATTCCGCGCGGCCAGCTGAAAAACCTGAAGGCGAGCTTTACCCTGACAGAGCCACAACTGACTGCGCCACTGAAGAAAGGCCAGGTTGTGGGGACAATCGACTTCCAGTTGAACGGAAAATCTATTGAACAGCGTCCGTTGATGGTGATGGAAGCGGTGGAAGAGGGGGGATTCTTTAGCCGGATGTGGGACTTCGTTATGATGAAATTCCACCAGTGGTTTGGTGGCTGGTTCTCTTAATTGCTGATGCCGGATGACGAGGTGCTAGCACCGTCATCCGGCACAAATTTAGTACATCAATTTGATATGCTGCGCTTTGGCATACTCGACAAACGCATCATCCGGGCGGTTATCGCTGATGATGGTATCAAAACGTTTTAATTCGCCCATCCTTGCGGGACGCACCTTCCCAAACTTGCTGTGATCAACCACCAGAACATGATACTGCGCCATCGACATCGCCCAGTGTTTAACCGGTAATTCCTCAAGGTTAAAACAGGTTGCGCCTTTATCGATATGCACGCCGGCTGCAGAATAAAAAGCGATATCCGGGCATACGTTATTCAGGGTTTCCTGGAAATCGAGTGGCTTGAAAATAGCATTACTGGCATGGAATTCGCCGCCACATAAAATAACGCGGCACTGTGGTTTCTCCTGCAACACCAGAAACGTATTCAGTGAATAGCATATTGCGGTGAACGGTAGTTCATTATCGATCGCTTCAATGACCCACGGCGTTGTTGTTCCGCAGTCGAAGAAAACGGTCTGATGCGCCTGGACAAGGCTGGCAGCCTGCTGCGCTGCCCGGCGTTTTTCATCAACCAGGCGGGATTTTTGATCGCTGATTAAATAGTGGCTGGCACTACGGGGTTCCAGAACAATATAGCCCCCAAGCAGTACGACCGGGGCCGTGTTATTATTCAGATCGCGACGAATGGTCATTTCTGATACACCCAGCAGTGTCGCGGCTTCTTTAAGGTGTAATTTATCGCTGCGTTTTAGCGCCTGCAGTAATTGACCAATACGCTCGTCGCGTCGAGTTTCCATAGATCCCCTGGAGAGTAGAATACGTGCTCAGTTTCGCGCTTAATACTACTCTCTTTACCGTGGGTTAGTCACGTACCCAGCCTTTACGAATAGGCAGGGCGAAGCAGGTGCGATAGCAGGTTTGCAAACCGTGGTACAGGGTTTTGCCGAATCGTTGCCAGATCATCTGGGCGCTCAGGCAACCGATCAGACCGGCCAGTAACCCCCCCAGCATATCCAGCGGCCAGTGTACGCCGAGGTAAACACGCGACCAGGCAATCGCCACGGCGACGACCATCAACAGTGCTCCGGACCACAGGCGGTGCCAGAACAGGAAGGCCAACGCGAAGGTAAAGATAACCGTACCGTGGTCGCTCGGGAAAGAGTCATCTGCAGCATGGTGCAGGAAGTTGTAGCCGATATGATTGACGAATGGCCGGTCGTGAGGAAATAAATGCCCCATGAACCATGAAATGGTCAGACCGACTGCCAGCGCAATCGCCATTTTTATGACCAACTGGCGCTGGATGGTCACGCGGTTTTGCGGTCCCCAAAGCCAGAGAATGATCGCCAGTAGCGGTACGATGCTAATCAGGTCTTTGGCAATAAAAATGGCGAGCGAGATCGTCCATTGCGCAGAGTCCGGCGTGGCGTTGATCAGGTAAAAAAGCGAGTTGTTCAGATTTTCCAGCATAACATCCAGACTCAATGTAATCGTTAAAAAGGCCCCTATTGGGGGATCATAAAATTGCTTTCAGGCGATAAAAAGCGGTCTTGTCCTATTTGTCTGTTAAATGACGCTTTTTAAGACAATTAATGAGGCTTATTGAGCATGATAGCGGCCTCAACTTAAATTAACCTTAAAACAAAAAGCTATCGTGCAATTGAGTGTAAAAATGTGCGCATTTTGCTTTCAAATCACATAATTCACTATCACCAGTACGGCGCATTTATTACACTTTGCGCGTTTTTTCATTTGTTAAGAGATTGCATGCAGAACCGTTTATCTTCAGGCGCCCGTTTGGGGCGTCAGGCATTACTTTTCCCTCTCTGTCTGGTGCTTTACGAATTCTCTACGTATATCGGTAACGATATGATCCAACCCGGAATGTTGGCGGTGGTGGAGCAATATCAGGCCGGTTTAGATTGGGTTCCAACGTCCATGACCGCTTATCTGGCAGGCGGCATGTTTTTACAGTGGTTGTTAGGGCCGCTGTCGGATCGTGTTGGTCGTCGTCCGGTGATGTTAACCGGGGTGGTTTGGTTCATTGTGACCTGCCTCGCAACGCTGTTTGCACAAAATATTGAGCAATTTACTTTCCTGCGTTTTTTACAGGGGATTAGCCTGTGCTTTATTGGCGCGGTAGGTTACGCCGCCATTCAGGAGTCCTTTGAAGAAGCGGTGTGCATTAAAATCACTGCGCTAATGGCGAACGTAGCATTGATTGCACCGCTTTTGGGACCGTTGGTTGGAGCCGCCTGGGTACATGTCCTTCCGTGGGAAGGCATGTTTGTCCTGTTTGCCGCACTGGCTGCAATCGCCTTTTTTGGCCTGCAGCGTGCGATGCCGGAAACGGCTACCCGTCTGGGCGAGAAGCTTTCCATCAAAGAGTTGGGCAAAGATTATAAGCTGGTGCTAAAGAATGTGCGTTTTGTCGCAGGCGCACTGGCATTGGGCTTTGTCAGTCTGCCATTGCTGGCGTGGATTGCGCAGTCCCCGATCATTATTATCAGTGGCGAACATCTCAGCAGCTACGAATATGGCCTGCTTCAGGTACCGATTTTTGGCGCACTGATTGCGGGTAACCTGGTGCTGGCGCGTCTGACATCACGCCGCACGGTGCGCTCGCTGATTATCATGGGGGGCTGGCCAATCTCCGTGGGATTGATCATTGCCGCCGCGGCCACGGTTGTTTCTTCTCATGCGTATCTGTGGATGACGGCAGGTTTAAGTCTTTATGCGTTTGGCATTGGCGTGGCGAATGCCGGGTTGGTGCGCCTGACGCTGTTTGCCAGTGAAATGAGCAAAGGGACCGTTTCAGCAGCAATGGGTATGCTGCAAATGCTGATCTTTACCGTCGGTATTGAGCTGAGCAAACATGCTTATCTGCTGGGTGGAAACGGCTTGTTCAGTCTGTTTAATCTGGCGAGCGGTGTGCTGTGGTTGATTCTGATGGTTATCTTCCTGAAAGATAAACGGGTAGGGAATTCCCGGGAAGGTTAAAGCCCGGTTTCCGGGCTTTGCAATCATTAGTGATGGTCGTCAATCTGATGCTCAATGACCATCCCTTCACCTACGCTGGCAACATGACGCGCATACGGATGTGCGCGGTAAACAGGGGCTGGAGTGGCTGCCGGAGCAACATAAACCGTTTGCGGGGCAGTAGTGACACTGACCGCCTGCGGAACGTTGACGGAAGAAGGAACGACCACCACTTTGTACCCGCTTGGCACATCAACAGTAACATTCTGCGCAAATGCTGTTCCTGCAAATCCCAGCAACACTGTTGCCATCAGTACACTTTTCTTCATAATTCGCTCGCCTGAAATATTCACTGGAGTTAATAATCCAGCGGGTTAATTTGAGGCGGATTATGAATAGATCATGCCATCATTTTGTTGCCGTCTGTGCTGATGCGTTAACGAGTAAAGGGCGCTTCATTTTTTAGTACACGATCTATGACATTCAGCACGCCTTCTTCGTTATTCGAACCCGCACGATATTTTGCTGCCTGAGCAACAGGTTCGTGAGCGTTGGCCATTGCGAAGCTAAATCCGGCCTGGCGTAGCATCTCAATATCATTTCCACCATCACCAAATACCACGACCTCATCGTCGCTGATATTCCAGCGTTGTTGCAGCAGACGTAAACCGTTGGCTTTATGAACGCCCGGAATAATTAAATCGATACTGCCGTAACCGGTATGCACCGGTACCATAATGTCGCCAATCGCCTCATGAAGATCTGCCTGCACCTGGGGAATGCGATCGTCAGAGATATTCAGCCCAAACTTGAAGAATACATCGTTGATGTTGTCGAAGTTATCGACAAATTCAAGACGGTGATAATACATGGCAGAGATGGATTTATGCTCATCGCTGTACTGTTTCAGGGTGTAGGCGCTGTTTTTACCGCAGGCGATAATCTCGATGTCTGCGCGGGTTAGCAGATGCTCCACGATGGTCTGGAAATCGTCTTTAGCCAGTTCACCGTTAAAAATATCTTCCCCTTCGCTGACCACCCAGCCCCCGTTTTCTGCCACAAATGAGATTTCATTGGCCAGTTCGGGGAAAAAAGAGATCAGCTGGTAATACTGATTGCCGCTGGCGACCACAAAGCGGATCCCCTGCGCTTTCATTTGACTGTACTGCGCCATAAACCGCTCGCGGTTATAGGTCTTTTGGTCACTTAAAAACGTGCCATCCATGTCTACTGCAATTAACTTGATACCCATTAGCCGTTCTCCATCACAGTTGTATTTTTGACATCCGGTTTAGCCACAGCCTTCGCAACGATGGCCGCGACAAGCACCAGCGCCAGCACAACCAGCATGGCGCTGCGCAGGCCATAGTGTTCACCCAAATAACCCAGCAGCGGCGGACCGACCAGGAATGCCAGATAGCCAGTAGTCGCAACAACGCTCACGCGGGTTGGCGCATCAGGGCCGGTATCGCTGGCGGCCGAAATGGTCAGCGGGAAGCCGAGAGAAGCCCCTAGTCCCCAAAGGATCACCGAGACGCCTGCCACCCATGAGCTGTCGACAAAAATGATCAGGCTGATACCGAGCGCGCCCATCAGTGCACTGGCGCGTACTACTGCCACACGGCTGTAGCGGTCGATGAACCAGCCACCGGTGAAGCGCCCAACGGTCATACCGAGCGTAAAGCCGGCATAAATCAGCGATCCGGATGTCGGGCTAAATCCATGCCCATCAACCATCAGTAAGGGAAGCCAGTCGTTGGCGGAACCTTCGGCAAACGCCATCGCCAGCACCACGACGCCAATCAGCAGCAATTGAATATCGCGATAGAATGGCAATCCTTTTTCAACGGCGTGCGAACCGTCAGTCGCATTCTTACCTGTGCCGTCGGGGATAGCCTTAATCGCGATAAAAATAGGGGTAATAGCCACCATCGCCGCCAGCAGAATATGTGCTGTCGCGGGGACGTTGACGGCGGTAAGTACCATGCCAACACCGGCGCCAGCCAGCGTTCCCAGGCTGTAAAAACCATGCATCATCGGCAGCACAGTTTTGTTCATTTCACGCTCAACCGCTGCGCCTTCGACGTTGATTGCAACCTCAGCCGCGCCAAAACTGGCGCCAAACACGCCCAGACCAAACGCAAACAGCCAGGCGGAATGCAACCATAATGCGAGGCTGAGAATTGTCATGCCCAGAACCGCGCATGACATGGTGGTGCGGATGACGTTTCGTGTGCCAAATCGTTTCACCAGCCAGGCCGAACAAAGAATGCCGCTCATCGAGCCAATTGAGAGTCCAAACAACACCGCGCCCATTTCGGCGGTGGAAATAGAGAGGATATCTCGGATGGCAGGGGTACGCGTCGCCCAGGAAGCCATTAATAAACCTGGTAAAAAGAAGAACGTGAAAAGCGCCCACATACGGCGTCTTAAGGCTTTGCGTGATGAGATGCCAGTCATGAATTCGAGCCAAAGATAAGAGGGAAGAAGACAACATTAGCAAGGTTGTGTACATTTGTACATAAATGCAAGAAGAGGTAATGCAGTGCGACGCGCGAACGATCCACAACGACGGGATAAAATAGTTCAGGCCACGCTGGACGCGGTTATAATCCATGGTATTCATGGGGTTACACACCGGAAAATCGCCATGATTGCCGAGGTACCGCTGGGCTCAATGACCTATTACTTTTCGGGAATAGATGAGCTCTTAATGGAGGCCTTCGCGCGTTTTACTGACACCATGTCTGTGCAATATCAGGCATTTTTTGCCGGTGTTGAAAATGCGTCACAGGCCTGCCATGCCATTACCGATATGATCTATAGCTCCCAGGTCACGACGCCTGGCAATATGGAACTCATGTACCAATTGTATGCGTTTGCCAGTCGTAAACCGGCGTTAAAGACGGTTATGCAAAACTGGATGTTACGCAGTCAGCAGACGCTGGAACAGTGGTTCGAGCCGGTAACTGCACGCGCGCTGGATGCGTTTCTTGAAGGTATGACGCTGCATTTTGTCACGGACAAAAAACCGCTATCGCGGGAAGATATTCTGATGATGGTGGAACGCATTGCTGGCGTGCCGCAGAAGTAAAATCATTAGAATGGCTTGTCGAGGCGGGAAATCGCCTGACGTAAAAAGTCGATGACTTTCATCGCCTCTGTTGTCAGCGGTTGAGCCGCTGTTTTTACCGTCCCGACGTCCATCCAGGTAATAAAATCATCAATTGTTCTGTGCATGACGCGCAGGCCATCCAGCGACCACGGGCGATAAACCAGATCAGATAAAATGGTTATTCCTCTGCCTTTAGCGACCAGGCTTCTTATTGCCTCAAAAGAGTTGCTGCGAAAACAGATATTGGGCGTATAGCCACGCTGCCGCCAGTAATCGATGATCACGTCAGGGTATTTATCGGTTTCCAGCAGTAAAAACGGCTGCTTTACGACATCAGTAAGGTGGATCGAGGGCTGGCTCTGGAGCGGATGTCCAACAGACGTCCACAGGCGGCGTTGTGAACGAATGAACGTTTCGATTTCCAGATCGGTGTCGTGGCTGATATTTGAGGTCAGGAGCAGGCAAAAATCGACTTTCTGTGCCCGTAGCGCCTGTACCAGTTCTGGTGCTGTGGCCTCATGAAATACGATCTCCAGCAGTGGGAAACGTCGTTCAATATCGTTGAGTATATCCGGGATAAGATAGGCAGAGAGCGTTTCGGCAATGCCTATACGCACTGTACCGGTGAGAATTTCGCTTCGGTCATGCAAAGCGTCAACAGCCGAGTGGCTGCTGTTGATGATGTTGCAGGCATGTGCCAGAAAGCGCTCGCCCTCGGCGGTGAGCTTCACGCCTTTGGGGTAACGTACAAATAGCTGCACGTCTAATGCTTCTTCCAGATTCCGCATGGCAATGGTCATTGATGACTGAGAAATATGGCAGCGCGCAGCAGCTTTGGAAATTTGTAATGTTTCTGCAAGTGCGATGTAAAACTCAAGTTGCCTTAGCGTGAATTTCATAGTTTTAATCTATGCACATGGATGAAAACGTTATATTAGCATTCATTCTGACACCGCCGTAGCCTTGTGGTCATACCGTACACCTGACAGTAAGGCGCATATATGCCCTATACATTACTCAGTCTGGCTGCCTGTTTTTGGGGTGGGAACTATGTGGTCGGCCATATATTGGTTGCCGATGTTAATCCCATCGTTTTATCTGCAGCACGCTGGATATTTACCGCATTGCTATTGATGGCGCTTTATTTCCGACAGATCGCTGTGCAGTGGCCCGCGATGAGAAAATCCTTTGGTACTATCGTGTTCCTCGCGTTATGTGGTCAGGTTCTTTTCCCCTTAACGTTGTATATCGGTCTGCAATATACAACGTCGCTCAATGCGGCGATTTATATGTCCACCACACCGGCTCTCGTCCTGTTAATCAATAAGTTCTTTTTTAGAGAGCGGATCTTTGCGCGTAATATTGCTGGCGTGATCCTCAGTACCGTTGGCGTTATCTGGTTGATATCACAGGGTGATGTGATGCATACGCGGGTGTTTGAACACCTGAACCAGGGCGATTTCTGGACGATGGGGTCAGCGCTGAGCTGGGCGGTCTATTGCGCTTTTTTACGCATTAAACCGGTTGAGGTAAAGGGAAACGCCTTTGTCGCCGTGAGCGCCCTGCTAGGTGCGATGGTGCTTATTCCAGTATTGGCTCTGGAGTTGATACACAATGGTATGCCGGGCTGGAATAGCTATGCAAATACAGGCGTTATTACTGGGCTGGCATATCTTGTTATCTTTCCTTCCTGGCTGTCATATCTGTTATGGAACAAAGGGATTAGCACCATTGGTGCAACGCGCGGAGAGATCTATTCACACTTGATTCCACTGAGTGGCGGATTATTTAGCGTGATGTTTTTGCACGTCACTCTGCATTCATATCATCTGGTCAGCGCGTTGGTTATTACGTGCGGTATAGCATTGTGTTCCCGCCCGAGCGCAAAAAAAGGCTCGCAGCAGCGCACGGCGTGAAAGAGCGGTAAATTAGCTTACGGTTGCGCCCCCGGTAATATTTACCACCGTAGCGGTCATTGCTCCGGCATGGTCTGAAGCAAGAAAGGCTGTAACCTCAGCGATTTGTGCAAGCGTAGGCAGGCGTCCGATCATGGTGCTTTGTGCTGCACCGCCTAACCATTGTTCGACGGTTAAACCCATTGATTGCGCTTTAGCGGTGAAAATCTCCCCGGTATAGGAACCGGCCGCTACCGCGTCCACAATCGCATGCGAGCGCACGCCGACGACGCGAATGTTTATCGGTCCCAGTTCGCTGGCGAGTGCTTTAATAAAAGCCTCTGTTCCCGCACAACCGACAATATGGCCGAGATGCCCAGGCATCGCCATCGGGGCCGCGGGCGCGACAACGGTGAGAATGACGCCCGCTCGATTGCCGCCCATGTGCGGCGTTACGGCTTTTGCGATATTGAACTGCGCCGAAAGGAAAGGGGTGATACCGCTCATAAACTCAGAGAGGGATAATGCGTCGATGCGCTTGCCTTGTTCATGCATAAAGCCGGTCGCGTTAACCACCACATCAATTCCACCGATTTGCTGTACCAGGCGGGTAACTTGTGTTGAGGTGTCGTGCTCGTCGAACACATCGGTGATAAACGTATCGACAGTACCCCCTGCCATTCGCAGGCGACTGGCCGCCAAATCAAGCTTTTCCTGACTGCGCGCGCCCAGGTACACATGGGCACCTTCGCGTGCCATGGCCTGCGCAACCGCACTACCAATAGCCCCGCTGCCGCCGAAGATCACTGCGACTTTGTCAGTAAGTAACATTGCTAACCCCTATTATGGAAACAGCACAGTTTAAAAGTATGTGCCATAACCGGCATGCTGCAAATTAGAGGGGGAATGGGTGATAAAAAGGTGACGAGAGGTAAATTTCAGGCAACAAAAAAAACATTTATGTAAACGGGTTAGTAAAAACAACGACTTGTAAGATAATCAATTAGTTAGTTTGGTGGTGAGCGGTGGCGACTATGGGGCATTGCCAACCGCTGCCGCCACTAAAGTTTAACTAACAAATGTCATAAGAGTGCGCGTATTAAAATACCACAACACCTTTGACGGGAGCGCCTGCACCACGGATTTCGCCGCTTCCATAAGAGACGACTTTCCCGTTTTCAAAGGTAACGTAGTAATCACCCTTATCCCATCCCCAACCAGATGTTAACCGGTTGCTGTACTGGATTTGTTCGCTGTTACCTTTAACTGCATCACCATCAGGGGTTCCAAGCAAATCAATTACTTGTTGTTTTGTCATGCCAACCTGAACATTGTGAATTTTTTCACCAGTAGTACAGCTTGCTAAAACTGCTACGGTAAAGCCGATCATCATTAATTTTTTGAAGTTCATTTTCAGTCTCTATGGATTGTGAGCAGTAATTATTTACCAACCAAAATTATGTGATATTGATCACGCACTAGATGATTCAATTATTCCCTGGCTCATTTTTGATTGTCTGCACAAGAGGAACCCTCTGGCTCTTTGCTGATCAAAATGCTGCGGTTCTTTTTGCCCTTAGTTCTGACACCTGTAAGGTGTGTTTCGGTGGTTCAGGTAATCCAGGTTGTCATTTTCACGTATTAATGGCATTCCATTTGTATGCAGAATCACGTCGTTAAAAGATCCCATACCGGCGTAAAGTCCCTTCAGGGAGTGCTGTCGCCACACATGAAGTAAGCGATTGATTGGAAGGGGTATGAATTTCAGGCAACAAAAAACCCATCAACCTTGAACCAAAACGGCGGGGTTGATGGGCTCCACAAATTGGGGACATCAAAGAAAAGCAGTGGCAATAGTTATGACTGACGCCTTTAAGAAAAGTTCTGCTTACCTGCAAAAAATTTTCATTAAAAGCAAAAAAACAGTTCTAACCAATGCCAGGCCAGATGATGACAATGAGTGTCCCTGCCAGCGTCAACAGAACGTTAGCAATCGCGTATGTGCCCGCATAGCCTAAAGCGGGAATGTTGCTACGCGCGGTATCGCTGATGATTTCCATTGCTGGTGCACAGGTACGTGCCCCCATCATTGCCCCGAACAGCAGGGCCCGGTTCATGCGCAATACGTAAGCCCCAAACAAGAAACAGATGATCACTGGAACCAGGCTGACAATCAGACCCGAAATTAGCATCTGGCCACCCACTGCGCCGAGGCCATTACCAATGCCGCTACCTGCGCTTAAACCGACACCAGCCATAAAGACCATCAGGCCAAACTCTTTGACCATGTTCAGCGCACCTTGAGGGATGTAGCCAAACGTTGGATGGTTAGCACGCAGGAAGCCCAGCATAATTCCGGCAAAGAGCAACCCGGCCGCGTTGCCGATACCGAAGCTGAAGTTACTGAACTGGAAGGTGATCATCCCGATCATCAGGCCAATAATAAAGAACGCGCAGAAAGCCAGCAGATCGGTCACCTGGCTGTGAATTGAAATAAAGCCGATACGATCGGCAATCGTTTTTACGCGGCGCGCATCGCCACTGACTTGTAATACATCGCCTTTATTTAGTACGACGTTGTCGTCAATGGGCATCTCGATCTGGCTGCGGATCACGCGGTTCAGGAAGCAGCCATGGTCAGTCAGCTTCAACTGGGCCAGACGACGACCTACGGCATTGTGGTTTTTCACCACAATCTCTTCGGTAACGATACGCATATCGAGCAGATCGCGATCGAACACCTCTTTTCCATTACGGAAGCTGGGGTCGAGGCGAGCATGCGCATCCGGATAGCCCACTAAGGCAATTTCATCGCCCATTTGCAGCACTGCGTCACCGTCCGGGTTGGCCAGAATACCGTTGCGGCGGATACGCTCAATATAACAACCAGTCTGGCGGTAGATGCCCAGCTCGCGCAGATTTTTCCCGTCAGCCCATGCAACCAGCTCTGGGCCGACACGGTAGGCGCGGATCACCGGCAGATAAACCTTACGGTTGGCGTCTGTGTCCAGCCCGCGCTCACGCGCAATTTGTTGGGCGCTGGTTTGCAGATCCTGATGCTGCAGTTTTGGCAGATAGCGCGCACCCACAATCAGACTGACCAGCCCAATCAAATAGGTGAGGGCGTAACCCAGGCTCAGGTTATCAAGGGCGGTGGATAGCTGTGTACCTTCCATTCCTGAATGGCGCAAGGTATCGCCCGCGCCGACCAGAACGGGTGTAGAGGTCATTGAACCAGCCAACATGCCTGCCGTCAGGCCGATATCCCAGCCAAATAGCTTACCCAGTCCCAGGGCGATCAGCAGTGCACTACCGACCATCACCAGCGCAAGCATCAAGTAATTTTTGCCATCGCGAAAAAAAATCGAAAAAAAGTTGGGACCGGCTTCAACCCCGACACAAAAAATAAACAGCATAAAGCCAAGATTTAATGCGTCAGTGTTAATACTAAAGTGCTGCTGACCTAATAATAGGGAGACCACTAAAACGCCAATGGAATTACCGAGTTGGACTGAACCCAGGCGTAATTTACCCAGACACAGGCCCAGAGCCAGGACCACAAATAATAACAGGATGTAATTCCCATTTAACAAATCTGCGACGTTTATATTCACGGAGGCTAACTTCTTGTTTACTAGTAAGCTATTGAAAGAAATGGCAATTTACGCTAATGTTTTTGCCAGAAATTAAGGGGCGACAGCATCGTACACAGCCCCAAATAATGCAGCACGACAATATATGCGGCTAGTTTAATCTCATTACGTATCAACGGCTATAAGAATCGTGTGGGTGTGTTTTTGGCATGGAATGCCGAGTAACTTTATCTGACTGGACGCCTGCGGGCGAAAAGAGTGTTCGATAGAGAGGGTGTCAGGAGGAACGATTGAAACATAAGCAAAGTTGGGCGGGTGCGATCTGCTGCTTTGTGCTCTTTATTGTAGTGTGTCTTTCATTAACGATGAATATGAAAGGTGCATTTAGAGCGGCTGGGCATCCTGAGGTCGGGTTGTTATTTTTTATACTGCCTGGCGCTGTGGCAAGCTTTTTCTCCCACCGTCGGGAAGTGCTCAAACCCCTTCTTGGTGCAATACTGGCAGCACCGTGTTGCTTGTTGCTGATGCGGTTCGTTTTTATGCCGACGCGTTCGCTGTGGCAAGAGCTGGCATGGTTGTTTAGCGCAGTGTTTTGGTGTGCGCTTGGCGCATTGTGTTTTTTATTTATCAGTAGTTTATTCAACCAGCGTCAGCGGCGGAAAAAAAACTGATGACGCCCTCCAGCGGAGGGCGTAGAAACAGCTATCAGGCGAACAGATTCATATTCTCTTTTGCCCACGCTTCAAAATCCGTGCAGCCGCCGATGTGTTGTTGATCAACGAAAATCTGCGGAACGGTCTCAACTGGCTTACCTACCGTTTTTTCCAGATCTGCTTTAGTAATTCCTTCGGCATGGATATCAATGTAGCGGAAGTTAAAATCGTCATGCTCATTGCTCAATTTTTCTGCTAATTCTTTTGCGCGCACGCAATACGGGCACCCTGGGCGACCAAAAATAACGGCAAACATCTCTATCTCCTCGAACTTATCAGGCCAGATGGCGAATGTTGTTATGATGCCGCGATTTGTGACGGATGGAAAGCAGGTTCAGCCTGTTGCTTTGATATCCTTAGTCTATGCCGCATTTTTGTTAAACATGGGCAGTCGGAACGTTTTACACTAAGCGCCATTTATCGGGAGGCACCTATGCGCACAGTGGGCGTGTTACCCAAAAGTGTATTGATTCTGGAAATCATCGGGATGATTTTGTTATCGCTGGCGCTGCTGTCGCTTAACGATTATCTCACTTTACCCGCACCGCTAAACGGGCCATTGGCCTGTGTGGTAATGATATTTCTGGGTGTACTGTTGATGCTTCCCGCCGCAGTGATATTGATGTTGCGCATTGCGCAGCTGTTGGCACCGCAGCTGATGTCGCGTGCTCCCGACGCTTCTTCCCATTCAGCCAGAGAAAAAAAAGATGACTCCAACCATTGATTTACTTCGTAGCCACCGTTCCATTCGCCATTTCACCGATGAAGGTATTTCGGACGCACAGCGTGAGGCGATTATTGCTGCCGCTCAAGGAACATCAAGCTCAAGTTTTTTGCAGTGCACGACGATAATTCGTATTACCGATCAAAATCTGCGTGCGTCCCTGGTGACCTTATCCGGCGGACAAAAGCACGTCGCTCAGGCCGCCGAGTTCTGGGTTTTTTGCGCTGATTTTAATCGCCATTTGCAGATTTGCCCCGATGCGCAACTGGGGCTGGCGGAGCAACTGTTGCTTGGCGTGGTTGATACGGCGATGATGGCGCAAAATGCGCTGACAGCGGCGGAATCGCTGGGGCTTGGCGGTGTGTTCATTGGCGGCCTGCGTAATAATATTGAGCCGGTAACGGAATTACTGATGCTGCCGAAGCATGTTTTGCCGCTGTTTGGCCTGTGTCTTGGCTGGCCTGCGGATAACCCGGACATCAAGCCCCGGCTGCCAGCAACACTGGTGGTGCATGAAAACCAGTATCAGCCGCTCGATCAGGATGTTTTGTCGCAATATGATGAACAGCTTGCGCAGTACTATCTGACCCGTGGTAGCAACACGCGTCGCGATACCTGGAGCGATCATATTCGCCGCACCATCATTAAAGAAAGCCGTCCCTTTATCCTGGAATATTTACATAAACAGGGATGGGCGACGCGCTAAAGCGTTTAACCCAGTGTATGATACGCCAGCTTTTACCAGGTCTTTTAGAGAGGTGCAGGGTGAAAATTGCCATTTTGTCCCGGGATGGAACGCTCTATTCTTGCAAACGCCTGCGTGAAGCGGCGATGCAACGCGGTCACCTGGTTGAAGTTATCGATCCTCTTTCTTGTTATATGAACATTAGCCCGGCAGCGTCTTCTATCCATTATAAAGGCCGCCAGCTTCCCCATTTTGACGCGGTCATTCCACGAATTGGCTCAGCCATTACCTTCTACGGTACGGCAGCACTACGCCAGTTTGAGATGCTGGGTAGCTACCCGCTGAATGAATCAGTAGCGATTACCCGCGCACGCGATAAGCTGCGCTCGTTGCAACTGTTAGCGCGACAGGGAATTGACCTGCCGATTACCGGAATAGCCCATTCGCCGGATGATACCAGCGATATGATTGATATGGTCGGCGGTGCACCACTGGTGGTGAAGCTGGTGGAGGGGACTCAAGGGATCGGTGTGGTATTGGCCGAAACGCGCCAGGCCGCAGAGAGCGTAGTGGATGCATTTCGTGGTCTGAATGCCCATATTCTGGTCCAGGAATACATCGAAGAGGCGAAGGGGAAAGATATTCGCTGTTTCGTTGTGGGTGATGAGGTGGTCGCAGCTATTGAGCGGCGGGCTAAAGAGGGCGATTTCCGTTCTAACTTGCATCGCGGCGGAGTTGCCACTATTGCCAATATCACGCCGCAGGAAAGGGACATTGCGCTTAAAGCGGCCCGCACGATGGGGCTTGACGTTGCTGGCGTCGATATCCTGCGTGCAGAACGCGGACCGCTGGTTATGGAGGTCAACGCCTCTCCAGGGCTTGAAGGCGTGGAGAAAACCACAGGGATAGATATTGCTGCGCGAATGATCCAGTGGATCGAGCGTCATGCTACTCCTGAATTTTGTCTTAAAATCGGCGGCTAAACGCAATATCGATAGCGATCGTGGTATGACACGGTCTTTTTGCGTAAGCTGTGCCGGTAATTTTTTCATCAATAGAGGTCGCACATTATTATGACATCACTGGTCGTTCCCACTCTGGATACGTTGCGTCAATGGCTCGACGACCTGGGCATGAGTTTTTTTGAATGTGATACCTGTCAGGCGCTGCATCTACCGCACATGCAGAACTTCGACGGCATTTTTGATGCAAAAATTGATCTGGTGGATAACGTCATTCTGTTTTCCGCGATGGCGGAAGTCAGACCTTCAGCGCTGCTACCGTTGGCCGCCGATCTGTCCGCTATCAATGCGAGCTCGCTGACGGTAAAAGCCTTTCTGGATATGCAGGATGATAATCTGCCAAAGCTGGTGGTTTGCCAGTCTTTATCCGTTATGCCGGGTGTGACGTTTGAACAGTTTGAATGTTTTGTGCGTCAGAGCGAGGAACAGATATCGATGGTGATCCTTGAAGCCGGGGCACATCAGTTATTGTTTAACGCCGAAGAAGACGGGCAAAACAGCAACGCAGAGGTTCATTTCCTCCACTAATAGTTCCTGAATATGGGGACCTATAGCGCAGCCGCTGCCAGAGCGGTTGCGTATTTCACGTTTTTATTCTGCATTTAACCTTTTCTTAAAGAATTATTCACTTCGATTCCGCCCCTTCCGCTTTACGTCATAGACAAAACCTGCATAAAAAATTGATAAAAGACGTTTTTTATCTGGGCTATATCCACAATTCCTGGCTAAAGTTATTCTTGCAAAGCTTGTAAACGTCACCGTTCAATTTGCCCATTATGAGCTATCTGTAGCTGTATGCATGTTGAATGAGCCAGCGGATATCAGCGAGCAATAGCGGCGGGGAGAGAGACCACTCTTTCATTGATGCCGCATGAAATAATATGCACGTTTCTTGCATATCATTAGAGTGTGACTTTTTTGTTCGTTTGTTAACGAACTTTCAGAAGGAAAGAGATTATGACCGCCTTAAATAAAAAATGGTTATCAGGCCTGGTTGCAGGTGCTCTGATGGCCATCTCTGCCGGCACGCTCGCTGCTGAACAAAAAACACTGCATATTTATAACTGGTCTGACTATATTGCTCCGGACACGGTGGCTAATTTTGAGAAAGAGACCGGCATTAAAGTCATTTATGATGTATTTGACTCCAATGAGGTGCTGGAAGGTAAGCTCATGGCTGGCAGCACCGGTTTTGACCTCGTTGTCCCGTCAGCCAGTTTCCTCGAACGGCAACTGACTGCGGGTGTATTCCAGCCCCTGGATAAGAGCAAACTGCCTGGCTGGAAAAACCTCGATCCTGAACTGCTGAAACTGGTGGGTAAACACGACCCAGACAATAAGTTTGCTATGCCGTATATGTGGGCAACCACCGGTATTGGCTACAACGTGGATAAAGTTAAAGCGGTGCTGGGTGCGGATGCCCCAGTTAACAGCTGGGATTTGATCCTGAAACCGGAGAATCTGGAAAAACTCAAAAGCTGCGGTGTCTCTTTCCTCGATGCGCCTGAAGAAGTGTTTGCTACTGTGCTGAACTATTTGGGTAAAGATCCAAACAGCACTAAAGCGGATGATTACACTGGGCCGGCAACCGATTTGCTGTTGAAACTGCGTCCGAATATTCGTTATTTCCACTCCTCGCAATACATTAACGATCTGGCAAATGGTGATACCTGTGTAGCGATTGGCTGGGCAGGGGATGTATGGCAGGCTGCAAACCGCGCGAAAGAAGCGAAAAATGGCGTCAATATCTCCTTCTCGATTCCAAAAGAGGGGGCGATGGCGTTCTTTGATGTGTTCGCGATGCCTGCAGATGCGAAAAACAAAGACGAAGCCTACCAGTTCCTCAATTACCTGCTGCGCCCTGATGTGATTGCGCATATTTCCGATCACGTGTTCTACGCCAATGCTAACAAAGAAGCGACGGCTCTGGTCAGCCCGGAAGTTCGTGATAACCCAGGTATCTATCCGCCGGCGGACGTGCGCGCGAAACTGTTCACACTGAAAGTTCAGGATCCGAAGATCGATCGTGTACGTACCCGTGCCTGGACGAAGGTGAAAAGCGGGAAATAACCCGATGTTCGGGACACGACCCGGCGGTGCTTGTGCCTGCCGGGGATGTCGCGATCCTGAACACACAAAACCCGGCAATACGCACCAATAAGGTGCGTTATTTGCACCGTTTCTTTGTTTTATGCCGGAGAGCACTTGAGTGAATGATGCAACCCCACGCCCACAAGCGAAAATCCGTAAGGCGCTGACCCCGCTGCTTGAAATTCGCAACCTGACGAAGTCATTTGACGGTCAGCATGCTGTCGATGACGTCAATCTCACTATCTACAAAGGCGAAATATTTGCCCTGCTTGGTGCGTCTGGTTGTGGTAAATCAACCCTGCTGCGCATGCTGGCGGGGTTTGAGCTGCCAACCACTGGGCAAATCATGCTGGACGGTGTCGATCTGGCGCACGTTCCACCTTATCTGCGTCCAATTAATATGATGTTTCAGTCCTACGCTCTGTTTCCACATATGACGGTGGAACAGAATATTGCCTTTGGACTCAAGCAGGACAAGCTACCGAAAGCGGAAATCGCTGGCCGGGTGAATGAGATGCTCGGGCTGGTGCACATGCAGGAGTTTGCCAAACGTAAGCCGCATCAGCTTTCAGGCGGTCAGCGTCAACGTGTGGCGCTGGCCCGGAGCCTGGCCAAACGCCCTAAGCTGCTGTTACTGGATGAACCGATGGGCGCGCTGGATAAAAAACTGCGTGACCGCATGCAGCTGGAAGTGGTTGATATTCTTGAGCGCGTAGGGGTGACCTGCGTGATGGTGACGCACGACCAGGAAGAAGCCATGACCATGGCGGGCCGTATAGCCATCATGAACCGCGGAAAATTTGTGCAGATTGGCGAGCCGGAAGAGATCTACGAGCACCCGACTACCCGCTACAGCGCTGAATTTATCGGTTCGGTAAACGTTTTTGAAGGGCTGCTAAAGGAGCGTCAGGAGGACGGCCTGGTGATTGATTCTCCGGGGCTGGTGCATCCGCTAAAAGTGGATGCTGATACTTCCATTGTCGATAACGTACCGGTGTATGTCGCGCTTCGTCCGGAAAAAATCATGCTCTGTGATGCACCGCCGCCGGATGGCTATAACTTTGCGGTGGGCGAGGTGGTGCATATTGCCTACCTGGGTGATTTGTCTGTGTATCATGTGCGTTTAAAAAGCGGCCAGATGTTGAGTGCCCAGCTGCAAAACGAACATCGCTATCGCAAGGGGCTACCGACCTGGGGTGACGAGGTACGTTTGTGTTGGGATGCAGACAGCTGTGTGGTGTTGACGGTTTAAGGAGTAAAGATGAGTACACTTGAACCTCCGGCACGTGCCGAAAAAGCGAGCCGTTTCACGCTGTATATGTCGCAGTTGCAAATGAAACATGGTCGCAAGCTGGTGATCGCGCTGCCGTATGTGTGGCTGGTTCTCCTGTTTTTATTGCCGTTTCTGATTGTCTTCAAGATAAGCCTGTCAGAGATGGCCCGGGCGATACCGCCATACACAGACCTTGTGGCATGGGCCGATGGTCAGCTCTCTATTACGCTCAATTTAGGTAACTTCCTGCAACTGACGGATGACCCGCTCTATTTCGATGCTTATCTGCAGTCTTTGCAGGTCGCGGGGATTTCGACGATCTGCTGTCTGTTGTTGGGGTACCCACTGGCGTGGGCCGTGGCACACAGTAAGCCTTCTACACGCAATATTTTGCTGTTGCTGGTGATCCTGCCTTCCTGGACCTCTTTCTTGATTCGCGTCTATGCCTGGATGGGGATCCTGAAAAATAACGGGGTGCTGAACAACTTCCTGATGTGGCTGGGCGTTATCGATCAGCCATTGACGATCCTGCATACCAACCTGGCGGTTTATATCGGTATTGTTTATGCCTATTTGCCCTTTATGGTGCTGCCGATTTATACCGCACTGACGCGCATTGACTATTCGCTGGTGGAGGCGGCATTGGATCTAGGCGCACGGCCATTGAAAACCTTTTTTAGCGTGATTGTGCCGTTGACCAAAGGCGGGATTATCGCTGGTTCAATGCTGGTGTTTATCCCGGCAGTAGGGGAATTTGTTATTCCGGAACTGCTTGGGGGGCCGGACAGCATTATGATCGGCCGTGTGCTATGGCAGGAGTTTTTCAATAACCGCGACTGGCCGGTGGCGTCTGCTGTTGCCATCATCATGTTGCTGTTACTGATTGTGCCAATCATGTGGTTCCATAAGTATCAGCAGAAAAGCGTGGGGGAACACGGATGAATAATTTGCCGGTCGTCCGCTCGCCGTGGCGGATCTTTATCCTGGTCGTGGGGTTTACGTTCCTGTACGCCCCCATGCTGATGTTAGTTATCTATTCGTTTAACAGCTCCAAGCTGGTGACGGTGTGGGCGGGTTGGTCAACACGCTGGTACGGTGAACTTTTCCACGATACTGCAATGATGAGTGCCGTCGGCATGAGTTTAACGATTGCTGCCTGTGCTGCGACGATGGCAGCCATTCTGGGTACGATTGCTGCCGTAGTGATGGTTCGTTTTGGCCGTTTTCGTGGTTCGAATGGTTTCGCCTTTATGATCACCGCGCCGCTGGTCATGCCGGATGTCATTACCGGTTTATCATTGCTGTTGCTGTTTGTGGCCCTCGGACATGCAATTGGCTGGCCAGCCGATCGCGGTATGCTGACTATCTGGCTTGCGCATGTCACCTTCTGTACCGCTTATGTCGCGGTAGTGATTTCGTCGCGTTTGCGCGAATTGGATCACTCCATTGAGGAAGCTGCGATGGATCTCGGCGCGACGCCGCTGAAGGTGTTCTTCGTCATCACGTTACCGATGATTATGCCGGCGGTCATTTCTGGTTGGTTACTGGCCTTTACGCTGTCACTGGATGATTTGGTTATCGCCAGTTTTGTTTCTGGCCCAGGGGCGACAACCTTGCCAATGCTGGTATTCTCAAGTGTGCGTATGGGGGTTAACCCAGAGATCAACGCGCTGGCGACGCTGATTCTTGGCGTGGTAGGAATTATCGGATTTATCGCGTGGTATCTGATGGCGCGAACAGAAAAACAACGGATACGCGATATCCAACGTGCAAGACGCGGCTGAAAAAACTAAAATCTGCCAATCTGTCTATACGGCGCAGCTGTGGTGGTTGCGCCGTTTTCATGGAAGACGACGCGTTGGGATTTTTTAAGAAATCATCCACATCACATGCTCGCTTAAACGTCCCTGCTTTGGTGCAGGTGGCGGCGCTGGCTATCATCATGATCCGCTGTCTCGATCTGTTGATGATTTTTAATACGCTTGGTTTTCGTGGAACCAGTGAGTTTATTCATCGCAGTGTGCAGACCTGGAATTTGACGCTGGTGTTTCTGGGTAGCCTGGTGCTGCTGTTTGTCGAAATTTACTGCGCATTTTCGCTGGTCAAAGGACGAAACTGGGCGCGCTGGATCTACCTGCTGACCCAGGTTATCGCTAGCATTTATCTGTGGGCGGCTTCGCTGGGCTACGGATATCCGGAACTGTTCAGTATTGCGGGGGAGTCCAGACGTGAAATCCTGCATACGCTGGTGATGCAAAAATTGCCGGATATGCTGGTGTTGCTACTGCTGTTTATTCCTGCGTCCAGCAGGCGGTTCTTCCGTTTGCAATAATGTGTATACCCTAAATAATTCGAGTTACAGGAAGGCGGCAAGAGAATGAATCTCCAGGAGCTTACATAAGTAAGTGACTGGGGTGAGTGAGCACAGCCAACGCACCTGTAACTTGAAGTATGACGGGTATATAATCTTCGCCCCCTGTTAATTTGTAGGTTTCCGTATGCAGTGCGCACTTTATGACGCCGAACGCTGTCGCTCCTGTCAGTGGATAACACAGCCTGTCGCCGATCAACTCCTCTCAAAAACAGCCGATCTGCAGAATCTGCTGGCTGATTGTTCGGTCGGAGAATGGTGCGCACCGGTCAGCGGCCCGGAACGCGCTTTTCGCAACAAAGCCAAAATGGTGGTCAGCGGCAGCGTGGAAAAACCACTGCTGGGCATGCTGCATCGTGACGGTACACCTGAAGATTTGTGCGATTGTCCGCTGTATCCCGCATCTTTTGCACCCGTATTTACCGCGCTAAAGCCGTTTATTGCCCGCGCGGGGCTTACGCCTTACAACGTGGCACGCAAACGGGGTGAGCTTAAATATCTGCTGTTAACGGAAAGCCAGTTTGACGGTGGCATGATGCTGCGTTTTGTTTTACGTTCTGACGCGAAACTGGCACAGCTGCGTACGGCGCTACCGTGGCTGCAGGCACAGTTACCGCAGTTAAAAGTGATCACCGCCAATATCCAGCCTGTGCATATGGCCATTATGGAAGGGGAGACAGAAATCTTCCTGACCGAACAACAGGCGTTGGCGGAACGCTTTAACGATGTGCCGTTGTGGATCCGCCCGCAGAGCTTCTTCCAGACTAACCCGGTGGTGGCGGGACAATTATATGCCACGGCGCGCGACTGGGTGCGCCAGCTTCCGGTTAATCACATGTGGGATCTGTTTTGCGGCGTCGGGGGTTTTGGTCTGCATTGCGCTACGCCGCAGATGAAACTGACGGGTATTGAAATCGCGCCAGAGGCGATTACCTGCGCGAAGCAGTCAGCGCAGGAGCTTGGGTTGCAGAATCTGCATTTTCAGGCGCTGGATTCAACTCAGTTTGCTACCGCTCAGGGCGAAGTACCGGACCTGGTGCTGGTGAATCCGCCGCGTCGCGGGATTGGAAAGCCGCTATGCGATTTTCTTTCCCACATGGCGCCACGTTTTATTGTTTATTCCAGCTGCAATGCGCAAACCATGGCGAAGGATATTCAAGAGTTGCCAGGGTATCGCATTGAACGCGTCCAGCTTTTCGATATGTTCCCACACACCGCGCATTACGAAGTGTTAACGCTGCTCAGCAGACAATAACGGATATGCCTGATGGCGCTTCGCTTATCAGGCCTACGACGAGATGCAGAAATGTAGGCCGGATAAGGTGCTTGCTCCGCATCCGGCAAATGCAACAGGCGAAAAAAAAGCCCGTACTTGCGTACGAGCTCTTCTTAAAATATGGCGGTGAGGCGGGGATTGACTCGCTTCGCTCGTCCTGCGGGCAGCCTGTTCGCTGCGCGCTCAGTCTGTCCAACTGGCTGCGCCAGTAGTCGAACCCGGTCCGGGCTTCTCATCCCCGCCAGGCTGTGAAATATGCGAAAAAAAAGCCCGTACTTGCGTACNAGCTCTTCTTAAAATATGGCGGTGAGGCGGGGATTGACTCGCTTCGCTCGCCCTGCGGGCAGCCTGTTCGCTGCGCGCTCAGTCTGTCCAACTGGCTGCGCCAGTAGTCGAACCCGGTCCGGGCTTCTCATCCCCGCCAGGCTGTGAAATATGCGAAAAAAAAGCCCGTACTTGCGTA
>NZ_JANEWJ010000016.1:0-112252 GCF_028069755.1 Citrobacter sp. Igbk 16 | reverse complement strand
TAGTTATATCATTCATAAACCCGCCACGCTGTCATGTTATTGACGACGTGGCGGGCTTTAAACGATAAATTTATAACTGAAAATTATAATTAAATTTTATTAAAGAGTGAGTTGTCGTGAGGGTTTTTGATCCTCCATCGGTTATACATAATGCTGCAATAATAGAACACGGCAATAATACTAACCGGTCCAAGAATGACCTGAATTAATGAACCCATAAAGTTTGCACTCCAGTCTTCTGGTCCTGGGATTAATGCCGCAACCGTAGAGGCAGTAAAAATAATAACTATTGGTGCAACGGATAACAGTGCCCAAAAACGTCCTTTTCCCAGGAAGTGGAAATCACGAACGTAGTCATGATGGTTGGGCTTCATACGTAGCTTGATATAGCCTGCAACCATAAACAGCACAGGAATTGTTGCAGCCCCCCCATCAAGATTTTTAACGGCCACGAGGATGGTATTCATTTCAGAGTTAAACTGACCCAGCATAAACAGGATAATGATAATTGTGACCACTACACCCTGCATCTTCAGGGCATTGACTGGCGTACCCTCACTGTTTACCTCAGAGAGTTTATGGCCAAAGATACCTTTTGGCGCATCAACAAACAGCATTTTAACCGGTGCGGCGGTCCATAACATGAGCGAGCCACACAGGGTGGTGATCATCAGGAATAAGGCAATGACGTTGGTCCACCAGTCGGGGAAGCCTAACTGTTGGAAGGCCACATAAATAGCCGATAACAAGCCAAGGTTGGCGGCCTGATCTGCAGGTAAAATAAAATTCATCAGGATAGACGAAATAACAATAATACCTGAGAAGATAAATACGTTAAGAATTAACCCAGTTCTGAAATTACGATCGCCACCCCGAATATTTCGTTTGTATGCCGCTAATGCTTCCAGCCCACCTAACGATTGTAAGGCCCATGACATTGAGGCTATTTTTGACCAGGATAAATCAATGTGCTGTAAATACTCTGGCGCAATCGGCGTTCCGTTAAATGTGACCGTACCAGAAGATAACTTCCAGGTTGCCGCAATGATGAACAACATAGTCAGTGCAAATCCGGCGTATCCAGAGAACGACAGCGCACGGGATAGCCATTTTGGCCCCTTCATCGATACCCATGTTGCCAGCCAGAACAGCGCGATTGAAGTGATACTGATCACCGGCTTAAACCAGGTTTGATTGGTTAATGCGGTAACAAAGGCAACATCGCTGGTACAGGTGTAGATAAAATAGGTAATGATGTTAGGTAACAGGTCAACGAAATAAAAAATATTAACGTAGAAATAGAAGAAACCGGCAATAAATCCCAGTTTTCGACCCAAAATCAGGTTCAACCATGTCTGATATCCACTCTCAGATTCACGTAGCTTTTTAATCGATGAAAGCTCAATGATCATGAAGGTGTAAGGAATTGCATAAAATAATGAAGCGAAAGCATATAATAACCAGGAGTTATACCCCCAGTCAGTGTATTGGCTTACAACGCCTTTAAGAACAAATCCCCCTCCGGCAATGGAGAAAAACAGGAATGTTATTAATGACATCTGATATCTTGCATCGGATTTTTCAGACATACCATTTCCCTTTACTTGTGTATCAATATAGTTCTATTTAGAAGAGCATTTCGAATGCCCTGTAGCGGACATTCGAAAAGGGGAGAAATAAAAATCACCTTACGTATTGCGACATACCGGGCGTAAATAAAAAGCATAGTGATAAGGTTGGGCCGGTAGTTGATAATCCTTGGGTGGCAAAGAACCCCATGAATTTTGGCCACCTGTACCCATCTGTGCTAAATCGATGTTCCATGTGGTGATATCTCCTGGCTGAACATCAACGCCATGTTTGCGTGATAATGGTGTTAACCCGGATGCGCTACTGCCGTTATTGTCAGCGACAAAATCGAGCTCACTGGCGGCGAAAGGCCAGGCACTGGTATTTAATAATTGCGAGTCGGCAATGGCCTCCAGACCAAGCCCATCATGATTGACAATACGCACCCAGCGAACATCCGTTTTATTACCGCTTTCCTGTGGTCGCGGGTAAGCATGAAATTGCTCCCAGGTCGTTCCGCAGTAGATACCGGCTTTGGCGCCTTTTCTGTCCGCATAGGTTTCCACCGGACCACGGCCAAACCACTGGATATAGTTAAATTCGCTGGGCAATGTCAGCTGAGTACCCATACGCAGTAAAAGAGGAAGCTCGCGATTACCCGGTATAAAATCAACGCTGACACGCAGCTCACCGGTCGAATAGATGGTGTAGGTCAGCACATATTTGCAGTCCACGGTGGGAAGCGAGAATTCACTGGTCACGATCGCGTCGTGGCTAGCGGTCTGCGATACTTTGAGGTCGGATAATACGCGCTGCTTACCGGCGTCTTTCCAGACTGCAGACTTATCGAAAAGTCTGGCACCCAGATCGTTATCCGTGAGCCCACGCCAGAAATTAGGTTCGATACCGGTAAGGAGAAGATCTTTTCCGCTAACGGTAAAGCGATCCATACGACCACTGAGGCGATCAAACGCAAGAGAGAAATAAGATCCATTGACCTCAATAGCAGAAGACGTTTCTTGTACCGAGAGAGCAAGAGAATAGGCTTCAGGGGAGATATGAAACGTAGCGGGAGGCGTGATGCTGAACTGCTCCCAGGCAATTTCATAGCCACTGCCAATAAGCGGTATTTCGTTTTTAGTGACGGCACTGAGTGTCACCAGGTACTCTTTATTCTCCTGAAGCGCCAGGTTTGCTACGGGAACATTTACTGAATGGCGCAGGCCTGGGGCAAGGGAAAGGGAACCCAGACTGCCGTTGGCAATTTGATGCCCGTCCTCAGAGATGCTGTACTGAATATCGAGGTGGCGCAGGTCGATAAAATCGTATCGGTTTTCTATTTCAAACAGGCCTGATGCCGGATTTATTGCATGGAAATAGACAGGCTGATAGACCTTTTTCACTTCCGCCATATGAGGATGTGGAACCCGGTCAGCGGCGACCAGGCCATCGTTCATGAAATTGCCGTCACTGGGTTTATCCGGGTGATAATCTTTACCGTATCCCCAATATTTTTGGCCACGCTCGTTGGTTAATGCCAGCGCGTGATCCATCCACTCCCAAATAAAGCCCCCCTGCAGATTGTCGTGGCTGTCGATTATGTTCCAGTAATCGCGCAGAATTCCGACGGAATTCCCCATGGCGTGGGCATACTCAATCATAATCATCGGACGATCGTTACCTTGCTGGGCAAACTGTTCCAGGCGTTCAAGGGTCGGGTACATCGGGCACACAATATCGCTATAGTGTGCTTCACCGGCAGGTTCGTACTGGACTGGGCGGCTATCGTCCTTTTCTTTTATCCATTGATAAAGTGTTTCAAAGACACGTCCGGTTCCGGCCTCATTGCCCATCGACCAAACGATAACGCAGGCATGGTTTTTGTCGCGTTCAACCATTGCCTGTACACGATCTAAGTGTGCGGGTATCCAGGATTCGGTATCGCCAATTTGCGTTTCTGGCTTTAGCGCCAACGGGTGCGATTCGATATTAGCTTCATCAACAATGTAGATGCCATATTCATCACATAGCTGATACCAGCGTGAGTGGCAGGGGAAATGGCTGGTGCGTACCGCATTGATATTGTGCTCTTTCATGAGCTGAATATCGGTCAGCATGTTTTCTTCCGTAGGCACATGCCCTAGCGTCGGGTGCAGCTCGTGGCGGTTTACCCCTTTTATTTTGATCGCTTTACCGTTTACCGTAAGCTGGCTGTTGATGATTTGTACTTTGCGAAAACCTATTTTATGGCTGGTCGCTTCGATGGTTTCACCGTACTGATCGGTGAGTGTCATTAATAATGTATAGAGGTTAGGTGTTTCTGCGCTCCACAGACGAGGGTTCTGCAGTCGATCGCTAAAACTAAACTGTTGTGTTGTTCCGCTACGTGTAAATGGCTGATTGTACTCTATTAATACAGACAGATTATTTGCGTCGTCCAGCAGTTTGATATTCAGTGACAGATTCTCTGGATGGCTATCGTAGTGAGTCAGGCTCACGCTAACGTTAACTATTCCCTGGGTAAAATCATCGTTCAATTCTGGCTTGCAATACACATCATAAATACGTGTTTTCGCCGTCGAATAGATAAAAACTTCCCGTTCAAGGCCAGACATATCCAGCATGTCTTGTTTTTCTACATAACTGGCATTAGACCAACGATAAATTTGCAGTGAAATCGTGTTTTCACCTTCCCGAATATAGGGAGTGATATTAAATTCAGCTGGGTTTTTCGCGTTCTGGGTATAGCCTACGCGCTGGCCGTTAATCCAGATAAACGATGCAGTTCTGGCTCCTGCCAGTTGCAGGAAAATTTCACGACCAGTCCAGCTTTGGTCGAGGTAAAATGTACGGCGGTAAGACCCCACCGGGTTGTAGTCGCGCGGTATCTCTGGCCAGTTGGTGGTGAATGGAAAACGCTCGTCAATATAGATTGCTTTATCAAACCCCTGTGCTTCCCAATTGCCAGGAACCTGAATGGTATCCCAGGTCGAAACATCATAGTCTTCTTCATAAAACGTTTTGGGTCTGGACTGTGGATTGCTCGCGCAGTTAAATTTCCAGATCCCATTCAGAGACAGAAAATTACTGGCCTCGGCGGGAATATTCTTGATTGCCAGATATTGGCTGGTAAAGGGGAACAGATATGGCCGTGGCAGCTCTTTGTTAATTCCATTGATACGATGGTCTTCCAATACAGCTGGAACATGATCGTGTTCTGTATATAAAGAAATAATCTGTTGCTTGTCAGAGACAACGACGCTCATAATAAATCTCCAGATATTATTTATGGCATTTTTAATTTGAAACTATCAATGATATGAATTAGTTATGTGATTTATCTATGTAATTCAGATAAAATATAAATAAATGCTATTGCCATGCACTGGCGTAATAATCTGTTTATACCAGCCTGGTGTTCTCTTCCGTGATGATTTTAATAACCAATTTTTTCACGATAGCGTGGGTAATGAATCGATATGCCTCATCAGTATCACAGATGAATACTTGTCCAGCGTTGACCTGTACGGTTTGCCCCAAACCTTTCAGGTATTCACGGTCGGTGTCTGTCCGGTAGCAGTCAATTTCATGTAGCTGGGTTTTCGGCGCGTATTCGATTTTTTGTGTGCCCTGTAAAAAGTAATGCACCTCAATGCAGCGGCGATGGCCGATAAACAGGGCATCCGTTGTGCTGTCGATTCTGACATCGTAGTTCAGAGAATCTCCCTGCGAGTAAACAACACCGGGAGAGAGACTATCGAGCTTTCCTATCACCTCTGCGCAACGCTGCCAGTGATTTTTCGTATGCGTATGTTGTTGAAGCTGTTCTACGTTATCGATAATCCTCATTTTCTTTCCTTACGCATGAATCGACCGTTAACAGCCTGTGCTCAACGACATTACAGGTAATTATTTTAGTAAATTTTTTACTAAATAAAATAGAGGAATTCGATTTACTTTAACTCGATCACGAAATAGAGAAAATTGACGGGCTGTGAGGAAGGGAGGATTTGCCCGACGACACTATCGGGCAAAGCGAACACTAGCGGGTTGTACCGCGCAGTTTCAGCTGGCTGGGGACATAGACCTGAAGCGGCAACACGCGGCCATCGCGCGCTTTTTCAATCAGCAGGTTAACACCCTGAATGCCCATCATCTCAGAGTGGATACGCACGGTGGAGAGTGGGGGAAAGGTAAAACGCGCGGTAGGGATATCGTTGACGCTGATGAGCGAAATTTGCTCCGGAATCCGGACCCCATTTTCATGAATTGCCCGTAATACGCCGATAGCGATAGAGTCAGAAGCAACAAACAAGGCTGACGGATAATCTTGTTTTGCCAGCATTTTTTTGGCTAGCTCATAGCCAGATGCGCTGGAGAAACCGCCCCGGTAGATATCCATTTCTGAAACGACACCTTTCTGCTGCCCGTATTTCACAAAGGCAACTTCGCGGATATCCGCTTCTCCTGGCACGTCCTGACCACCAATGAAACCGATGCGTGTCGCACCCTGTTTGATGAAAAAGTCGACGATCTCCTGGCTAATGCGTACCAGATCGGTATCAACGAAATCGTAACCGCCGCCTGGAGGTTGAAAATCAATAAAACAGATATTGTCCGTTAGCGCTGTGGCGGTCTGGCGTATTGCATCGCTGGCCTTCCCAACCACAAGGACACCCGTCAGCTTTTTGATACTGGGTGGCACATGATGTTCATAGCAGCTGGTAAGCTCAATACCCAACTTTTCACACTGTGTTTCAATACCGTGGCGGATAGACAGATAGTAGGGATCGTTGATCTCCATTTTCTGCTGGTAACTGTAAAGTGCGAGAATATGGTGCTGACTGGCAACACTCACCTGCATTTTGTGGGAAGAACTGCTCCTGTACTCCAGTTTTTCTGCAATCTCCAGAATACGATGCCGGGTTTCCTCTTTCACATTCAGGTTTGGATCGTCATTCAGAACGCGGGATACCGTTGCCAGAGAAACGCCAGCTTCCGCTGCTATATCTTTAAGTGTTGCCATATTTGCCTTTCATTCCACCATTCGACCGCATGGGCTGTTTATTGTAAATGAAGCCCCATGAGATGCATCTGTTTTTAGTAAATTCTTCGCGCTTTATCTTCCACGAAAATTCGGTTATTTTTTAGTAAAATTTTACTTCGGAGAGAGAAATGGATACCGTCGCATTTGCCGATTTTGCCCGGATGGAAATACGTGTTGGAAAAGTAGCGCAAGTGAAGCGCCACGAGAATGCCGATAAGCTCTATATCGTGCAGGTTGATGTCGGCGATAGAACGCTGCAAACGGTAACCAGTCTGGTGCCGTATTACCGCGAAGAGGAGTTGATGGGGAAAACGGTGGTGGTGTTGTGCAATCTGCAAAAGGCCAAAATGCGCGGTGAAACCTCAGAATGCATGTTGCTGTGTGCCGAAACTGATGATGGCAGTGAAAGCGTGCTGTTGGCGCCTGAACGCGTCATGCCGGCGGGGGTAAGGATTGTTTAAGTTAGGCTAATTGCCGGATGGCGGCTACGCCTTATCCGGCCTACAAAAGGGTGTCTTTTATAGGCCGGGTAAGGTTGTTACACCTGCTCCACGCTCACCCGTAATGCGGCCAGGGCTTTGCGGGTTGATCGTAATACCAGTTCGCATTGCTCGATCGTTAACGTCAACGGCGGTTCGATACGGATCGTCTTCGCGTTATTCAGTGTTCCGGCGACCAGCACTCGCTGACGGAACATTTCACTGGCAAAGCTGTAGCCAATCTCATTATCGACAAACTCAATCGCCATCAGCATGCCTTTACCGCGAACGTCGTGTACCAGATCCGGATATTCCCGCGCCAGATGACGGAAACCATCCAGCAACATATCGCCTTTCTGCTCTGCCTGAGCGGGTAAATTTTGCTCCAGCAGGACGTTAATGGTCGCCAGCGCTGCCGCGCATGAGAGCGGGTTGCCACCGAACGTGGTGGTATGCAGGAAAGGGTTGTCGAACAGGACGGAGAACACTTCTTCGGTGGCAATGGTCGCGCCAATTGGCATCACGCCACCTCCGAGCGCCTTGGCCAGACACAGAATGTCAGGTTGCACGTTTTCATGTTCGCAGGCGAACATTTTGCCGGTGCGCCCCATGCCGGTTTGCACTTCGTCGAGGATCATCAGCGCGCCAAACTCATCGCAAAGTTTACGTACCGCGGTTAAATACCCTTGCGGCGGTAGGATCACGCCTCCTTCCCCCTGGATTGGCTCCAGAATCACGGCGGCAACATCGTCGCCGGTCTTTTTACATTCGCTCAGGACGGTGCGCATGGCATCAATATCGCCAAAAGGAACATGGCGGAAGCCCGGCAGCAGCGGCATAAACGGTTTGCGGAAGGTTGATTTAGCGGTAGCGGATAGCGACCCCAGCGATTTACCGTGGAAGGCTCCGCTGGTGGCAATAAATGTAAATTTACCGCGCGGCGATTGATACGCTTTCGCCAGTTTTAGCGCCGCTTCAACCGACTCGGTCCCGCTGTTACTGAAGAAACTGTATTTCAGCTTTCCGGGAGCCAGTGCAGCAAGCGTTTTTGCCAGCATGGCCCGTAATGGGTCAAGTAATTCCTGGCTGTGCAGAGGTTGTTTCGCGAGTTGATTCTGTACGGCGGAGACCACTACTGGATTACGGTGCCCCACGTTGAAAATTCCAAAACCTCCCAGGCAATCGACAAACTCCTGTCCCTGGGTGTCGACAAGCGTATTCAGGCTTCCCGCTTGCCACTCTACGGCTCCGTAATCCCCGCCGGCAGTTACAGATTTTCGATACTCTAAGAACCCCGGATTGACATGCTCTTTGAAGTAATCAATCACCTCTCGGTTTAGTGCTTTCATTTCCTCATGATCAAGCGTTCGCTTCTCGATGAGATTCAGTGCGTGTGCGCTGCAGGCCAGAGCCGATGCGCTGGAAGGTAACCTGTTCAAAATATGCTCCCGGAGCTCGCGTATCACATGATACTGAATTAAGTATTGCAGGGATTGCGCCATCCCGACGCGCTTAACGAAAATCGGGATAAACACCAGGGAAGATCTTGCTTGTGCAACATTTAATCTCAAACATTAACATTTGCTGGCATTTTGCCCAGGTTTACGCGCGTAAAACCGACGGGAAAAACGCGTCATTGCGCTAAAAGTGGGCGAAAATTGCACTGTTGCGGTGCGCAGAGTGAAGGTGTGCTGAATAGTTACGTAATGAAAGTATTTTAAATCAATGAATTAGAAAACATACAAATTTTGAGGTTTAATCGCAAATTGCGATCTAAATCAAATTTAACAACTAAAGTTAAAAAGATTAGCGCCGAAATAACATAAGCCGAAAGAGTTAACAACCAGATAACCTGCACAGGACGCAACCATGTCTTCTCATCCCTACGTTAGTCAGCAAAATACACCGCTGGATGATGATATCACCCTCATGTCGACCACCGATTTACAAAGCTATATCACCCATGCGAACGATACCTTTGTCCAGGTCAGCGGCTATCAGCTGAATGAATTGCTTGCTCAGCCGCACAACCTGGTTCGTCACCCGGACATGCCGAAAGCGGCGTTTGCGGATATGTGGTACACCCTGAAACAAGGGGAACCGTGGAGCGGTATTGTGAAAAACCGGCGGAAGAATGGCGATCACTACTGGGTGAGGGCCAATGCGGTGCCGATGGTGCGGGAAGGGCGCGTAACCGGGTATATGTCGATCCGTACCCGGGCGACGGAAGCGGAAATTGCGGCGGTCGAACCTTTATATAAAGCACTTAATGAAGGCCGTTGTAATCGGCGCGTCCATAAGGGGCTGGTGGTACGTAAAGGCTGGTTGGGTAAACTCCCGTCGCTTCCGGTTCGCTGGCGGGTACGCAGTGTCATGGCTTTCATGTTTGTCATCCTGGCAACTGCGCTACAGCAGATGGGGGCTGAATGGCCGCAACTGTTGGTGAGCGCACTGGTGATGCTGCTGGCGACGGTTATTTTCGAATGGCAGATTGTGCGCCCAATCGAGAATGTTGCCCAGCAGGCACTGAAAGTAGCGACTGGCGAGCGCAACAGCGTGACCCATCTTAACCGTAGCGATGAACTGGGGCTGATGCTACGGGCGGTGGGGCAGTTAGGGTTAATGTGCCGCTGGCTTATTCATGACGTGTCGAGTCAGGTCAGCTGTGTGCGTAACGACAGTGAAACGCTGGCGAAAGGCAGTGATGATTTAAACAAGCATACACAGCAGACGGTAGAGAATGTGCAGGAAACGGTCACCACCATGAATCAGATGGCGGCATCGGTGAAGCAAAACTCTGCGACGGCAGCGGCGGCTGACAAGCTGTCTATTGCTGCCAGCAGCGCGGCGACACAGGGCGGTGAGGCGATGGATACGGTCATTAAAACAATGGACGATATTGCCAACAGCACCCAACGGATCGGCACTATCACGACCCTGATTAACGATATCGCTTTCCAGACAAATATTCTGGCGCTGAATGCGGCGGTTGAAGCGGCCAGGGCGGGCGAACAAGGAAAAGGATTTGCGGTAGTGGCTGGAGAGGTACGTCATCTTGCCAGTCGTAGTGCAAGCGCAGCAAATGACATCCGTAAACTGATTGATGCCAGCGCCGACAAGGTGCAGTCCGGCTCCGATCAGGTTCATGCCGCAGGGCGGACAATGGATGATATTGTGGCGCAGGTTCAGAATGTGACACAGTTGATCGCTCAAATTAGCCATTCAACGCTGGAGCAGTCAGATGGACTTTCCAGCCTGACCCGTGCCGTAAATGAGTTGAGCAGTATTACGCAGAAAAATGCTGAACTGGTCGAAGAAAGCGCGCAGATTTCAGCAATGGTAAAACATCGTGCCGGTCGCCTGGAAGATGCGGTGACCGTGCTGCATTAATTCTCACCCCACCCCATTTTTCCGCCAAACGCTTATCGTCCCCGGTAGGCGTTTTTTTGTAATAAACTTGTTAACCATATATTAAATGATACCACTTTGGTATTACGATTCTATTTTCATTATTCCGTTATGACGGCGAGCGCCCTGTTTTTAAATATTGTTAAATATCGCTTATATAACGATCGGTCTTGCTTTATTCATCGTCAAAAACTATTTCGTAACATTGGTGTAAATTAAAAAACGATCAATATCATAAAGTTAGGTGATTGCTGACCGATAAGGATATCTGTCTGAAGAAAACTGTCTCCAGGGAGAAAATATGTTCTTGCATAACGTAAAGATTCGCTCGAAGTTATTTATCGCGTTTGGTTTGTTTATTGTACTGATGATGGTGAGTTCGGGCCTTTCGCTGTTGAGTCTGGATCGTAGTAACAGTGGGATGCAGAACATCATTACCAATGACTATCCGATTACGGTAAAAGCCAATCTGCTCATTGATAATTTTCAGGAGTTTGTCAGTACTCAACAATTGATGTTATTGGATGAGGAAGGTAAATGGACCCAGGCGTCCCAGAAAAAGCTCGATACCATCAGCCAGCAAATTTCTGCTCTGCTGGATGCGCTGAGTGCTGCGCCGCTCAATGATGCTTCCAAAAAAATTGTTGCGGATATCCGTGATGTGCGTGAGCAGTATCTGGCTTCCCGATTCCGCATTCTGCAGGCGCTGCAGAATCACGATCGCTCCGGTGCGATGCACGAGATGATGACCCGCACGGTGAATGTGCAGCAGGCGTATAAAGCAAAAGTGCAGGAATTGATCGCCATTGAAGATGCCCAGATGCAGAAGGCGGGCGCTCAGGTGGAATATGATTTCCACACCAATCGCGCACTGTTGATTACTCTGGCGCTGATCAGCATTGCCGCTGGTTGTGTGATGGGTTGGTATATTGTGCGCTCAATTACCCGACCCCTTAATGAAGCCGTGCAGTTTGCCGAGGCGATTGCGCAGGGCGACCTTACTCGCAGCATCAGTATGGAACAGAAGGATGAGACCGGTGTGCTGCTGCAAGCGCTGATGGCAATGAAAACCCGACTGTTAGAGATTGTCGAGGAAGTGCAAAACGGCTCCGAGAATATCTCTGCGGCGGCGGCGCAGATTGTCGCGGGTAATCAGGATTTGGCTGCGCGTACCGAAGAACAGGCAAGCTCGGTAGAACAGACCGCGGCGTCGATGGAACAAATTACCGCGACGGTCAAAACGACGGCAGACCATACCCATGAAGCGACGAAGCTGTCTACGGGAGCGGCGACGGTCGTGAAAAACAACGGTGAGATGATGAATCAGGTGACGCAGAAAATACGCGTGATTAATGAAACCTCTAACCGTATGTCAGAAATTATCAACCTGATCGATTCGATTGCTTTTCAAACCAATATTTTGGCGCTGAATGCGGCTGTCGAAGCGGCGCGCGCCGGTGAGCACGGGCGTGGTTTCGCGGTAGTTGCCGGAGAAGTGCGTCAACTGGCGCAAAAAAGCGCATCGTCTGCCAGTGAGATCCGCAATCTGATTGAAGACTCCACCAGTCAAACCCGGGAAGGACTGGCGCTGGTTGAAAAAGCCAACGCGTTGATCAATGGAATGGTCACTAACGTTGAAGAAATGGATGTGATATTACGGGAAATCGGTCAGGCCAGCCGCGAGCAGACGGACGGTATTTCGCAGATTAACAGTGCGATTGGCCTGATCGACACCACCACGCAACAGAACTCCTGTCTGGTAGAAGAGTCCGTTGCGGCAGCGGCGTCATTAAATGAACAGGCATTACACTTAAAAGAGATGATCAAAGTGTTCCGCGTGCGTAAAGAGGACGCGCAGCCTGCTTAATCAAGCTGGGTGATGTCCAGCGATGCGCGATCGATAATTCCGATGATCTTCTTGATTTGCGCTTCGCTGGTGTCACCGTGATTGACCCGCAGATCCAGCACGGCTTTAAAATTCTCCAGTGCTCTTTTCATCTGTGGATTCTTGCGTAATTCAAAGCCGACACTGCGTGCTTTAATACGTTCGTGGATATGTTCCAGATGTTCCCGGTTCTCTTCCAGCCATTGCAGGCCTTGCTCTGTGATTGTTATCTGCTTACGTCCTCCTTCCTCGTCACGGATGGCGATAAGCGACTGATCCTGCAAGAAATCCAGTGTCGGGTAAATAACACCCGGGCTTGGGGTGTAATTACCCTGAGTCAATGTTTCAATGGCTTTGATTAGCTCATAACCGTGACTGGCATCGCGGGTCAAAATATCCAGAATCACCAGACGTAATTCGCCGTGACCGAAGAAGCGCTGACGTCGACCGCCACCACCACCGCGACCGTGGCGGTGTCCGCAGCCATGCTCATGGTGGTGCTCTTTGTTACAGCCTTCGTGACGACGTTCTTCACCTTTGCAGCAACCTTCGTGGTGTTCGCTGTGGTGACCTTCGTGGCGATGTCCTTCGCCTTTACAGCAGCCTTCGTGCTGGTGTTCTGCATGTTTGCAGCACCCTTCATGATGATCTTGCATCATTCATCTCCTGATGTTGTTTCGATATATCTAATTTATATCTAAACTTTTTCTGTTTGCAAGTCCGTGCAGAAATATTAATTTAATTTATTGATTTATATGTATTTATTTTTTATTGCGGCGTTTTGGAGGCTCTGTCCAGATCCTATCAAAAAAGTTCTTGCAATATTCTCAATTAGCAATCATTATCATTTGAAATTTATTTAGATATATCTAATCTCTGTCACGAAGGCGAAAAAATGACAAATAACACTTCACGCTATCCACAGCGCGTTCGCAATGAGCTGCGCTTCCGTGAACTGACTGTCCTGCGGGTTGAACGTATCAGCGCGGGTTTTCAGCGCATTGTACTGGGCGGTGACGCTCTGGATGGTTTTAGCTCACAGGGTTTTGACGACCATACCAAGGTCTTTTTCCCGGAACCGGGCAGTCACTTTGTGCCACCCGTCGTGACGGATGAGGGGATTGTCTGGTCAGAGGGTGTACGCCCGGTATCCCGTGATTACACGCCGTTGTATGACCCGGCACGCCATGAACTGGCGCTGGATTTTTATATCCACGATGGCGGCGTGGCGAGTACATGGGCGATGAATGCGCGTGAAGGTGACAAATTGACGATTGGCGGACCGCGTGGCTCGCTGGTGGTACCAGAAGACTATGCGTACCAGGTTTACGTGTGTGATGAATCTGGAATGCCAGCGCTACGTCGTCGGCTGGAGGCGATCGGTCGTTTAGCGGTACGTCCAAATGTGACGGCGCTGGTCAGCGTACGCGATGCAGCGTATCAGGATTATTTCGCTCATCTCGACGGTTTTACAATTCAGTGGTTTGTCGGCCATGACGAACAGGCAGTGAATGAGCAGCTTTCACAGTTGACCGTGCCTGCACAGGATTATTTCATCTGGATAACTGGCGAAGGAAAAGTGGTGAAAAACCTGAGCGCCCGCTTTGCTACTGAGGCTTTCGATCAGCAGTTGGTACGCGCCGCGGCTTACTGGCATCAACGTCGGAACGTTAATTAATAATGTGACGGTGAAACGCCAAACGCCTGGCGGAATGCATAACTAAACGCTGCGGTGCTTGAATATCCTACATCGAGCGCCACGGCGGTTACGCTTTTATTTTTCTTCAGCATGAGTACTGACTCCAGAATTCGCATTTTTTGCTTCCAGACGCTGAAGGGTAATCCGGTTTCTTTTTTGAAATGACGCGAAAAGGTACGGGCAGACATACCCAAATGTTGTGCCCAATACTCTACTGAATGTTCCAGCGCCGGAGACGCTTGTATTGTTCGGCACACTTTGGTTAATTCGCGATCCTGCGGCCAGGGCAATACAAAGGCGACTTCTGGTAATTGCAGAATAATGTCCACCAGCACACTGACCAGTTTGCCTTCTTTTGACTGGCTATCATAATGGCCTGAAATTGAATTCGTGGCGTAGTGAATAAACTCTCTGGCGAAATCACTGATCGCCACGACTTTACACTCATGGATACTTTCTTCGAGAAAGCCCGGTTTAATATCCAGATTCTCTAAATGCACATCATCCAGCGCCCAAACGGCATGCTCAGTATTATTGGGGATCCAGATGCCGTAATGCGCGGGGATTATCCAGCACTTGCCGGCGACATCAATGCGCATACTGCCTTTGCGGGCAAAATGAAACTGCATAAAAGCATGTGAGTGCTGCGGAACATGGTGGTTGGCTTCAAGGACATAAGAGCGAAAGTAAACGTCCTGCGGCAACTCGGTCATGGAGTCGTCGGGGAAGGAGTTCCACTGTTTTGGGGGGAAAGTATCCATACTCAAAGACGTGATTCTCCCGGTTAGGTGGCCGCTGCTCGATAGATCTTGTCCGCAAATCATAATACATACATTCTTTTTTCCATAATAATCTTGCGTAAGAATTAATAGCCCATCTTTGGTAAATACCATGAACACGCTTTGTTCAGACGCTGTCATCGTCAATGAAACAAATGATAACTGGACCCGAATGGGAAAAGAGCTGCTCCAGCAAGCAGATATTCAGATCAATGGTTCCCGCCCCTGGGACATTCAACTTCATCATGCCGGTTTCTTTAAACGGGTGCTGCAACAAGGCTCCCTAGGGCTTGGCGAAAGCTATATGGAAGGCTGGTGGGACTGCGAACGTCTCGATGTTCTGTTCTGCAAAATCCTGAAAGCAAAACTCGACCAGCAAATGCCGGGAAATCTGAAGGATATATTGCGTATTGCCAGTGCCCGCCTGTTTAATTTGCAGTCCCGCAGTCGTGCGTGGATTGTCGGTAAAGAACACTACGATATTGGCAACGATCTCTTTGCGCTGATGCTGGATCCCCACATGCAATATTCCTGTGGTTACTGGAAAGAGGCTACCACCTTAGAAGATGCGCAAAACGCCAAATTAAAAATGATTTGCGAGAAGCTGCAACTGAAACCGGGCATGCGTTTACTGGACATTGGTTGCGGTTGGGGCGGACTGGCCGAATATGCGGCGCGCCATTATGGCGTGGCGGTAGAAGGCGTCACTATCTCGAAAGAGCAGCAAAAAATGGCGCAGCAGCGCTGTGAAGGCCTGGATGTGACCATCCTGCTTCAGGATTATCGTGACCTCGACAAGCACTACGATCGTATTGTCTCCGTGGGGATGTTCGAGCATGTGGGGCCAAAAAATTACGATACCTATTTCAGTATTGCTGACCGCTGTTTGAAGTCGGACGGATTGTTCCTGCTGCATACCATTGGCAGCAATAAAAAAGGGATGAGCGTTGATCCGTGGATCAATAAATATATTTTCCCGAATGGCTGCTTACCGGCGATTTCGCATATTGCTGAAGCGAGCGAGTCGCGATTCGTGATGGAAGACTGGCATAACTTTGGCAGTGACTATGATAAAACGCTGATGGCCTGGCATGCACGGTTTAATCAGGCGTGGCCAGAGCTGTCATCGCGTTATTCCGCGACCTTCAGAAGGATGTTCAATTATTACCTGTGCGCTTGTGCCGGTGCGTTCCGCGCCAGAGATATTGAGCTGTGGCAAGTATTGTTTAGTCGGGGCGTAGAAGGCGGTATTCGCGTCTATCGCTAATATGCAGCCGGATGGCGGCGCAAACGCCTTATCCGGCCTACAAAGGTTTGCATTCGTAGGCCTGATAAGCGCAGTGCATCAGGCATTTCTTCGCCGGATGGCGGCGCACACGCCTTATCCGGCCTACAACAGCGTGCAGATGGTAGGCCTGATAAGCGCAGTGCATCAGACATTTCTTTGCCGGATGGCGGCGCACACGCCTTATCCGGCCTACAAAGGTTTGCATTCGTAGGCCTGATAAGCGCAGTGCATCAGGCATTTCTTTGCCGGATGGCGGCGCACACGCCTTATCCGGCCTACAAAGGTTTGCACTCGTAGGCCTGATAAGCGCAGTGCATCAGGCATTTCTTCGCCGGATGGCGGCGTAAACGCCTTATCCGGCCTACAAAGGTTTGCATTCGTAGGCCTGATAAGCGCAGTGCATCAGGCATTGCTTTGCCGGATGGCGGTGCAAACGCCTTATCCGGCCTACAAAGGTTTGCACTCGTAGGCCTGATAAGCGAAGCGCATCAGGCATTTCTTTGCCGGATGGCGGCGTGAACGCCTTATCCGGCCTACAAAGGTTTGCACTCGTAGGCCTGATAAACGCAGTGCATCAGGCATTTCTTTGCCGAATGGCGGCGTACAAAGGCTTGCACTCGTAGGCCTGATAAGCGAAGCGCATCAGGCACTTATGGCTTATCCCAACTCACTCTCTGCCAGTGCTTTAAATACCATTGCGACGGCGTGTGCACCGGGGTCCATATTGCCCAGCAGGCTTTCACCGCTGAGATACGATGCGCGACCCGCGTTGGCTTTGCTCGACAGACAGGTACGCTCTGCGCCTGCCTGTGCGGCGTCAAAAGCGGCTTGCAGGTTTTGCGGTTGTGCCAGCAGAGATGTCAGCGCGGGTTGCAGCGCATCAATCATCGTACGGTCACCCTCGTCTGCACCGCCGTAGAACTTCATCTGCGCCAGCCCTGTGTTCAGGGCTTCGGCAACATCAGCCCCTTGCTCCAGCTTCTGCCCGGCGGCGGTAAAGAAGATGGACATCAGTACGCCGCTGGACCCGCCCATCACCACGGTCAGGCGTTCGCCGATCAGGGCGAACAGCGTGGCGAGGTTATTCAGTGGAAGCTGCTCACGATGCAGCAGGTCAGCGATTTCACGTGCACCAGCGGCAAAAGTTGAACCTGTATCACCATCACCTACTTTGGCATCCAGCGCGTTGAGGTGTGCTTCCAGATCGGAAAGCGTTCCGGTGACCTGCTCAATAATCCCGGCGACCAGCGTGTTGGCTGAAGGCTGGAATTCGACACGCGCGCTGCGCTGCGATGATGGCACACAGTTGATTTCGCGTGGTGGGACAGGCGTCGGCCAACTGCTGGTTTCTACTTCGGTTAACAGTGCTTTTTCGATGCTCTCTTCCAGTACGATGGCGGTCAGCGAGAAACCTTTCATATCCAGGGCGGTGACCAGCGAGGCCGGGCCAATCAGCCAGTCGATACGCGGATGCAGTGGGCTGTTTGCCAGTTCCCGAGTGATGATAGCCATTTCAGCAACGGACACGCCGCCCAGATTATTAATCATCACCGCCAGACGGCCAGTTTCAGGCAGTGCCGCCATGAGTTTATCGACCATCAGAGTCACCACCTGCGCACTGTTTTGGGTAGCGATAACCGAGGCGCCTGGCTCGCCGTGAATGCCCATGCCCAGTTCGGCATGGCCCGCATGATGGCGCGGTGCGGTGTCGGTTTCCTGCGGCAAATGGCAACTGGAAATGGCGACGCCCAGGCTGAAGGTGTTACTTGCTGCATACTGCGCTTCACGCAGGACGGTGGCGAGGTTGTAGCCGCGTTCAGCGAAATAGCCTGCCACTTTATGTACCAGGATAGTGCCCGCAATCCCGCGAGGGTGCTTGTTATCCGGCAGGGAGATATCGTCGCCGACAATCAGCATTTCGACGTTATAGCCAAGGCGGCGTGCTTTTTCGGCGGCGAGGCCGAAGTTAAGACGATCGCCGGTGTAATTTTTAACGATCAACAGACAGCCTGCCTCGCCAGTTACCGCCTGGATTGCGGTCAGCACTGCATCTACGCTCGGGGACGCAAACACGTCGCCACAGACTGCCGCGGTCAACATCCCTTTGCCGATAAAGCCAACGTGGGCGGGTTCGTGTCCTGAGCCGCCACCGGAGATCACCGCCACGTTATCTTTGTTGAGATCGCGACGAACCACGATGCGAATAGCCGGATCGCTTTCCAGACGCGCCAGATTGTTCCAGGGACTGGTGATAATCGTACCGTCGATGACGTCGTTAACGAGTTGGGTACGCTGATTAAAAAAGAATTGAGACATAACGGCTCCTCGAGGTTGAGTGTAAAACAAACCCCCGAATGCATTGTCATGGTGCGGAGGCGATGGGGGAGATTCTGGCGGAGTCAGCGTGGAAAAAAACAGCGGCAAAATGAGTTTCATTACGGAACGTAATTGTTATTTTTTGTTCCGTAATGGAACGTATTTGTGAGAAGAATGATCACAATGCGAGCCCGCTCGACTTTTTTATCGCCTTTTCAATGTTGGCCACACGGCACAGTCAACGTTTTGTTACTGCTTTTAATGGTGTCAGAGAGAGGCAAAGGGAATTCGATTTTCGCGTTCTGCAAGGATTTGCCGGCAAATGAACGGATCGGGATCGCAAACCTTAGTATTTTTATGGTTAATCGTTTCAATATGGAACGCATGTCATTTTTATCTGTTTCATATCAGAACAAAAAGACGAATGATTTTTTTGTTCCCGCCTCGCCATACAGTTATTGCATCGCTCCGGTACCTCCCGTTTTCGCCGTTCGCAACAGGCTAAACAGGTTAACGCCAGGGCTCACCATGTAAAAACATGTACTTATTTGAGGATGAAAGGAATGCTAAAAGTTATTCAATCTCCAGCCAAATATCTCCAGGGTCCTGACGCTTCTACCTTATTTGGTCAATACGCTAAAAATCTGGCAGACAGCTTTTTCGTGATTGCAGATGACTTCGTCATGAAACTGGCGGGAGACAAAGTACTCAATGGCCTGCACAGCCACGGTATTAGCTGCCACGCGGAACGCTTCAATGGCGAATGCAGCCATGTTGAAATTAATCGCCTGATTGCCATTCTGAAGCAGCACGGTTGCCGTGGTGTGGTTGGGATTGGCGGTGGGAAAACGCTGGATACAGCCAAAGCGATTGGCTACTACCAGAAACTGCCGGTGGTGGTGATCCCAACTATCGCCTCAACGGATGCGCCAACCAGTGCGCTATCTGTTATCTACACCGAAGCCGGTGAGTTCGAAGAATATCTGATCTACCCGAAAAACCCGGATATGGTTGTCATGGATACAGCAATTATCGCCAAAGCGCCGGTACGTCTGCTGGTGGCCGGGATGGGCGATGCGCTCTCGACCTGGTTTGAAGCAAAAGCGTGTTTTGATGCCAGAGCGACCAGCATGGCGGGGGGACAGTCCACGGCGGCGGCCCTGAGCCTGGCACGCTTGTGCTATGATACGCTGCTGGCAGAAGGTGAAAAGGCTCGCCTGGCTGCACAGGCTGGCGTGGTGACCGATGCTTTGGAACGTATCGTGGAAGCGAACACCTATCTCAGCGGCATTGGCTTTGAAAGCAGTGGCCTCGCGGGGGCACACGCCATCCATAACGGCTTCACCATTCTGGAAGAGTGTCACCATTTGTACCACGGTGAAAAAGTGGCGTTTGGTACGCTGGCGCAACTGGTGCTGCAGAACAGCCCGATGGAAGAGATCGAAACAGTGCTGAATTTCTGCCAGAAAGTGGATCTGCCGGTAACGCTGGCGCAAATGGGCGTGAAAGACGGCATCGACGCTAAGATTATGGCTGTTGCGAAAGCCACCTGCGCGGAAGGTGAAACCATTCACAATATGCCGTTCCCGGTGACGCCTGAAAGCGTCCATGCCGCGATTCTGACGGCAGACCTGCTGGGACAGCAGTGGCTGGCGCGTTAATCAGACGTCGGTAAGCCTTTTATTCAGTATCTTCTCCCCCTCTGACAGTCTCTGCCGGAGGGGTTGTCTATGGTAAAACAGCGGAAATGGATATGACGGCGCACACTCATGGCATCGGGAAGGAAGTTTCTTCGGTCATTGCTCAGTCATGGCATCGTTGCAGCAAGTTTATGCAGCGGGAAACCTGGCAGGCACCGCATCAGGCGCAGGGACTGACTTTTGCGTCGATTTGCCGCCGCAAGACTGCACTGCTGACGATTGGACAGGCCGCACTGGAAGATGCCTGGGAGTTTATGGATGGACGTCCCTGTGCGCTGCTGATTTTGGATGAATCGGCTTGTATTCTCAGCCGGTGCGGCGATCCGCAGACGGTGGAACAACTGGCGGAACTTGGCTTTCGTGACGGTAGCTACTGTGCGGAGAGCATTATCGGCAGTTGTGCGCTATCGCTGGCGACGATGCCAGGGCAGCCGACAAAAACCTCAGGCGATCAGCATTTTAAGCAGGCGCTGCATCCGTGGTCGTTCTGCTCTACCCCGGTCTTTGATAACCATGGGCGGCTGTTTGGCTCCATTTCCCTGTGCTGCCTGGTGGAGCATGAGTCCGTTTCCGATCTCTCCCTGACGCTGGCAATTGCCAGAGAAGTCGGCAACTCTTTGCTGACCGACAGCCTGTTGGCCGAATCTAACCGCCATCTTAATCAGATGTATGGGCTGTTAGAGAGCATGGATGATGGCGTAATGGCATGGAACGAGCAGGGCGTTCTGCAGTTTCTTAATGCCCGTGCCGCTTTGCTTTTACATCTGGATGCACAGGCCAGCCAGGGTAAAAACATTAATGACCTGGTTAATCTGCCCACCTTGCTGCGCCGGGCGATCAAACATGCTCGCGGACTGAATCACGTCGAAGTGACTTTCGAAAGCCAGCACCAGTTTGTTGATGCTGTTATTACTCTGAAACCTATCGTTGAAGAACAGGGCAACAGCTTTATTCTGCTGCTTCATCCCGTTGAACAAATGCGTCAGTTGATGACCAGCCAGCTCGGGAAAGTCAGCCACACCTTTGAACAGATGTCGACGGATGACCCGGAAACCCGTCGACTGATCCATTTTGGTCGCCAGGCGGCGAGAGGGAGTTTCCCTATTCTGTTGTGCGGTGAAGAGGGGGTGGGTAAAGAGCTATTGAGCCAGGCTATTCACAATGAAAGTGAACGCGCCAGCGGGCCTTATATCGCCGTTAACTGCCAACTGTATGCCAACAGCGTGCTGGGGCAGGATTTTATGGGCAGTGCGCCAACCGATGATGAAAACGGTCGGCTGAGCCGCCTTGAGCTGGCGAACGGCGGTACGCTGTTTCTGGAAAAAATTGAGTATCTGGCACCCGAGTTGCAATCCGCGTTGTTGCAGGTTATCAAGCAGGGCGTATTGACTCGTCTTGATGCCCGCCGCCTGATCCCAGTTGATGTGAAAGTGATTGCCACTACTACGGTTGATCTCGCCAACCTGGTGGAGCAAAACCGCTTTAGCCGCCAACTGTATTACGCGTTACACTCCTTTGAAATTGTTATTCCACCGCTGCGGGCACGGCGTAACAGCATTCCGGCGCTGATTCATACACGCTTAAATAGCCTGAAAAAACGCTTTTCATCCAGTCTGAAGCTGGACGATGACGCGCTGGCACAACTGGTTGCCTACTCGTGGCCGGGCAATGATTTTGAGCTCAACAGCATTATCGAAAATATCGCTATCAGTAGCGACAATGGCCATATTCGCCTGAGTAATCTGCCGGATTATCTGTTTGCGGAACGCCCTGGCCTGGAGACTGCATCATCGCTGCTGCCAGCCAGCCTGACGTTTACCGCCATCGAAAAAGAAGCAATTATCCATGCCGCCCGCGTCACCAGCGGACGTGTGCAGGAAATGTCGCAACTGCTGAATATTGGCCGCACCACCTTGTGGCGCAAGATGAAACAGTACGACATCGATGCCAGCCAGTTTAAGCGCAAACATCTGGAGTAGTTTCTTCGATCCTCGCCATCGAGAAGAGGGCGTCGGACAGACGATTGATGTAACGCTTAAGCTCATCACGCAGCGTCAACGTTCTGTCCATGGCGATGAGGAGTCGCTCCAGCCGACGCGCCAGCGTGCGCGCAATATGCAACTGTGCCGATGCGAGGTTTTTCCCCGGAACAACAAACTCTTTTAGCGGACCGCTTTGCGTCATATTGCGATCAATAAGCTGCTCCAACGCCTGAATATCCTCGGGGCTAATCGTCTGTGTTAAGCGAGCAAGTCCCTTCTCATCACTGGCAAGTTCCGCGCCAAGCACAAACAGCGTCTTCTGGATGGTATGTAAATCCTGGCGAAGCGCTGTCAGGCGCGTGCTGGCGTAGCAGACGCCAAGCTGGGAAATCAGTTCGTCCACGGTGCCATAGGCATTCACGCGGATATCGTCTTTGTCGATACGGCTGCCGCCAAACAGCGCGGTCGTGCCCTTATCACCAGTACGGGTATAGATACGGTACATTTATTTTATCTCGCTGAAAGGAAGCACTTTGACCAGTTGACCAGCATTGGCGCCAAGCGTGCGGATCTGCGCCATTCCGGCGGTGATATGACCACGAACCAGCGCCCGATCCTCGGGCAACTGGGCGTGGGTTAAAGCAATATCACCCGTGGCGTTGAGACCAAGACCGACACGCAGCGTTGAGCTTTTGGCCGCAAGTTTGCTCAAGGCCAGCGCACAGTCATTCTCGTCGCAACAGACAGTCCGGCATGGGACGCCTTGCTCTTCCAGCCCCCAGCACAGCTCATCAAGCGCGCGGGTATCCTGCCAGCGTGGGTGATAAAACAGATGTACGCTCGGTGATGAAAGTGACATTGCGCCCCCTTTGGATTAGAAAGCCTGACGGAAGATTTCAGCGATCTCTTTCTCGTTCCCTTTACGCGGGTTCGAGAACGCGTTGCCATCTTTCAGCGCCATTTCCGCCATGTAAGGGAAATCGGCTTCTTTGACGCCCAGCTCCTGCAAATGCTGTGGAATCCCAATATCGGCGGAAAGACGGGCGATGGCGCGAATGGCCAGCTCAGCGGCATCCATGGTTGACAGCCCGTCGGTGTTCTCGCCCATAAACTCAGCGATATCAGCAAATTTCTCCGGGTTGGCGATGAGGTTATAACGGGCTACGTGTGGCAGCAGTACCGCATTTGCCACGCCGTGTGGCATGTCGTACAGACCACCGAGCTGGTGTGCCATCGCATGAACATAGCCGAGGTTGGCGTTGTTGAAAGCCATACCGGCCAGCAGAGAGGCATAGGCCATATTTTCACGGGCTTTCAGGTTGCTGCCCAGCGCGACGGCCTGGCGCAAGTTACGGGCAATTAGACGGATCGCCTGGATAGCGGCGGCATCGGTGACCGGGTTAGCATCTTTGGAAATGTAAGCTTCCACGGCGTGGGTCAGGGCGTCCATCCCGGTCGCGGCGGTAAGTGGTGCTGGTTTACCGAGCATCAGCAGCGGGTCATTAATGGAAACCGACGGCAGGTTACGCCAACTGACAATCACAAACTTCACTTTGGTTTTGGTATTGGTCAGCACGCAGTGGCGGGTGACTTCGCTGGCGGTACCCGCGGTGGTATTGACCGCAACGATTGGCGGCAGCGGATTGGTCAGCGTTTCAATTCCGGCGTAACTGTAGAGATCGCCTTCGTGCGTGGCCGCGATACCGATACCTTTACCGCAGTCATGCGGGCTACCGCCGCCAACGGTAACGATGATATCGCACTGCTCTTTGCGAAATACCTCCAGACCGTCGCGCACGTTGGTGTCTTTAGGGTTCGGCTCTACGCCGTCAAATACGACCACCTCAATCCCGGCTTCACGCAGATGCGCCAGCGTTTTATCTACCGCACCGTCTTTTATCGCCCGCAGACCTTTATCGGTAACCAGCAGCGCTTTTTTACCGCCTAACAGTTTGCAACGTTCGCCGACAACGGAAATAGCATTTGGGCCAAAAAAGTTAACATTCGGCACAAGGTAATCAAACATACGATAGCTCATAATATACCTTCTTAGATTTAAATTATAATTCAGAGAAACAATTCAGTGCGGTCTCAGCCAATAATCTATCTTGTTCTACAGTGCCGCCGCTAACGCCTACGGCACCGATTAATTGTCCGTCTAATATAACAGGTAAGCCGCCGCCAAAAATAACGATGCGTTGTTGGTTAGTGAGCTGCAAACCATATAGAGAAGCTCCTGGTTGTACTGCATCGGTAATTTCATGTGTGCCCTGCCGCAGACAGCAGGCGGTCCAGGCTTTATTGAGAGAAATATCACAACTGGTGACAAACGCCTCATCCATGCGCTGTATCAGTAGCGTGTTTCCGCCGCGGTCAACCACGGAAAAGACTACTGGAACGTTGATTTTAAGCGCTTTTGCCTCGACGGCAGTCGCCATTTTCTTTGCGGCCGCCAGCGTAATGGTGGCGATTTGTTGGCTCTTATTCACAGTATCTCCTGACAAGGTTGTAGGGCTGAGGTCGCAAAAAATATCGCGCTACAGCTATTTTTTCTCATTGGGTTTTCTGTATTTTCTCGCGGCGCGTTATTAAGTCAATAGTGTAGATTTTTCTAAAATATTAATTTTATTTCCTGTGTTCGGCATTTATTGATAATGATCATTTAAGCGCGTCACAATTCTTCGTGGATATTCCCGTGGACCGTTTCAATATGAAACGCTGACATTTAAATATGTATCAAATTGGAACGCAATTAATTTTATTTTTTTATCGGCCTGCTCATTTAAAGTTCGGCTATTGCTGATAAAGGCGATTGCTGGGGTGATAGAGCACCAGCGATACAGCCTGGCGTCCCTATTCTTTATCTTTTGAGTCCATAAACTATGAGAAGATCAAAACGATTCGAAGTCCTTGCAAAGCGTCCTGTAAATCAGGATGGGCTTATTGGCGAATGGCCGGAAGAAGGGCTGATCGCCATGGAAAGTCCCTACGATCCGGCCTCTTCTGTGAAGGTGGAGAAGGGTCGTATTGTTGAACTGGACGGCAAGAGCCGCGCACAGTTCGACATGATTGACCGCTTTATTGCCGACTACGCGATAAACGTGGCTGAAACCGAGCGCGCCATGCAGCTCGACGCTTTGGCGATCGCCAGAATGCTGGTAGATATCCACGTCAGTCGCGAAGAGATCATTGCCATTACCACCGCGATTACCCCGGCGAAAGCAGTGGAGGTGATGGCGAAAATGAACGTGGTAGAGATGATGATGGCGCTGCAAAAAATGCGCGCCCGACGCACGCCCTCCAACCAGTGTCACGTGACCAACCTGAAAGATAATCCGGTGCAGATTGCCGCCGATGCCGCTGAAGCGGGGATTCGTGGTTTTTCCGAACAGGAAACGACGGTCGGGATTGCCCGCTATGCGCCGTTTAACGCCCTGGCGCTGTTGGTCGGTTCTCAGTGCGGTCGTCCTGGCGTGCTGACACAATGTTCCGTTGAAGAGGCTACTGAGCTGGAGCTGGGAATGCGCGGGTTAACCAGCTACGCCGAAACGGTGTCGGTCTACGGAACGGAATCGGTATTCACTGACGGCGACGATACGCCGTGGTCAAAAGCGTTTCTCGCCTCGGCCTATGCATCCCGCGGGCTGAAGATGCGCTATACCTCCGGTACCGGTTCGGAAGCCTTGATGGGTTATTCCGAGAGTAAATCGATGTTGTACCTGGAATCCCGCTGCATTTTCATTACCAAGGGCGCGGGTGTGCAGGGGCTGCAAAACGGGGCGGTCAGTTGTATCGGGATGACGGGCGCAGTGCCGTCGGGTATTCGCGCGGTGCTGGCGGAAAACCTGATTGCGTCGATGCTCGACCTTGAAGTGGCCTCGGCCAATGACCAGACCTTCTCACACTCCGATATTCGCCGTACCGCCCGCACCCTGATGCAGATGCTGCCCGGCACCGACTTTATCTTCTCTGGCTATAGCGCCGTCCCCAACTACGACAACATGTTTGCCGGTTCTAACTTCGATGCTGAAGACTTCGATGATTACAACATACTGCAACGTGACCTGATGGTTGACGGTGGCCTGCGCCCGGTAACCGAAGAAGAAACCATCGCCATCCGTAACAAAGCGGCGCGGGCTATTCAGGCGGTATTCCGCGAACTGGGGCTGCCGACAATCAGTGATGAGGAAGTGGAGGCTGCCACCTATGCTCACGGCAGCAAAGACATGCCTGCGCGCAATGTGGTGGAAGATCTGGCGGCAGTGGAAGAGATGATGAAGCGCAACATTACCGGGCTGGATATCGTCGGGGCGCTAAGCGGTAGCGGATTCGAAGATATCGCCAGCAATATTCTCAATATGTTGAGACAGCGTGTGACCGGTGATTACCTGCAAACATCGGCCATTCTGGATCGCCAGTTCGACGTGGTCAGCGCCGTGAACGACATCAATGATTATCAGGGACCCGGCACCGGCTATCGCATCAGTGCCGAACGCTGGGCGGAAATTAAAAATATTGCGGGCGTGGTTCAGCCCAGCTCGATTGAATAAGGCGGTACACCGTGGAATGCACAACTGAACGTAAGCCCGTTTTTACCTTGCAGGTCAGTGAAGGCGAGGCGGCAAAAGCAGACGCTCGCGCTGACGAAGTGGTGATTGGCGTCGGACCGGCCTTTGGCAAGCACCAGCATAAAACCCTGATTGATATGCCGCACAACGCGATTCTGAAAGAGCTGGTGGCAGGGATTGAAGAAGAGGGACTGCATGCGCGAGTGGTGAGAATTCTGCGCACTTCGGATGTCTCTTTTATGGCGTGGGATGCGGCGAACCTCAGTGGCTCCGGCATCGGGATTGGTATTCAGTCAAAGGGAACCACGGTTATCCATCAGCGTGATTTGCTGCCCCTGAGTAACCTTGAACTCTTCTCTCAGGCCCCGCTGCTGACGCTGGAAACGTATCGTCAGATTGGAAAGAACGCTGCGCGCTATGCACGCAAAGAGTCGCCCTCGCCGGTTCCGGTGGTCAATGACCAGATGGTGCGCCCCAAATTTATGGCCAAAGCCGCGTTGTTTCACATTAAAGAAACCAAGCATGTGGTGCAGGATGCTGCGCCTGTCACGCTGCATATTGCACTAGTAAGGGAATGACAATGAACGACAACATCATGACCGCGCAGGATTACCCTTTAGCTACCCGCTGCCCGGAGAAAATCCTGACCCCCACCGGGAAACCATTAACCGATATCACCCTTGAGAATGTGCTGGCGGGACATGTAGGGCCGCAGGATGTGCGTATTTCCCAGCAAACGCTGGAGTATCAGGCGCAGATTGCCGAACAGATGCACCGTCATGCCGTGGCGCGCAACTTCCGTCGGGCGGCGGAACTGATTGCTATCCCGGATACCCGCATTCTGGAAATCTACAACGCACTACGTCCGTTTCGCTCTTCATTCGCGGAGCTACAGGCGATCGCTGATGAGCTGGAACATACCTGGCACGCGACGGTAAACGCCGGGTTTGTGCGCGAGTCGGCAGAGGTGTATCAGCAGAGAAACAAGCTGCGTAAAGGCAGCCAGTGACGGAGGGAATATGCCGTTAATTGCAGGGATTGATATCGGCAACGCCACCACGGAAGTGGCGTTGGCGCAGCATGGCCGGTTTATCGCCAGCGGGATTGTCGCGACCACGGGCATGAAAGGAACGCGGGACAATATTGCCGGGGTGGTCGCTTCCCTGCAGCAGGCGCTGGAAAAAACGCCATGGTCGCTTAAAGATGTGGCGAAAATCTGTATCAATGAGGCCGCACCGGTCATTGGTGATGTGGCGATGGAAACGATCACCGAGACCATCATTACTGAATCGACGATGATTGGTCATAACCCACAAACGCCCGGCGGCGTTGGCGTGGGAATGGGAACCACCATTGCAGTGGAGAAGCTGGCGGCATTGAGCGAGGATCGGTTTACCCAGGGCTGGATCCCATTGGTGGGTGAGGAAATGGATTTCCTCGAAGCTGTTTGGCTGATCAACGACGCGTTGGATCGCGGCGTGAACGTGGTGGCGGCGATCCTGAAAAAAGATGATGGCGTGCTGGTGAACAATCGTCTGCGGCGAACTATGCCGGTGGTTGATGAAGTCACGCTGCTGGAAAAAGTGCCGGAGGGGGTGTTGGCGGCGGTCGAAGTCGCGGCCGCGGGCCAGGTTGTTCGGGCGCTGTCTAACCCCTACGGCATCGCCACGTTCTTTGCCCTGACGCCGGAGGAAACGCAAACCATCGTCCCTATTGCCAGGGCGCTGATTGGTAACCGCTCCGCCGTGGTGCTGAAAACACCGCAGGGTGATGTGCGCTCAAGGGTGATCCCGGCGGGTAAGATTTTTATCCGCGGAGAAAGGCGCGGCGGCGAGGCTGACGTGGCGCAAGGGGCGCAGGCTATTATGCAGGCGATGAGCGCCTGTGCGCCAGTGTGTGACATTCGCGGTGAAGCGGGAACGCATGCAGGCGGTATGCTGGAACGCGTGCGTAAGGTGATGGCTTCGCTGTCCGGGCATGATATGAACGCGGTGCATATTCAGGATTTGCTGGCAGTTGATACGTTTATTCCTCGTAAGGTGCAGGGCGGCATCGCCGGGGAGTGTTCGATGGAAAATGCTGTCGGTATTGCGGCGATGGTGAAATCCGATCGTTTACAAATGCAGGCTATTGCCAGCGAGTTGAGCGCGCGATTAAACACCTCTGTTGAAGTGGGTGGTGTAGAGGCCAATATGGCCGTGACTGGCGCGTTAACGACGCCTGGATGTGCTGCGCCGCTGGCGATCCTCGATTTAGGCGCTGGTTCCACTGATGCAGCCATCATCAATAGCGAAGGTGCAGTAAAGGCGGTACATCTGGCCGGTGCGGGGAATATGGTCAGCCTGTTGATTCAGACGGAACTGGGTCTGAGCGATCCGTTTCTGGCCGAGGAAATAAAAAAATACCCGCTGGCGAAAGTAGAGAGCCTGTTCAGTATTCGTCATGAGAACGGTGCGGTGGAGTTTTTCCGCGAACCACTCAGCCCGTCGGTATTTGCCAAAGTGGTGTATCTGAAAGACGGCGAGCTGATCCCCGTGGATAACCAGACTTCGCTGGAAAAAATTCGTCTGGTGCGACGTCAAGCTAAGGAGAAGGTCTTCGTGACCAACTGCCTGCGTGCATTGCGCCAGGTGTCACCTGGCGGCTCCATTCGCGATATCACTTTTGTGGTGCTGGTGGGAGGCTCATCGCTGGATTTTGAAATTCCGCAGATGATCACCGACGCGTTGGCGCATTACGGTGTCGTCGCGGGACAGGGCAATATCCGGGGGACCGAAGGGCCGCGTAATGCGGTGGCTACTGGCCTGGTTTTAGCCGGGGAAGCAAAAAAATAGCGCAGAAAACAGTCGCCGCAAGCGTTTAGCTGAGGGGTAAATCAAATAAAGGCAACGTTCTCTTTGATATCCCGACTGAGTTGGGTACATAGTATAAATGTGTCTCTCACGTGGTTAATTTTAAGGATAAGAGCATGCCAACAGCAATTGAGAAAGCATTGGATTTTATTGGTGGTATGAACACCTCAGTGTCAGTACCCCATTCAATGGACGAAAGTACCGCTAAGGGAATCTTAAAGTATTTGCATGACTTAGGTGTGCCAGCGAGTCCGGAAGTTGTGATGGCACGGGGTGAGCAGGAGGGATGGAATCCCGAGTTCACGAAAAAAGTGGCCGGATGGGCAGAAAAAGTTGCCTCCGGTAACCGTATCCTTATCAAGAATCCAGAGTATTTTTCGACCTATATGCAGGAGCAGCTCAAAGAACTCGTGTGAGCTGACTATCGAATAAAACGCTAACGGACGTTTCCATCTTCGGGATGGCAGCGTCCAAAAGCGCTGCCCCGACTCTGATTAATCCCGATAGCCAACCTGGTGCGTTTAAAACGCGTGGCTAACTCTATATCTTAAGAATAACCACGTTTTTATTATCTGGTTCACCTCTGACGATCTCCATTTCATTAAATACGCCATTTCGTTTTGTCTTTCTGGGCAAAATAAAAATATGAACATAATCAGATCAGCGGTGCCTGCGAAATCATTGTGATCGCAGCGCAACCTACTCTGGGCGGCGTCTGCTCACCAACACGAAGTGTGTTTTTATACTTTCCCGACTGGAATCATCGTTTTTTTATGAATGTGTCACTATAGCTAAAAGCCTCAATGACGAATCTCTCATTATTCAGCCATTCGTTACCCCAGGAATATATCTATGTCTGCTAAAACGCTGTATGAAAAATTAGTTGAATCGCATACCGTTCGGGAACTTGATAACGAAGGGCATGTTTTACTTTATATCGATCGTTCGATACTCAATGAATATACCAGTCCACAAGCATTTAGCGGGTTAAGGGAACAGGGACGGCCGGTGCGGCATCCGGAAGCCTTTCTGCTGAATGTTGATCATGTTAATCCCACCCGACCTCAGCGCGATATGCTGATGACGGATCCCGGCGGTCAGTTACAGGTTGATTATTTTCGGGAAAATGCCGCTGATTTTGGTATCACGTTATTTGATGTGCTGGACCCACGACAAGGGATAGAACATGTCGTTGCCCACGAGCAAGGGCTGGTCATGCCCGGAATGGTGATTGCGGCTGGCGACAGCCATACCACCACTTACGGTGCGTTCGGCGCTCTGGGATTTGGTATCGGTACGTCGGAAATCGAACACCTGCTGGCTACTCAGACGCTGGTGTATCGTAAGCTGAAAACCTTGCGTGTCAGCGTTAAGGGTGAATTACCTTTTGGTTGTTCTGCAAAAGATATCGTTCTTGCATTACTCGAACGTACTGGCGCAGATGGTGCGACAGGATATGCCATCGAATTCGACGGTGAAACAATCAGTGCCCTGAGTGTTGAGGGGCGAATGACGCTTTGCAATATGGCTGTGGAGGCAGGGGCTCGCGGTGCGATTATTGCGCCGGATGCAAAGGTTTTTGACTATATCTACGGGAAGCCGCAAATGCCCGCAGGTGAACTCTGGCAACTGGCATTGCTGGAGTGGTCGCAGTTGAAAAGTGATGCAGATGCGGTTTTTGATAAGACCGTGACGATCGACTGTCTCGATCTTGAGCCTAAAGTGACCTGGGGGATCAGCCCGGATCAAACCTGTGCGATCACCAGCTATGTTCCATCCCCGGAACATGAAACGCATCCACTTAAACGTCTCGCGCTTGAGAAAGCTCTCCAGTATATGGATCTGCTGCCCGGTACGCCGGTGAGTGACATTCGTATTTCGCACGCTTTTATTGGCTCATGCACGAATGGCCGCATTGAAGATCTGCGGGCCGTCGCGAAAGTCGTGGCAGGACGCAAAATTGCCAGCCATGTGCGCGGGATTATTGTGCCCGGTTCAACGCAGGTCCGGTGCCAGGCGGAAGAAGAGGGGCTGGCGAAAATCTTCATTGACGCTGGTTTTGAATGGCGTCAGTCGGGTTGCTCAATGTGCCTTGCGATGAACGAGGACGTGCTGGCAGCAGGCGATCGCTGTGCATCGGGTACGAACCGTAATTTCCCTGGGCGGCAGGGTGCAGGGGCAAGAACGCATTTAATGAGCCCGGCGATGGTCGCGGCAGCAGCGGTAGCAGGGCATCTGGTCGATGTTCGGACATTACTTCAGGCGGGGGAATGAGATGGATACGTTTAAGCAAATTAGCGGGCGAATTGCGCCAATGCTGGAACCGAACATCGACACCGATGTGATTATGCCGAAACAGTTCCTGAAAGGGATCGATCGTCAGGGGTTGAATAAAGGGGTGTTTTTCGATCGTCGTTTCTTGGGCAATGGTCAGCCTAATCCCGATTTTATTCTCAATATGCCTGGCTGGCAGGACGCGACATTTTTGCTGGTCGGCCCCAACTTTGGCTGCGGATCGAGCCGCGAACATGCCGTTTGGGGATTAAAACAGTTGGGCATCCGGGCGCTGTTAGGTTCCACTTTCGCCGGGATTTTTGATGACAACTGCCAGCGCAACGGGATCCTGACAATCTCTTTGGATGACGCGTCTCTGGCTCGTCTGGCACAGTTGGCCACGAAGGCTGACAGCAATCTGATTACGGTTTCTCTTGAACGCTGCGAGATTGTGACAGCAGATGAAACACTTCCTTTTGTTATTAGTGAACTCAAACGAGAGATGTTGGCCGCTGGCGAAGATGCGATTGCCTGGACACTGCAATATCTGCCAGAGATTGAAAATTTTGAGGCGCAGCATTACGCGCGTCGCCCATGGTTAAAGCGTCCGGTATCCGCACGTGGCTAAGAAAAGAGATGGCGATGAGACGGGGCAAAGTCGGGCAAGCAAAGAAGGCAGGAGACAGTGATGAGTACAGTTATTGAATGCGGCGCTTCTCCGTTCATTCCTGGGTTTGCATTAAAGGATGTACGGCTGCCAAATGGTTTAACCATCCGGGTCGCCGTCGGAGGAAGCGGTTCACCGTTGGTGCTCTTACATGGCCATCCACAGAACCACATCACATGGCGTAAAGTCGCGCCGGAATTGGCGAAAAGCCACACGGTGATTTTGCCGGATTTGCGGGGCTATGGAGACAGCGACAAACCAGTGAGTGATCCGGCGCATCGTACTTATTCAAAGCGTATGATGGCGCAGGATATTGTCATGCTGATGGAGATTCTGGGTTATCCGCGGTTCGCTTTTGTCGGGCATGACCGTGGAGGACGGGTGGGACATCGTCTGGCCCTTGATTATCCTGACAGTGTGACGTGTTGCACGTTCATCGACATAGCCCCGACAGCTACAATGTACGCGTTAACCAATAAGGCATTTGCCACGCGCTATTTTTGGTGGTTTTTCCTGATCCAACCTTTTCCATTACCGGAAACAATGATCGCGCACGATCCGGCATTTTTTCTGCGTAAGCATATTGCAGGTCAGTTAAAAACTGCGGGGGCGACATCAGAAGATGCGTTCAATGAATACCTGCGCTGTTACCAGAATCCAGAGATGATCCATGCGGTCTGCGAAGATTATCGTGCCGCGGCATCGATTGATCTTGAAGACGATGCTGCGGATGCGTCTGCGCGTATTGAGTGTCCACTACTGTTGCTGTGGGGGGCTCAGGGCACGGTAGGGCAGTTATATGATGTGGTGGATACCTGGAGAGAAAAAGCGATGCGCGTGCAGGGAGAAGCATTGCCTTGCGGACATTCTCCGCAAGAGGAGATCCCAGAGATCTTCATGCAGAAACTGCAGTCATTTTTGCGATCGGTGTTATAACATTGTCATTTTCCGTCATCTCGCTGCGATGTTATGAAAACGACGCCTGTAGGTAAAAAGCATCGCCAGCCCCTTGAGGGCTGGCCTTCTGTTGAAGATCTTTTCGTTTTTGTCACCGTTGCCCGCAACGGTGGATTTGCCCGGGCTGCGCTGGAGCTGGGACTATCCCCCTCCTATATCAGCAAACGCATCGCTATCCTTGAAAAATGCCTCAACGTCCGGCTTTTTTTCCGTAATAACAGAGTGATGCGTCTCACACCGGAAGGCGAAAATGCGCTGGATGGGGCGATGCAGGTCGTCAGTGAAATGGATGGCTTTATCAGTCGTCTGGATAATCAACGTGGCGTGCTGGCAGGTAATATCACCCTCAACTGCTCATTTGGTTTTGGGCATAAATATGTCGCAGAGGCGCTGTCGTCATTTATGATCGCCTACCCTGATATCACGGTAAAACTCACGCTAACGGATCGTGAAGTGGATCTTGTGGAGGAGGGCGTCGATATTGAGATTCGTGTTGGGGATGACATCAATGAATTGTATATCGCACGGCAGTTGGCCACTAATCGCCGGATCCTTTGTGCTTCCCCTAAGTATCTCGAACGCCACGGTAACCCGGAGTCTGTGAGTGCGCTTGTGCAACATGATTGCCTGATGATTCAGGAAAAAAACTCGGCATTTGGCAACTGGATATTAACGGATGGCAGGCAGCAGACACATTGCCGGCTAAACGGTTTTCATTCTTCCAACAGTGGCAGCGTGGTGCTCATTTGGGCACTGAAAGGTCATGGCATTACATTGCGGTCGGAATGGGATGTTGCGCAGTATCTTGAGCGCGGTGAACTGGTTCACGTGTTGCCCCAGTGGTATCAGGAAGCGAATATCTGGGCTGTATATACCCGGCGTTCATCAAGCTCTGATCGTATCAAAACCTGCATCGATTTCCTCACTGAACATCTTGCGCAATGCTTGCCAGGCGGCAAAGCACCGGATGTGTTGTGAGCAGTAGGCGCCAACTGTAGTGGCGCCGAGTGCTCTTACTTACGTTTACTGTTGGGTGTTCTTTTTGCCAGCACCCAGTGGCTTTTAGGACTTTGCGTTGGTGGCGCGGTTTTGTTGTCCGCGATAGTGGCAAAGTTATCTTTTACCCCACCGCGTGGCCCGACCTCCACATAGATACCCCCGTTGTTACCGGAGTTCTCACCTGGTTTTAGCGTCATATTTTACCTCCTGATTTTTGGGTGACGATTATCGGAGGTTGAGGGGAAGATTAATATCGGCCAGATGGCATTAGCTGAAATGCATAAACACTGGGAGTGTAACTTATGAGAGGAATAATCGGTACTAAAAAGGACCTGCAATTTCTCGCAAGCCCTTGAAATTTGGTGGCCCCTGCTGGACTTGAACCAGCGACCAAGCGATTATGAGTCGCCTGCTCTAACCACTGAGCTAAGGGGCCGTGGCGGTGGATTATAAAGTAACTCCGCGTTGCAATCCAGACATAAGCGTACGGATGCTGTTTTTATAAACAATGTATTTTCAGTCCGTTATACTTGTTCCCTGATGTATTGTGTGGAGTGAATATGGTTAAGGACATACTGGCGCCGGGGCTGCGGGTGGTTTTTTGCGGCATCAATCCGGGGCTGTCTTCTGCGGGGACCGGCTTCCCATTTGCGCATCCGGCTAACCGCTTCTGGAAGGTTATCCATCAGGCGGGATTTACTGAACGCCAGCTAAAGCCGGAAGAGGCGCAACACCTACTGGATTTCCGCTGTGGCGTCACCAAATTCGTCGACAGGCCAACGGTGCAAGCCAATGAGATAAAGCTACAGGAGATGCGTAGCGGTGGCCGTAAGCTCATTGAGAAGATAGAAGAGTTCCAACCCGCAGCGCTCGCAATCCTCGGGAAACAGGCATTTGAGCAGGGGTTCAGTCAACGTGGCGCGCAGTGGGGGAAACAGACACTGACGATTGGTACGACGCAGATTTGGGTATTGCCGAACCCCAGTGGGTTAAGCCGTATTACGCTGGATAAGTTAGTGGAGGCGTATCGGGAAGTGGATGTGGCGTTGAAGGCGCGCGGCTTGTAAGGTGGATAAGTGAATCTGCCATCCGGAAGAACCCGCGCAAATTGCCGGATGGCGGCGTAAACGCCTTATCCGGCCTACGGGTAGCCCGGCCAAGCGTAGCGCCGCCGGGAATGCTTCGATTGACAGGCGAAAAAAAAGCTCCCATGAGGGAGCTTTTTCACGTTTTAAACCTTGAGATTAATCGTCGAGGAAGCTGCGCAGTACTTCAGAACGGCTCGGGTGACGCAGTTTACGCAACGCCTTCGCTTCGATCTGACGGATACGTTCGCGGGTAACGTCGAACTGTTTACCGACTTCTTCCAGCGTATGGTCGGTGTTCATATCGATACCGAAACGCATACGCAGAACTTTCGCTTCACGCGCTGTAAGTCCAGCCAGAACGTCGTGCGTTGCAGCACGCAGGCTCTCGGTGGTGGCAGAGTCCAGCGGCAGCTCGAGGGTGGTATCCTCGATGAAATCACCCAGATGCGAATCTTCATCGTCGCCGATCGGCGTTTCCATGGAGATAGGCTCTTTCGCGATCTTCAGCACTTTACGGATCTTGTCTTCCGGCATCAGCATACGTTCAGCCAGTTCTTCCGGCGTTGGTTCGCGACCCATCTCTTGCAGCATCTGGCGGGAGATACGGTTGAGTTTGTTGATGGTCTCAATCATATGTACCGGGATACGGATGGTACGCGCCTGATCCGCGATCGAACGGGTGATCGCCTGACGGATCCACCAGGTTGCATAGGTGGAGAACTTGTAACCACGACGGTATTCAAACTTATCAACCGCTTTCATCAGACCGATGTTGCCTTCCTGAATCAGATCCAGGAACTGCAGACCACGGTTGGTGTATTTCTTCGCGATGGAGATAACCAGACGTAAGTTTGCTTCAACCATCTCTTTTTTCGCACGGCGGGCTTTCGCTTCACCGATGGACATACGACGGTTGATGTCTTTAACCTGCTCGATGGTCAGGCCGGTTTCTTCTTCAATTTGCTGCAGTTTCTGCAGGCCGCGGTGAACATCATCTGCCACATCGTGCAGTTTTTCAGACCACGGTTTGTTCATCGCGATTGCCGCGTTGAACCAGGTTTCGCTGGTTTCGTTGCCGGTGAACAGAGTGATGAAGTTCTTCTTCGGCATTTTGCACTGCTCAACGCAGAGCTTCATGATCAGACGTTCCTGAGTACGCACGCGGTCCATCATGACGCGCATGCTGTTGACCAGGTAGTCGAACTGTTTTGGCACCAGGCGGAACTGCTTGAATACTTCAGACAGCTTCTGAATTTCTTCCTGCGCGGCTGCATGGCTGCGGCCTTTCGCTTTGATAGTGTCGCGGGTGATTTCGTACTGAGTACGCAGTTCACCGAATTTCTCGCGCGCTAATTCAGGGTCGATGCTGTTGTCGTCGTCGCTGCTGTCGTCGTCGCCGTCTTCTTCATCTTCGTCTTCGTCATCATCCATCTCTTCCTGAGAAAGTTCAGAGCCGACGTGGGTCGCGGTTGGCGCCATGTCTTCTTCTGCGTTCGGATCGACAAAGCCGGTTATCAGATCGGAAAGACGTGCTTCTTCAGCTTCTACGCGATCGTATTGCTCAAGCAGATAGGTGATGGCTTCCGGGTATTCGGCAACGGAGCATTGAACCTGGTTAATCCCGTCTTCGATGCGCTTAGCGATGTCAATTTCGCCTTCACGGGTTAACAGTTCAACGGTACCCATTTCACGCATGTACATGCGGACCGGGTCAGTTGTACGACCGATTTCGGACTCAACGCTGGACAGAACCTGGGCAGCCGCTTCTTCCGCGTCTTCATCGGTGCTGTTGGAGGTTTCAGCAAGCAGCAGATCATCGGCATCCGGTGCTTCTTCCATCACCTGAATACCCATGTCATTGATCATTTGGATGATGTCTTCGATTTGATCTGAATCGACGATATCTTCCGGCAGATGGTCATTGACCTCGGCATAGGTCAGATAGCCTTGCTCCTTACCACGTTGGACAAGAAGCTTCAGCTGTGACTGCGGGTTTTGCTCCATAAGACGGTATCCACACTTAATTCGTTTGATTGGTGTTGGGCGGTAAAACCGCCAACGGCAAAACGAGGGCATACTTATATTTTGCCGCTGCCTCTCCGTGCGGCTGTCGGGGGCTTCCCGATCGATATTCGGCAGTTAAGCCGTTAAATACTTTTGTCTTTCAGCTATTTCTTGGCCAGTTCCTGGTTCAGCGTCCAGAGTTCCCGGCGTTCTTCGCTGCTTAAACCGTGTGTGCGCTCACGAGCTATCAACTCTTCCTGGCGCAGTTCAAGCATCGAATCAAACATATGGTTGAGTGAGTCGGTGAAGGTTTTTTCTGCGATATCTTTATCTGCTATATCGTCCCACATCGACAGTTTTTCAAGGGTCGCAGCATCATTTGTACCGCGATAGTGCTCTAAAAGTTGTCCGGTGGTCAGACCTGGCTGAGACAGACAAGTGTTGACCAGTTCTCTGAATAAGCCAAGTCCAGGTAGCTTATTTTGATCCAGAGCGCCTAACGACGGAACCAGCGGGGCCAAATCCGGGTTTTGCACCAGTAACCCTATAAGTATACGCATGGTCGTACGTTTTAGCTGTGGAACAGGGCGGGAAGCCCCATTTTCTGCCAGTTTTGGCATTAAACGTTCAAGCTGGCTGTCATCCAGGATGCCGAGCTTGTTCCCTAACTCCTGTCGCAGATAAATGCGTAACGTTTCGCCCGGTACCTGAGTAATCAGCGGCAATGCTAGCGTGCTGAGCTGTGCGCGTCCGTCCGGGGTACTCAAATCGACCTGCGGTAACAGGCTGTTAAATAAAAACGCGGAGAGCGGCAGCGCCTGCTCCATCCGGGCTTCAAAGGCCTCTTTCCCTTCTTTACGCACCAGCGTATCGGGGTCTTCACCGTCAGGTAAAAACATAAAACGTAGCTGGCGGCCGTCTGTCATATAAGGCAGTGCGGTTTCCAGCGCGCGCCATGCTGCATCGCGCCCGGCGCGGTCGCCGTCGTAGCAGCAGATGACGTTGTTCGTTGCACGGAACAACAGCTGAATGTGATCGGCGGTGGTTGACGTCCCAAGGGATGCCACGGCGTAGTTAATGCCGTACTGTGCCAGGGCGACCACATCCATATAGCCTTCGACCACTAACAGACGCTGCGGATCGGCGTTATCCTGTTGGGCTTCATAAAGGCCATACAACTGACGGCCTTTATGGAAAATATCGGTTTCCGGGGAGTTCAGGTACTTCGGCAGGGCATCGCCCAGCACACGTCCACCAAAACCAATGACCCGACCACGTTTATCACGAATGGGGAACATCACCCGTTCGCGGAAGCGATCGTAACTGCGACCTTGATCGTTGGTGACCAACATTCCCGCGTCGATCAGCGATTTGCGATTCTCGGGATTGCCGCCAAACCGCTTCAGGACGTTGTCCCAACCAGGGGGCGCAAAACCAATGGCAAAACGGGTGATAACGTCGCTACTTAATCCTCGCTTTTCCAGGTACTGGCGCGCAGGGGTAGCGGCGGGTTGCATCAAAGACTGTTGATAAAAAGTGTTCAGGCCGTCCATCAATTGATAAAGACTTTGCCGTTGATGGCGCTCTATCTGACTGGGGCCACTGCCTGCTTCATAGGGCACTTCTAAGTTGTGCATTGCGGCCAGTTCTTCGACGGTTTCCACGAACTCGAGCTTGTCGTAGTTCATGAGAAAGTCGACGGCGTTGCCGTGTGCACCACACCCAAAGCAGTGATAAAACTGTTTTTCACCGTTTACGGTGAAAGAGGGGGTTTTTTCGTTATGGAACGGACAGCACGCGTGATAATTTTTGCCCTGCTTTTTCAGCTTTACCCGCGCGTCGATGAGATCGACGATGTCGGTTCTTGCCAGCAGGTCATTGATGAATACACGTGGGATTCGTCCAGCCATATGCCCCGTTATTACACTTCATCCTTCAAACTGTCTCTGCGTTGGCTGCGCTCGCTCACCCCTGTCACTTACTTAAGTAAGCTCCGGGGATTCACTCACTTGCCGTCTTGATACAGTGTGAATGATTTTGTGTAGTTGCTGATGTATAAACGAAAATAAGCCGCGCATTCCTTCCGGAAGCACGGCCTTACAACTACAACTCGGTCTGAATTGAGAGCGTTGGCTCTCAATGGATTAGTACAGACGAGTACGGCGTGCGTTTTCGCGAGCCAGTTTCTTCGCGTGACGTTTCACAGCAGAAGCTTTAGCGCGCTTACGTTCGGTAGTCGGTTTTTCATAGAACTCACGACGACGAACTTCCGCCAGAACACCTGCTTTTTCGCATGAACGCTTGAAGCGACGCAGTGCTACGTCGAACGGCTCGTTTTCACGTACTTTAATTACCGGCATGTAACTCTCACCTTTAATAAATTCGGTTTGCCGCTGGCATCAACGCCAGCTTATTTCAAAATGGTGCGGAATTTTACTGCAATTGCTGCTGCTTTGTAAAGCACCGACGCGATTTTGAAAGGGACTTTTATAAGGACAAGGAGTATACACGAGCGGAACTCCTGGGGCGAACAAAGTTTTACATCAACCCGCATTGGTCCTACACTGCGCGGTAATAGAGCGAGGTAAAACAAGTCATGCGTGTATTGGGCATTGAAACATCCTGCGATGAAACCGGCATCGCCATTTACGACGATGAAAAAGGTCTTTTAGCCAACCAATTGTATAGTCAGGTGAAATTACATGCTGACTACGGCGGCGTGGTGCCAGAACTGGCTTCGCGCGATCATGTGCGTAAGACCGTACCGCTGATCCAGGCCGCGCTGAAAGAGGCGGGACTGACGGCCAAAGAGATTGACGCGGTAGCCTATACCGCAGGTCCTGGTCTGGTTGGTGCGCTGTTGGTCGGCGCAACCGTGGGGCGTTCGCTGGCATTTGCCTGGGGCGTTCCAGCAATTCCAGTACACCACATGGAAGGCCATCTGTTAGCCCCAATGCTGGAAGAAAATCCGCCTGCATTCCCGTTTGTCGCGCTGCTGGTCTCCGGCGGTCATACACAGCTGATTAGCGTCACCGGAATTGGCCAGTATGAACTGCTGGGCGAATCGATTGATGATGCGGCAGGTGAAGCATTCGATAAAACAGCCAAGCTGCTGGGGCTGGATTATCCTGGCGGTCCAATGCTGTCAAAATTGGCATCACAGGGCGTCGAAAAGCGTTTTGTCTTCCCGCGTCCAATGACTGACCGCCCGGGGCTGGATTTCAGCTTCTCTGGTCTGAAAACGTTTGCTGCAAATACCATTCGTAATAACGAAAATGACGATCAGACCCGCGCAGATATCGCCCGAGCCTTTGAAGATGCGGTGGTCGATACGCTGATGATCAAGTGCAAGCGCGCACTGGATCAAACCGGTTTTAAACGTCTGGTGATGGCGGGGGGCGTCAGTGCGAACCGTACGCTGCGTGCAAAACTGGCCGAGATGATGCAAAAACGCCGTGGCGAAGTGTTCTACGCGCGTCCGGAATTTTGCACCGACAACGGGGCAATGATCGCCTATGCCGGGATGGTGCGTTTTAAAGCGGGCGCGACGGCCGATCTTGGCGTGACGGTGCGTCCACGCTGGCCGCTGGCGGAATTACCGGCGGCATAAGCACACAATATCGTAGGCCCGGTAAGCGTAGCGCCACCGGGCAATACGCTATATCCGCAGCATTCCCTTCTCTTCCAGAAACGCGATAATTGTTTCCAGACCCTCTCTGGATTTTAAGTTGCTGAACGTCCATGGCCGCTCGCCGCGCATGCGCAGGGTATCGCGTTCCATCACCTCCAGCGAGGCGCCGACGTAGGGCGCCAGATCGGTTTTGTTGATCACCAGAAAATCAGACTTTGTGATCCCCGGACCACCTTTGCGCGGGATCTTTTCGCCCTCGGCAACGTCGATCACGTAGATCGTCAGATCGGCCAGTTCCGGACTAAAGGTGGCGCTCAGGTTATCGCCGCCGCTTTCCACGAAGATCAGATCCAGATTACCGAATTTGTCGCTCAGTGCTTCCACTGCCGCCAGGTTCATTGACGCATCTTCACGGATTGCGGTATGTGGACAGCCGCCGGTTTCCACGCCGACAATCCGTTCAGGCTCCAGTGCGCCAGCCTCGGTGAGAATGCGCTGATCTTCTTTGGTGTAGATATCGTTGGTCACGACGGCAAGTTGCCAGGTGTTGCGCATGGCTTTGCATAATGCCTCCAGTAGCGCGGTTTTTCCGGAACCCACCGGGCCGCCTACGCCCACGCGCAGGGGATGTTTGTGTGTATTCATGTTTTCTCCTCAGGAGCGGAATAGTCGGGAATATTGCGTTTCGTGCCGGGCAGAGGCGATGGCGGCCAGTGGCGTAGAGGAGCCGAGACCAATGTCAGGGCAAGCCAGTGCCTGTGCCAGACCCTGCGCATAGCGATCGCAAAGCGAGATAATCAAGCGCTGCGCCGCCTGCTGACCAAAGGGAACCAGTTTGACGCCGGCCATCACCGCACTTTCAATCCAGCTGTAGCCGAAGCTTAACGCCAGCTCTGTCAGCGGGATTTTCCAGCGTACGCCCAGCCAGGCCATGCCGCAGAGCTGGCTTTCACTAAAGAGCGCACGCCATTGCGGGGAACAATCGGGCTCCCAGTCGGTGACCAGGCGCGTAAAAGCGGCGCCCCGACTGCGTTCTTCATCCCGCAGTTCGCGGGTTTCCCGGCAGGCCAATAACCAGGCCGTCCAGCGATGTGCCGCCGTAAGATCGTCCTGTTCGCAGGCACGATAAAGTCTTGCCAGTAGCGGCAGGTCGACGGTAAAAAAGTTCTGTTCCATCTGCTGGATTTGCCAGTCAGAGAAGTCATCGACGTTTGTCACCCAGCCGATCTCGACCGCCCACTCCAGGCCCTGGGACCAGGTAAACGCCCCGACCGGTAAACTGCCGCTGGCGAGTTGCATCAGGCGCAGCTGTTGGGTGTTATGCATCAGTGCGCATGACCGTGATGATGCCCGTGTGACTCGCTGGCATAAGCGCCTGCTTCCGGTTCAAACGGCAACTGGGCGAACGTGACCTCAAGGTTGAATTGGCGCAGCATATCGTCCAGCACATGATCGTGGTGGTAGCGCAATTCAGTGGGCAGGATTTGCAGAGGAACGTGGCGGTTGCCGAGGTGATAACAGGCTTTAGCGAGCAGGAAAGGATCGGCGCAGCGCACGACAGAAAGCGACTCCGGCGCGGCGATGACTTCGATGACTTCGCTGCCTTCGTCGTTGGTCAGCAGATCGCCGCCGCGCAACAGTAAGCCTCGCGGTAGCACCAACCCGGCTTCGCGGCCGTCGTTCAACGCGACTCTGGCGCGACTTTTTACCCGAATATCAATGGGCAGCGTGACGCTTGCAGTGACAGGATGGGCGTGGTTAAGGCGTTGGGTCAGGTAGATCATCATCACTCCTTAAAACAGGAAATAGCGTTGCGCCATCGGCAACACATCTGCCGGTTCGCTGGTGATAAGTTCGCCATCAATACGCACCTCGTAGGTTTGGGCATCGACGGTGATATTGGGCTGTAGGCTGTTGTGGATCATGTCGGCTTTTTTCACCGTCCGGCACCCCTTAACGACAGCGATGGCACTTTGCAGATTGAGCTGTAGCGGGAGGCTTAGCGCATCAGCAGCCTGAGAGATAAATGTCAGACGACTGTGATGCCGCGCCGCGCCAAGCGCGCCAAACATCATGCGGTAATGCACCGGCTGCGGAGTCGGGATCGAGGCGTTGATATCGCCCATCGGCGCGCAGGCAATCATCCCGCCCTTAACGATCGTTGCCGGTTTTACGCCAAAGAATGCCGGTGACCACAGCACCAGGTCAGCCAGTTTGCCAGGCTCAATGGAACCGACTTCGTGGGCGATACCGTGGGTCAGCGCCGGGTTGATGGTGTATTTGGCGATATAGCGTTTAACGCGTTGGTTATCGTTATCGCCGGTTTCTTCCGCCAGCGGACCGCGCTGGACCTTCATGCGGTGCGCCACTTGCCAGGTACGCAGGATCACTTCACCCACACGCCCCATGGCCTGAGAATCAGATGAGGTCAGGGAAAATGCGCCAATATCGTGCAGCACATCTTCGGCGGCGATTGTTTCCCGACGAATACGCGATTCGGCAAAAGCCACGTCCTCAGCGATATCCGGGTCGAGGTGGTGGCAGACCATTAACATATCGAGGTGCTCGTCGATGGTGTTGACGGTGTAAGGCAGCGTTGGGTTGGTAGAAGAGGGCAGTATATTAGCGTGTGCGCAGGCGGTGATGATGTCTGGCGCATGGCCACCCCCCGCCCCTTCGGTGTGGAAGGTATGAATAGTGCGATCGCCAATTGCCGCCAGCGTATCTTCGACGAAGCCAGACTCATTCAACGTGTCACTGTGCAACGCGACCTGAATGTCCATTTCATCAGCGACGGTCAGTGCGCAGTCGATAGCTGCCGGGGTGGCACCCCAGTCTTCGTGGATCTTCAGGCCAATTGCACCCGCAGCGATTTGTTCGCGTAACGTGTCGGGATTCGAACCATTGCCCTTGCCCAACAGACCGATATTGACCGGCAGCGCATCAGCCGCCTGGAGCATACGGGCGATATACCATGGACCTGGCGTACAGGTGGTGGCATGGGTTCCTGCTGCCGGTCCCGTGCCGCCGCCGATCATTGTCGTCACGCCGGATACCAGTGCTTCTTGCGCCTGCTGCGGGCAGATCCAGTGAATATGGGTGTCCACACCGCCGGCGGTGACGATCTTACCTTCTCCGGCGATCGCTTCCGTGCCAACGCCGACAGGGATCGTGACGTCAGGTTGAATGTCCGGGTTACCTGCTTTACCAATGGCGAAGATCCTGCCGTTTTTGATGCCAATATCCGCTTTAACGATCCCCCAGTGATCGACGATCAGCGCGTTGGTTATCACCAGATCCACACACGCTTGCGCGCGCATTTGACCCTGGCCCATACCGTCGCGGATCACTTTTCCGCCGCCGAATTTGACCTCTTCGCCGTAGGTGGTGAAGTCTTTTTCTACTTCGATCCACAGTTCCGTATCTGCCAGCCGTACTTTATCGCCGGTTGTCGGGCCAAACATGTCAACGTAAGCCTGCCGGGACAGTTCATTCATTGTCTGCCTCCAGTGCTCCCATGACTTCACCGCGAAAACCCACGATCCGTTGTGCACCGGCCACACGCACCAGTTCGACTTCCCGTTTTTGTCCGGGTTCGAAACGTACTGCGGTACCCGCAGCAATATTCAGGCGAAAACCACGTGCGGACTGACGGTTAAAATGTAGCGCTGGATTGACTTCGTAAAAGTGATAGTGCGATCCCACCTGGATGGGGCGGTCGCCATGATTTTCCACTACGATCGTGCGGGTTGTCCGGCCCGGATTGATCGCGATAGTTCCCGTTGAGATCTGATATTCACCAGGGATCATTGCTGCTCCTTAAACGATCGGGGTATGGACGGTGACCAGTTTAGAACCGTCCGGAAACGTGGCTTCTACCTGAATATCCGGGATCATCTCCGGAACGCCTTCCATCACTTGATCGCGAGTGAGAACGTGGCGACCGTCTTCCATCAGCGCGGCCACGGTTTTGCCATCGCGCGCCCCTTCCATGATGAAAGCGCTAATCAGCGCCACCGATTCCGGGTAGTTCAGCTTTAGCCCGCGGGCCAGGCGACGCTCTGCCACCAACGCAGCGGTGAACAGCAACAGCTTGTCTTTTTCTCGGGGGGTCAGTTCCATAATGGTTCTCTTAGGTTTGCCAGATTCGCGGGAGTACGGGAGATTTCTGCGTAAGCAGTGGGCGTAGGAATTGCCAGATATCGCGCATCACGCGCTGAACGACCAGGTTGTCATCTGCCAGAAAACGTAGCGTAAGCAACGCGTCGTTAAGCGTGGCACCGGCGTAATTTCCCAATGGTGTGAGCCGTTCGCGTACACCTTCCAGCATATTTTCGTTCGCCGGGTAGCACAGCAGCGTGCCGACCCAGGGATGCCGGGCAATGCTGCTCAAGTCTCCACCTTGCAACTTCAGGCGTTCTATCAGGAGCGGTTGTCCGTCCCGCCATACTTCCAGACGGTTCTGTAGCGTGCCGTGACCGAACGTTTCCTGCAGTACCGGTCGTCCGAGACACAAGAGATCCCAGGCAAACAGATGACTTTCATGTGTCAGGTGAAAGACTGACTGGAGAGTGGCATTGGCGCCGGGAAAAAGGATTGTGTCCTGCGGTAGCCACTCCAGCGTGGCGTGTGGGGCGAGGGTAAAATACTGGCGTAGCTGCGCCTGCGGTCCACGGCTACGATAGAACTTGCCCGCACCGGGCATTGTTATTAAGGCATGGCTGTGTTCGCTGAGTGAAACGGAAATATGCAACTCGTCACCGCCGACAATGCCGCCGGGAGGATGAAGTAAATAGAGATGACAGACGTCGTTTTCCGGGTAAAACGGGCGCTGGACCGTTAACGGGCCGTGATGACGCGACGAGGCAAGCACCGTTTTGTGTGTGGTGCGGGTGAACTGCAGATCCAGTTCGGCCTGCCAGCCTCGTGTATGTGTCTCGTGCGCAACCGTATCCAGAGCGTTTCCCTTATCGGCATGAGGGTATTTGCATACAAAAAAGTATGCCTCAGCGCAGTGGGAAAAGGGTCATATGAGAAGCTTATGGAAAAAAGGGGCGACAATACGCCGCCCCAATGGGGTTTACAGTAAAACGAGGGGCATCCAGACCAGACCGGTTATCACCAGCAGCACGAGGAAGATCAGGCCGAAAATGGCACCTAATCGCCAGTAATCTACAGTCGGTAAATAGCCGCTACCGTAGTAGATAGGGCTTGGGCCGGTTGCATAGGGGGTCAGAATGCTGCCCAGACCAATCGCCGCCCCCACCATCAGGCAAAAGACTGGTAATGGTATAGCGGGCATCGCCAGCGCGGCGGCAATCATCATCGGTGCCAGTGCCGAGGTATACGCCGTGGCGCTGGCAAAGAAGTAGCGCAGCAGATAAAACACCACGATCAGTGCCACCATCACCATCATTGGCGAGTAACCGCTTAGCCCGTTTGCCAGCAGTTTGCCAAACCAGGTGATAAAGCCTGTGTTATTGAGTCCAGTGGCGAGCGTTATCAGCGAGGCCAGCCAGAAAAAGACGTTCCACGCGGCTTTATTACTGACGATGTCATCCCAGCTGATGATGCGCAGCACCAGCATGAGTGCCACCACGCTGTAACCGACCATTGCAGCATCGATATAGTCACCACCGAAGATCCACAGCACCAGCGCGCCAACCATCAGCGCCAGCATCTTTTTCTCACGTGCGCACAGCGGTCCCATTGTTTTTAGCTCGGTGTCTGCCCAGCGCGGTACCTGGTCGCCGGATTTCAGCACCGGTGGGTACAACACGTACGCCAGCCAGGGCACGATCAATACCAGCAAAATGCTCAGCGGCAGCATCCCTAAGAACCAGTCGCCCCAGCTTAGCGCCGTGTGAGATGCACCTTTTATCAGACCGATTAGCAGCAGGTTTGGTGCCATCGCCGTTAAGAAAATAGCGCTGGTAACGCAATCAGCGACAATCCCCATCCACATAATGTAAGAGCCGATAGAGCGGGCGCTGGGAGCATTGGGCTGTGAGTTATATAGCGGCGGCAGGTTGCGGATGATCGGATAGATAATCCCGGCACCACGCGCAGAGTTAGAGGGCGTGACAGGAGCAAGGATCAGCTCAGAGAACATCACCGCGTAGCCGAGAAACAACGTACGGTGCCCCATCTTTTTCACTAACATCAGCGCAATACGTCGACCAAGTCCGGTTTTCTCATAGCCGGTGCCAAACATAAAGGCCGCGAAAATCAGCCAGATAACCGAGTTAGAAAAACCCGATACCGCCCATGACAGCGATTTGGCAGTAAATTTAAAACCGTCCTGCGCGAGTTGTTCAGGGCTGAACAGGATCCACGGCGACAGTACCGCGATAATCGAAATACCTATCATCGCGACTACCGCACCCGGTACAGGTTCCAGAATGAGCCCGACAATCACACCGGTAAAGACGGCAAAATAGAGCCAGGTGTGGCTCTCAAGACCGGTGGGAACGGGCAGAACAGCAATAATGGCGATAACCACCAGCGGAGCCAGGTATCGCCACCAACCAGCTAAAGGTGCCATTGTTGTATCCCTGCGAAAGGGGGAGGGGCGCAGCGCCCCTCCGGAAGGGTTATTTGATGTAGTGCACGTGCTCGCAGATTTCTTCCACGATCGGGTCGCGGCGTTCAGCGAACAACTTTTTGTTTTCAGCGATCAGGTTATTGCCGTGGGTGTCGATGGAAACAATTAGCGGGCCGAACTCTTTTACCCGGCATACCCACAGGGATTCCGGCATGCCTAACTCCGTCCAGTGCACTTCTTCGATCTCTTCAACCTGGGTTGCCGCGACGACTGCGCAGCCAGCCGGGAAGATCACGTGCAGCGCTTTGAACTGCTTGCAGCCTTCTTCCGTCAACGGCCCCATACCGCCCTTACCGACCACCAGTTTCACACCTGTTTGCTCAATGAACTCTTTCTCAAAGGCTTCCATACGCATGCTGGTGGTTGGGCCAACGGAAACCATCTCCCATTTTTCACCGTTCTTACGTACGATTGGACCTGCGTGGAAAATGGCTTTGCCGCTCAGGTCATACGGTATCGGGCGCTTAAGTTCGATCAGGCGGCGGTGGCACACGTCGCGACAAGTCACCAGCGTACCGGTCAGGTAAATCACATCGCCAACGCGGATGTCTTCCAGATCTTCGGCTTTGATCGGGGTTGTCAGGATCTTTTTCATAACGCGCTCCGGGTGTGAGACAGATTTTCGAAGGAGAGGTCAGCATGAACCAGCAGCGTGCCGCGACGGTGCGCCCAGCAGCCAGTGGAGACGGCAACGCCGATAGTGGAGGGATGGCGCGCGGCAGATTCGATATGTACGCCCATGACGGAGCTATTCCCGGTCAACCCTTGTGGGCCAATGCCCAGGCGGTTAAGTCCCTCTTCCAGACGCAGTTCCAGTTCTGCCGCTTTCGGGTTCGGATGACGTGACCCGATAGGACGCAGTACCGCTTTTCGTGACAGCACGGCCGCGGTTTCTACAGAGGTAGCAATACCGACACCGACCAGAACCGGCGGGCAGGCGTTGACCGCCAGCGTTGAGATATTTTCGAAGACAAATTTCACTACGCCTTCGTAGCCTTCAGAAGGCATTAACACTTTGGAGCGTCCCGGTAGCGTGCAGCCGCCGCCCGCCATGTAGACTTCGATTTCTGCATCGTCGCCGTCAGGGATGATATCCCAGGTGACCCACGGCACACCGGTACCGGTATTTTTACCGGTATTCACTTCGTCAAAAATCTCGACCGCGTTATGACGCAGCGGCGCTTTGACGGTCGCGTCTTCAACGGCTTGTTTCAAAATGCTTTGCAGTTCGCCCAGTAGCGGAAAGCGGGAGCCGACCTTTACAAAGAACATGATTTCGCCTGTGTCCTGACAGGCCGGGCGATTCAGGTCGATAGCCTTCTGCATGTTGTCAAACATGGTGTGGTAAATGATTTTACCCATTGGTGAAGTTTCACCTTCGCGTAGCTGTTTTAATTTATCTACGACGTCGTCGGGCATGCGGGTAGAAATCATGGCGGTAAAGTTCGCGACAATGTTAGTCAGCGTGTTTATCGCATTTTGGTTATTTTGCTTGCTCATTATGCTAACTCCAGTTCTTTTATTTATCTGGAAATAAATTCTCCGGCACAAACTACCACTAAAAATGTGGTTTTATATTATTTGCCACTGTGAATATCCAATTAACAGTTCGTGAATGATGTCCCGATAAGGCAATAAAAATTGCGCAAAGGCAGGGTTTAATTCGCATCAGAGAATTACACTGCGGTTAACAACATCACGGATATACTGAACATGCTGAACACTTATCCCCTGGCGAAAGACCTGCAGGTGCTGGTTGAGATTGTTCATAGTGGCAGCTTTAGCGCAGCAGCCGCGACGCTTGGACAAACGCCTGCGTTTGTGACAAAACGCATTCAGATCCTCGAATCTACGCTGAACACGACACTGCTTAGCCGCTCTGCGCGCGGCGTGGCACTCACGGAAAGCGGGCAACGCTGTTATGAACATGCGCTGGAGATCCTTGCCCGTTATCAGCATCTGGTGGATGACGTCACACAAATCAAAACGCGTCCGGAAGGGATGATTCGTATCGGCTGTAGCTTTGGATTTGGGCGTAGTTATATTGCCCCGGCAATTACCGAATTGATGCACAGCTATCCTGAATTACAGGTGCATTTTGAGCTTTACGATCGGCAAATTGATTTAGCTCAGGATAATATCGATCTGGATATTCGAATTAATGATGACATTCCTGATTATTATATTGCACATTTGTTAACGAAAAATAAAAGAATATTGTGTGCCGCGCCGATATATTTACAAAAATATGGCCAGCCGATGACGTTACAGGAATTAAGTCATCACGATTGCCTGGTAACGAAAGAGCGCGATATGACCCACGGGGTATGGGAGCTCGACAACGGTCAGGAGAAAAAAACGGTTAAGGTGGCAGGGCACCTTTCGTCCAACAGCGGTGAGATCGTGCTGCAGTGGGCGCTGCAAGGAAAGGGGATTATGTTACGCTCCGAATGGGATGTGCAGCCGTTCCTGCGCAGCGGCGAGCTGGTTCGCGTACTGCCAGGCTACGCGCAGAGCGCCAACATTTGGGCGGTTTATAAGGAGCCGCTGTATCGCAGCGTGAAGTTGCGTGTGTGCGTGGAGTTTCTGGCAACGTGGTGTCAGCACAGATTGGGTAAGCCTGTTGAGGGGTATCAGATTCCACAAGCCGGATAAGACGCGTTCGCGTCGCCATCCGGCAAGAAAATCACTCAGGGTCTTTTTCGCGCTTTTTCTTTAGTTTGGTCCAGATTTTTGTCTCCTGACGACGCCACAGACGCTGGATATTGTCATGGTGACGCAGCAGAATTAAGCATGACAGCATGGAGACCGGAAAGGTGAACTGAGGGTTGAACCACCAGACGTAGAACGGCGCAATCAGTGCGCTGACGATAGCGCCTAATGATGAGTAGCCGCTCAGTAGGACGGTTAGCAGCCAGGTACCAGCCATTACGCCAGTAAGATCCCAACCAATCGGCGCAATCGCGCCAAAGGCGGTGGCTACGCCTTTTCCACCTTTAAAACCGAAAAATATCGGCCAAATATGCCCCAGGCAGGCCGCGATGGCGATCAATCCTAACCAGAAGGGGCTGACGCCTAGCGCGTATGCCCCCCAGACGGGTAACATACCTTTCAGGACGTCGAAAATCAGCACGGCGACGGCGGCTCCTTTGCCTCCAATTCGCAGCACGTTTGTCGCGCCCGGATTCCCAGAGCCGCTTGTACGCGGGTCCGGCAATCCAGCGAGGCGGCATACCAGAATGGCACTGGAAATTGAGCCGCAGAGGTACGCGAAGATGATCATTCCAGGCGCGATTGCACTCATAAGCTGTTCCGTTTTGAAAATGTCGTGTAAAACGCTACTTCTGTGGATAATACGCATATTTCGCCGGAAGTGGTATCCGGGTTAGCCAAAAAGCAGGCAGGTCGTGATGGATATTGTATTTATAGAGCAACTTTCAGTAATCACCACTATCGGTGTTTATGACTGGGAACAAACTATCGAACAAAAACTGGTGTTCGATATCGAAATGGCATGGGATAACCGTAAATCTGCCAAAAGTGATGATGTCGCTGATTGCCTGAGCTATGCTGATATTGCTCAAACAGTTGTTAATCATGTGGAAGGTGGGCGTTTTGCGCTGGTAGAACGTGTGGCGGAAGAGGTGGCGGATCTCCTGCTCAGCCGCTTTAATTCTCCATGGGTGCGCATCAAGCTGAGCAAACCTGGTGCGGTGGCCCGTGCGGCAAACGTCGGGGTTATCATCGAACGTAGCAATAATCTGAAAGAAAATAATTAACTTAATAATATCTAAACCAAACAGGTATAAAAGAGTCCTGACGTCGGCTCTTTTTTGCCGTGCTTTTTCTCTTTCGTTAGGGGTTTATTGATGAGTGATATGCACTCGCTGCTGGTAGCGGCAATTTTGGGTGTGGTCGAAGGGCTGACGGAGTTCCTCCCCGTTTCCAGTACCGGCCATATGATAATTGTCGGCCACCTGTTAGGTTTTGAGGGCGATACCGCAAAAACGTTTGAAGTCGTGATCCAACTGGGTTCCATTCTGGCTGTAGTGGTGATGTTCTGGCGACGTCTGTTTGGTTTAATTGGCATTCACTTTGGTAAGACTCCGCATGAAGGCTCTGGTAAGGGGCGACTGACCCTCGGACATATCTTGTTGGGGATGGTTCCTGCTGTTGTTCTGGGTCTGGTCTTCCACGACACCATCAAGTCACTGTTTAACCCGATCAACGTGATGTATGCGCTGGTGGTGGGGGGCGTGCTGCTGATTGTCGCAGAGTGTCTCAAACCAAAAGAACCGCGTGCGCCGGGTCTGGATGATATGACTTACCGCCAGGCGTTTATGATTGGCTGTTTCCAGTGTTTGGCGTTGTGGCCCGGCTTTTCCCGTTCCGGAGCGACTATCTCTGGCGGTATGCTGATGGGGGTGAGCCGTTATGCAGCATCTGAATTTTCATTCCTGCTGGCGGTACCGATGATGATGGGCGCGACGGCGCTGGATCTCTACAAAAGTTGGTCGTTCCTGACTGCATCAGATATTCCGATGTTTGCTGTCGGCTTCGTGACGGCATTTGTTGTGGCGTTGGTGGCGATCAAAACCTTCCTGCAACTGATTAAACGGATCTCGTTTATTCCGTTTGCGATTTATCGTTTTGTGGTCGCCGCCGCCGTTTACGTGGTGTTCTTCTGATGACTTTCCGTGGTGCCGGATGGCGGCGTTCCGCCTTATCCGGCCTACGGGTTATATCCGTTTCGAACCTGTAGGCCGGATAAGCGCAGCGCATCCGGCAATGCATTTCCTACGCTTTCGGGCAACGCTGTTCCTTCCAACTGGCCACTGCTGCAATGCGACGTCGGGTCAGTTCCTCGCGAATTGCCGGACCTTTAAAACCTGCCTCGACGACCTCTTTTGTGGGTACCGCTTGTGCAACCTGCCAGGCCTCGCGCAGCAATCTGCCCTGCGGATAATCTGTTGCTTCAAAACCAGTTCGACCACGTACGTCGGCCTCGCTGGTCAGGGCGATTTGTTCCACACGTTGCGGTTTACGCCAGGCGTCAATAGAATCAAACAGCTTCACGATGGTTTTGGGCTGCAGGATCGGGAAGGTATGAATCAGATCGTGAAATTCGGCTACCAGTTTGGCTAAGTCGCGGATGTCATTGGGCACGCGCATGCGTTGGCACAGTTGTTCTACCAACTTAACGCCTGCCGGACCGTGACCATGGTGGCGCGGCCAGAGTGCTTTGGGTGTCAATCCTTTACCGAGATCGTGACACAGCGTAGCGAAACGCACGTCGACCTCCGGGCTTAACATAGCCGCCATCGACAGCGTCATTAGTGTGTGAATGCCGGTGTCGATTTCCGGATGCCATTGTGCGGGGGCTGGAACGCCAAACAGGGCATCTACTTCCGGGAACAGCACGCGCAGGGCATCGCAATCGCGCAGGACCTGGAAAAATACCTGCGGATTGCGGGTGGTTAAGGCGCTTTCTGTCTCTTTCCACACACGTTCTGGCGTCAGGTGTTCCAGCTCTCCAGCGGCGGCCATGTTGCGCATCAGCATCATGGTTTCATCAGCAACACGAAAGCCAAGGTGTGCATAGCGGGCAGCAAAACGCGCCACGCGCAGGACGCGCAGCGGATCTTCACTAAAAGCAGGGGATACATGGCGCAACAAACGATTTTCCAGATCGCCACGGCCGTTATACGGATCGATAATCTCTCCGTCGTCGTCACGGGCTAACGCGTTGATCGTCAGGTCGCGGCGCTGAAGATCGGCTTCCAGCGAAACGTCCGGCGCGGCATAACAGGTGAACCCGGTGTAACCTGAGCCCGATTTTCGTTCGGTGCGCGCTAGCGCATACTCTTCCCGGGTGCGTGGGTGGAGAAACACGGGGAAATCGCGACCTACCTGCTGATAGCCCGCGTCAAGCATCTCCTGCGGCGTGGCGCCGACAACGACCCAATCTTTATCTTTAATCGGTAGCCCTAATAACGCATCCCGAACAGCACCACCGACCAGATAAATCTTCACACCACGTTCCTTTTGAAAAACAGTATTCCTTAATCATATGTCAGTGTGAGGGAGAAGGCGATTCAGTTCATCCAGCGATCTTTGCGCTTCCGGCTCGGGATCATGTGTGGCAGAACCAGACCGAGAAGCAGGCCGAGTCCGAGCACGCCGCCACCATACATGAACCATTGCATAATGATAGTACGTTGCTTGTCATCAAGCTGAAGGTTAGCGGCGCTGACTTTCTTTTGCGCCACAATAAGCTCGTTCTTCAGCTTCTGGTTTTCTTCCTTCAACCCGTCGATCACGCTGTCGCTTTGCGATACTTTTTGCTGCATATCGGCGGTGCGTTGATTCCAGGTGGTATCGATATTATTGAGCTTATCGGTCAGTGTCTTAACCTGGTTTTCAAGATCGGGTACGCGGGTACGCAGGCTTGGCGTACTGTTCAGTTCTTTAAGTGGGATCCACGCGGTACGTCCAGTGCTGTCTTTCACCTGGGCGTAGTTGGTGTTGGCGTCAGTCTGTAAAAGCGTGACTTCCTCGCCGGCGTTAACCGTGCCCACGAGGCGATAATTATCTCCCGGACCGCTGCGGACCCAGGTGTTCAGTTCATCAGAGACATAGCGCTTCTCTTCGGCATGAGAGACTGCAGTGGCGCTAAGTGCGAGTAAAGTTAATCCAATCAGGCGTAATTTTGGCATCAGGCTGTCGTTATTGTCATAGAAAGTGGAACGATAGTAGTGGCATCAGTGTCTCTACGCAAAGCATTCGACATCAATCGGAATCATCTGTGTCCTTTTTGCCACCACTCGAAACTTTTACGCCCGTCAAATTGCACGTTGCATGGCAATTTGGCGCAAAATACTATCTACTGACAATAAAGAATGCACTTAGTTCGCAGTCTGTTTTCTCAACTGTGACATAACCCATAAGTACAAGACCATGGCCCAGGAAATCGAATTAAAGTTTATCGTCAATAGTGATGCTGTAGATGCGCTACGTGAACGTCTGAATACATTGGGGGGAGAGCATCACGCCCCCAGCCAGTTGCTGAATATTTACTACGAAACCCCGGATGCCTGGTTGCGAGGCCATGATATGGGGCTGCGTATTCGCGGGGAGAATGGTCGTTATGAAATGACCATGAAAATTGCCGGACGGGTAACGGGCGGTCTGCATCAGCGACCAGAATATAATGTCGCCTTGAGCGCGCCGGAACTGGATCTCACCCAGTTTCCTGCTGAGGTTTGGCCCAATGGTGAACTGCCAGCCGATCTTGCCTCTCAGGTGCAACCGTTGTTCAGCACCGACTTTTACCGCGAGAAATGGTTGGTTGATGTCGACGGCAGCCGGATTGAAATCGCTCTCGATCTGGGGGAGGTGAAGGCCGGCGAGTTTGCAGAACCCCTCTGCGAGCTTGAACTTGAGTTGTTGAGCGGCGATATCCGTGCGGTACTGAAGCTGGCAAGTCAGCTGGTGTCGCAAACCGGTTTACGTCAGGGCAGTCTGAGCAAGGCGGCTCGTGGTTATCATCTGGCGCAGGGGAACGCACCACGTGAAATCAAACAGACGGGTATTCTGAAAGTCCCTGCGAAAGCGAACATTGAACAAGGGCTGGAAGCGGCGCTGGAACAGGCATTGTCACAATGGCAGTATCACGAAGAGTTGTGGGTGCGCGGCGTCAAAGGCGCGAAAGCCGGCGTGTTGGCTGCAATAGGGTTGGTTCGCCACGTCCTGATGCTCTTTGGTGGTCATGTTCCACGTAAAGCGAGCGCTCACTTACGTGATTTGCTCACTCAGTCGGAAGCGACTATTGCTGCGGATGTTTCTGCCGTTTCGGCGGTTTATAGTACGCAAACGGCAATGGCTAAACTGGCACTGACCGAATGGCTGGTAACCAAAGGGTGGCAAACGTTCCTTGATGCAAAAGCACAGGCTAAAATTACCGACTCCTTTAAGCGTTTTTCTGACACCCATCTTTCACGCCATGCCGCTGAACTGAAAACGGCTTTTGCTCAACCGCTGGGCGATCAGTACACCGATCAACTCCCTCGTCTGACGCGAAATATTGATAGCATTCTGATGCTGGCGGGTTACTACGATGAGAATGTCGCATCAGAATGGATTGCCAACTGGCAGGGGCTGCGTCATGCCATCGAAACCCGCCAACATATTGAAATTGAACACTTCCGCAACGAAGCGATCTCTCAGGAACCGTTCTGGCTACACAGCGGTAAACGATAACCAGGATCGAGGCCGGGATGCCTGATGGCGCTGCGCTTATCAGGCCTACGCGATGGGTGTAAGTGTCATGTAGGCCGGATAAAGCGAAACGCCGCCATCCGGCACCATTCAAAGGATAACCCGTAGATGAAGCAGCTCTCTTCACCGTTACAGCAGTACTGGCCGACCGTTGTTGAGCGGCTGCCAGCAGCAATATCTGAGTCCTCACTTAGTGTGCAGGCGAAGTCAGTGCTTACATTCAGTGATTTTGTTCGCGACAGTGTGATTGCCCATCCTGAATGGCTGGTGGAGCTGGAAAGCGCCGCGCCACAGGCTGATGAATGGCAACACTATGTCACCTGGTTACAGCAAGCGTTGAACGACGTCAGTGATGAAGCGACGTTGATGCGTGAACTTCGCCTGTTCCGCCGTCGCATCATGGTGCGCATTGCCTGGGCGCAGACGCTGTCGCTGGTGGCTGAAGAGAGTATTTTGCAACAGCTAAGTCACCTGGCGGAGACGCTGATCATTGCCGCACGTGATTGGCTGTATGACGCCTGTTGCCGTGAGTGGGGAACGCCCTGTAATCAGGATGGCACCCCACAACCGCTGCTGATTTTAGGGATGGGAAAACTCGGTGGCGGCGAGCTGAATTTTTCTTCCGATATCGATCTGATTTTCGCCTGGCCGGAACATGGTTCTACGCAGGGTGGGCGGCGTGAACTGGATAACGCGCAGTTCTTTACCCGTATGGGGCAGCGACTCATCAAGGTGTTGGATCAGCCAACCATGGACGGGTTTGTTTATCGGGTAGACATGCGCTTACGTCCGTTTGGCGACAGCGGTCCGTTGGTGCTGAGCTTCTCCGCGCTGGAGGATTATTATCAGGAGCAAGGGCGCGACTGGGAACGCTATGCAATGGTGAAAGCACGTATTATGGGCGATGCCGACGGTACTTATGTCAGCGAGCTTCGCGCCATGCTACGACCGTTTGTCTTCCGTCGCTACATCGATTTCAGTGTGATCCAGTCCCTGCGTAATATGAAAGGAATGATTGCCCGTGAAGTTCGCCGTCGTGGTCTGAAGGACAACATTAAGCTCGGCGCGGGCGGTATTCGTGAAATTGAATTTATCGTTCAGGTATTCCAGCTGATCCGCGGCGGGCGTGAGCCTTCTCTGCAATCCCGTTCGCTTTTACCTACACTAAGCGCCATCAATGCGCTGCATTTGCTGTCTGATACCGATGCGGAACAACTGCGGACGGCCTATCTCTGTTTACGCCGCCTGGAAAATCTGCTGCAGAGTATCAATGACGAACAGACCCAAACGCTGCCGGGCGATGAGCTGAACCGGGCAAGACTGGCGTGGGGGATGCGTGTCGATGACTGGCAGCAACTGACTGATGTGCTGGCGGCGCACATGAGTAATGTGCGCCGGGTGTTTAATGAGTTAATTGGTGATGACGACAGTGAAACTCAGGAAGAGTCGCTGTCGGAACAGTGGCGCGAGCTGTGGCAGGATGCGTTGCAGGAAGATGATACTACGCCAGTGCTGATGCATCTGGCGGATGATGATCGCCGCCGTGTGCTGACACTGATCGCTGATTTCCGTAAAGAGCTGGATAAGCGCACGATAGGCCCGCGGGGGCGTCAGGTGCTGGATCATTTGATGCCGCATCTGCTGAGCGATGTCTGTTCCCGCGATGATGCCTCCGTGCCGTTGTCGCGTATTACTCCGCTGCTGGTGGGCATTGTCACCCGCACGACTTATCTGGAACTGCTGAGCGAATTCCCAGGGGCGCTTAAACACCTGATTTCGCTGTGCGCTGCCTCACCCATGGTGGCCAGCCAACTGGCACGCTATCCGCTGTTGCTCGATGAACTGCTGGACCCCAACACGTTGTACCAACCCACGGCGACTGACGCCTATCGTGATGAGTTGCGCCAGTATTTGCTACGCGTACCGGAAGATGACGAAGAGCAGCAGCTGGAAGCCCTGCGTCAGTTTAAGCAAACGCAGTTGCTGCGTATTGCGGCGGCTGATATCGCCGGGACGCTGCCAGTCATGAAGGTAAGCGATCACCTGACCTGGCTGGCGGAAGCCATTATTGATGCCGTAGTTCAGCAGGCGTGGACGCAAATGGTCGCCCGCTACGGGCAACCAACGCATCTTGGCGATCGTGAAGGCCGCGGTTTTGCCGTTGTTGGCTACGGCAAACTGGGCGGTTGGGAGCTGGGCTATAGCTCCGATCTCGACTTGATCTTCCTGCATGATTGCCCGATGGATGTGATGACTGACGGCGAACGTGAGATTGACGGGCGGCAGTTCTATCTGCGCCTGTCGCAGCGCATTATGCATCTTTTCAGTACCCGCACCTCATCTGGCATTTTATATGAAGTGGATGCACGGCTGCGTCCGTCCGGTGCGGCGGGAATGCTGGTGACCTCAACAGACGCTTTTGCTGACTACCAACGTAACGAAGCCTGGACGTGGGAGCATCAGGCGCTGGTGCGGGCTCGTGTGGTGTACGGCGACCCGCAACTAACCTCTCAGTTTGATGTGGTGCGGCGCGATATCATGACCCTCGCCCGTGATGGAAAAACATTACAGACAGACGTGCGCGAAATGCGTGAGAAAATGCGTGCCCATCTGGGCAATAAACATCGCGATCGTTTTGATATTAAAGCAGATGAAGGCGGTATCACCGACATTGAGTTTATTACGCAATATCTGGTGCTGCGCTATGCCCACGAAAAACCCAAGCTGACGCGCTGGTCGGATAACGTGCGCATTCTGGAATTACTGGCACAAAACGACATTATGGACGAACAGGAAGCGCTGGCGCTTACCCGCGCTTACACGACGCTGCGCGATGAACTTCACCATCTTGCCCTGCAGGAACTTCCGGGCCATGTCGCGCCGGAGAGCTTCAGTGCTGAACGTACGCTGGTGCGTGACAGCTGGCAGAAGTGGCTGGTTGCCGAGTGAAGTGTGCTATTATCGCGCGCAAATTTTAAGACCCTCAGAGAATCTCTCAGGAGACAGGAATGAAAGTAACGCTGCCAGAGTTTGAACGTGCAGGAGTCATGGTTGTCGGTGATGTGATGCTGGATCGCTACTGGTACGGCCCTACCAGCCGTATCTCCCCAGAAGCGCCGGTCCCGGTGGTAAAAGTGGATACCATTGAAGAACGTCCCGGTGGCGCAGCAAACGTGGCGATGAACATTGCCTCTCTGGGAGCGAATTCGCGTCTGGTGGGCCTGACCGGCATTGACGATGCGGCGCGTGCACTCAGTAAAACGCTGGCGGACGTAAACGTAAAATGTGACTTCGTTTCCGTGCCGACGCATCCGACGATAACCAAGCTGCGAGTGCTTTCCCGCAACCAGCAGCTGATTCGCCTGGATTTTGAAGAAGGCTTTGAAGGTGTGGATCCGCAGCCACTGCATGAGCGTATCAATCAGGCACTGGGATCTATCGGCGCGCTGGTGCTGTCGGACTACGCCAAAGGTGCGCTGGCAAGCGTGCAGCAAATGATCGCACTGGCACGTAAAGCTGGGGTTCCGGTACTTATCGATCCGAAAGGGACCGATTTTGAACGTTACCGCGGCGCGACACTGTTGACGCCGAATCTGTCCGAATTTGAAGCGGTTGCGGGTAAGTGCAAGAGCGAAGATGAACTGGTTGAACGCGGCATGAAGGTGATTGCTGATTTCGGTCTTTCTGCACTGTTAATCACGCGCTCCGAACAGGGAATGACGCTGCTGCAACCGGGCAAAGCGCCATTGCACATGCCGACGCAAGCGCAGGAAGTGTATGACGTGACCGGCGCGGGCGATACGGTTATCGGTGTGCTGGCAGCGACGCTTGCCGCGGGTAATTCACTGGAAGAGGCGTGCTATTTTGCTAACGCGGCAGCTGGTGTTGTTGTCGGTAAGCTGGGGACCTCTACGGTTTCACCGATCGAGCTGGAAAATGCCGTGCGCGGTCGCGCTGATACCGGCTTTGGCGTGATGAGTGAAGATGAGCTGAAGCAGGCTGTCGCCAGCGCCCGTAAACGTGGCGAGAAAGTGGTGATGACCAACGGCGTGTTCGACATCCTGCATGCGGGTCATGTCTCCTATCTGGCAAATGCGCGCAAGCTGGGGGACCGTCTGATCGTCGCGGTTAACAGCGATGCGTCCACCAAACGTCTGAAAGGTGAAACGCGCCCGGTCAACCCGCTTGAGCAGCGTATGATCGTGCTGGGTGCGCTGGAGTCCGTCGACTGGGTCGTCTCTTTTGAAGAGGATACGCCGCAGCGTCTGATTGCCGGTGTTCTGCCGGATCTGCTGGTCAAAGGTGGCGATTACAAGCCGGACGAGATTGCCGGCAGCAAAGAGGTGTGGGCCAACGGCGGAGAAGTATTGGTACTCAACTTCGAAGATGGTTGTTCAACGACCAATATCATCAAAAAGATCCAGAAAGACAGCGATAAATAACAATTACCGGAAACGCGTCGAACCTTCCGTTTAGCGCGCTTTCCTTGCTTGACGATGCTGTTTGCTCGATCCGGAGTACCGGAAGAAAGATCAGAGGAGGAGATGTATTCCTCCTCTGATAGACCTCATTTGACTCTCTCACAGATTTCGTAGAAAAGTGTGAAGCAGAGCCCTCATTTTGCGCACATAATGTACAGAACAGCTTCGCGTATAGGGAAATACTGAAATCAGAAAAAGCATATGGCCTTAACAGATATTCAATAACTGGAGGGTATGCTCATGAACAGCAATATGTATTCACTGAACAATTTCGATTTCCTGGCCCGGAGTTTTGCCAGAATGCAGGCTGAGGGCCGACCCGTTGATATCCAGGCTGTCACTGGAAATATGGATGAGGAACATCGCAGCTGGTTTTGCAAACGCTATGCACTTTACTGCCAGCAGGCAACAGAGGCGAAAAAATTAGAACTGGAACACTGACATATTAACGGGCCTTACGGCCCGTTGTCGTTTTTATACTTGTGGATCGACTGGCGGGATTGCGGGCGCAGGCTTAACTTCAGCCGTTTTCTCACGCGCTTCAAGCTCCGTCAGGCGTTGCTCAAGCAACGCCAGTTTTTCACGGGTACGCAGTAAAACCTGGGTTTGTACGTCAAACTCTTCGCGGCTTACCAGATCCAGACGTGTCAGCTGCGACTGCAGCGTTTGGCGAATTTTCTTCTCGACGTCTTCGCCAAACTCCCGGATCCCTTTCGGCATCGACTCGTGAACCTGACGAGCAATCTGCTCAATTTTTTTCGGGTCAATCATTATGGTTTCCCTGAACTGGTACGTGTTGCTGCCTATTGTAGTGCGAACTGCCCCAGGCATAAACCAGAATTGTGTGAAGCTAAGTCGAGTAAAGGCGTTGATGAAGGTAATCAATAGCGTTATAGTTAACCCGCTTATTCTCAGGGCGGGGCGAAATTCCCCACCGGCGGTAAATCAACGAATGTTGAAAGCCCGCGAGCGCTTTTTGTTACGGCAAAAAGGTCAGCAGATCCGGTGTAATTCCGGGGCCGACGGTTAGAGTCCGGATGGGAGAGAGTAACGATCCAGTCGGGCATGGACCCGCTCACGTTATTTTTTTGCCGCTTTGACGGCACTCCTAAGACTGCCCTGATTCTGGTAACCATAATTTTAGTGAGGTTTTTTTACCATGAATCAGACGCTACTTTCCTCTTTTGGTACGCCTTTCGAACGTGTTGAACATGCGCTTGCTGCGCTGCGTGAAGGACGCGGTGTGATGGTGCTTGACGATGAAGACCGTGAAAACGAAGGTGATATGATTTTCCCGGCAGAAACCATGACTGTTGAACAGATGGCGCTGACCATCCGTCACGGTAGCGGTATTGTTTGCCTGTGCATCACTGAAGACCGACGCAAACAGCTCGATCTGCCGATGATGGTGGAAAATAACACCAGCGCTTACGGTACGGGTTTTACCGTGACCATTGAAGCGGCAGAAGGTGTGACTACCGGTGTTTCCGCAGCAGACCGTGTCACTACCGTTCGCGCGGCGATTAAAGATGGCGCTAAACCTTCCGATCTGAACCGCCCGGGCCACGTTTTCCCGCTGCGTGCTCAGGCTGGTGGTGTGTTAACTCGCGGTGGCCACACCGAAGCCACCATCGATCTGGTGACGCTGGCGGGTTTTAAACCGGCTGGTGTGCTGTGCGAACTGACTAATGATGATGGCACCATGGCGCGCGCGCCGGAGTGCATTGCATTTGCCGGCAAGCACAATATGGCTGTAGTCACTATCGAAGATTTAGTGGCTTATCGTCAGGCGCACGAGCGCAAAGCCAGCTAATAGCGTATTCCCACGCTTGTTGTGGTAGAAAAAACCGAAGTCAGTTTTCTGTCTTCGGTTTTTTGTTGTTATGGCCGGAAAATTTAGCTTTAGTTAGATGGGATGCTCGGTACTACGTATCAACACTAAATAATAGTTCTTAATATATTTTTCGTATGCTGATGCGTTGTCATAATTAAATGGCATAACCCGTGAGTGTTTAAATAAATATCACGTTCCGTGAGAAAATTATTAATTATCAGTGGGTAACATTTTTATTATTATGTGAATGACAATGAGGGACGTTGTTCTGGATAATGAGTTTTTTATTTGGTCGTATGAATCTGATGATATTGTTTCCTTTTTAATGCAGGTTTTTTGATTAGCTTTATCCGTTACGTTATATGATCGAAATCATATATTTGTTTTCATGTTATGCCACTATAGAGGTAGGTCAGAATATAGTTATGTAAAATTTTAACGTTAAATGTTTAATGATGTTAAATTTTAAGGGTAAAAGAATGTTTATTGCCTGGTATTGGATTGTATTAATTGCACTCGTTGCTATCGGTTATTATTGCCATATGAAACGTTATTGCAGAGCGTTCCGGCAAGACAGAGATGCATTACTCGAGGCGCGCAACAAACTGTTTCGCCATACGGGCGAAGGTGGTACCACCGTCAAGGACCACGAATAGCAGCCCTGCCACCATGAATGAGGCGGATGTTCTGAGTCACAGAGCCGCATCCGCCATCGGCTTCACCCGATTCCCATAGATTGCAGGATAACCAGGCTGAGGCCCATTACCGACATTCCACACAGTACCCCATAGCTGGGATTATTATTGGGGTCGATTTCTTTTGCCAGCGGCATCAGTTCATCAACGGATAATGCGACCATAATTCCGGCGACCGCGGCCATAATTGCCGCCATTACCACGGGCGAAATCAAACTGCCCAGAATTAACCATGCCAGTACCCCACCTAATATTTCCGCCATTCCTGAGATCCCTGCCCAGAATATAGCGGTACGTTTGGAACCTGTGGCAGCATAAACGGGCCCGGCAACGGCTAAACCTTCAGGTATATTATGTAATGCAACGGCCAGTGCGATACCAAAACCCAACTCCAGGTTGCTGCTGGCAGTAACAAAAGTCGCGATCCCTTCCGGAAAGTTGTGCAGGCTGATACCCAGCGTTAATAAAATCGCAGTACGCTTAATGGAACCGGGTAACGGCTGTGTGGTTTTTTGGACTAAATCCTGAGGGTGAGCGTGCGGCAGCAAACGATCCAGGCCAAAGTAGCCCAACAAACCAACGATAAACATCCCGTAACCCAGCACCGGCGACATTCCCTCTGCTGCCAGTGCGGCTGGCAACATTTCCATCAGGGAAATCAGCAGCATGATACCTGCGGCAAAACCCAGAGAAAACGCGAGAACGCGGTTAGAGGGTTTTTGTCCCAGCACGCCAAGAAATGCACCGATAAATGTGGCGGCGCCTGCCAGTAAGGTCAGAAGTAAAGGTACTGACATCGACAAATAAAACTCCTTATCAATCTGCTGTTCGGGGCGGATCGTCAAAATAACTGATGATCTTCATCATGGTTATCTGAGTTCTTCATCAACCGAAAAAGCGTATTGTGGTGATATCAAAATGACTCCCTCAGTAAGGATATCATCATGTCTTCAACTCGTATGCCAGCATTGTTTTTGGGACACGGCAGCCCAATGAATGTTCTGGAAGATAACGTTTATACCCGCGCCTGGCAGCAACTGGGGGAAACGTTGCCACGCCCGAAAGCGATTGTTGTGGTCTCGGCACATTGGTTCACTCGTGGGACAGGTGTGACGGCGATGGAAGCACCAAAAACGATCCACGATTTTGGTGGTTTCCCGCAAGCACTGTATGACACGCATTATCCGGCCCCTGGGTCTCCTGAACTGGCTCGGCATCTGGTGGATCTGCTTTCTCCAGTGCCAGTCACGTTGGATAAAGAGGCGTGGGGATTTGACCACGGCTCATGGGGCGTGCTGATCAAGATGTACCCGAACGCGGATATCCCGATGGTGCAGTTGAGTGTCGATAGCACTAAACCTGCGGCCTGGCATTTTGAAATAGGCCGTAAGCTGGCAGCATTGCGCGATGAAGGCATTATGCTGGTGGCCAGTGGCAACGTGGTACATAACCTGCGTACAGCACGCTGGCACGGTGAGAATACACCATACCCATGGGCGACCTCATTCAATGATTATGTGAAAGCCAACCTGACCTGGCAGGGACCGGTTGAACAGCATCCGCTGGTGAATTATCTCGAGCATGAAGGCGGATCGTTGTCGAACCCAACACCGGATCACTTCCTGCCGCTGCTGTATGTTTTAGGCGCATGGGATGGTAAAGAACCTGTAACAATCCCGGTCGATGGCATTGAGATGGGTAGCCTGAGTATGTTGTCGGTGCAGGTGGGGTAGTATTTTACCGGATGGTATCGAACGTAGGCCCGGTCAGCGTGAGCGCCACCGGGCACAACAGATTTATTCGACAAAAATATGCGGATAGAAGCGTGAGAGATCCTGGGTGATCAACGCGCGGTCTTCACGAATGCCGATCCCGGCGGGTTGATCGTTAATCAGCCAGCTGCCGATCAGCATATAGCTGTCGCCAAACTTCGGTAGCTGATGGAACTGCTGCACGATCATACCTTCTTCACCGTATGGCCCTTCCACGGCTTCGATCGTTTTACCGTTTTCAATGATGGAAACGTTAGCCCCTTCACGCGAGAAGATCGGTTTCACGACAAATTTATCCATCTGCGGATAGTCGTCTTCGGCGAAATATGCCGGTAGCAGATTCGGGTGATCCGGGAACATTTCCCACAGCAGCGGCAGCAGTGCTTTGTTGGAGATAATGCTCTTCCATGCCGGTTCCAGCCAGCGAACGCCAGCGTCTTCCAGCTTGGTGGAGAACATTTCACGCAGCATAAACTCCCACGGATACAGCTTGAACAGGTTGGCGATCACCTGGTCCTGCATGTCCGTGAACTGACCTTTTTCACCGAGCCCGATATCTTCGACATAGAGAAATTCAGTGGCAATTTCAGCCTCAGCCGCGCAATCCTGCAAATACTGGATCGTTCCACGATCTTCGACCGTATCGCGACAGCAGGTCAGGTGCAGCAACTGAAAACCGTACTGCTCGCGCAGCTCAGTGAAACGTTCGATCAGTTTTTCCTGCAGGCTGTTGAACTGATCGCTGCCTTCCGGCAGGTTGCCCGCATTAAGCTGATCTTCCAGCCAGATCCACTGGAAAAAAGCCGCTTCATACAATGAGGTTGGCGTATCTGCGTTGTTTTCCAGCAGCTTGGGTTCACCCGTGCCATCCCACGCCAGATCGAGACGGGAGTAAAGCGACGGCTGCTGTGTCTGCCAGGACTGGCGAACAAAGCCCCAGGTATGTTTTGGAATGCGAAACTTGGTCATCAGCTCATCGCTGTTGATGACTCTTTCCACCACTTTGAGGCACATCTGATGCAGCTCTGCGGTGACCTCTTCCAGTTTTTCAACCTGGGCCAGCGTGAGCTTGTAGTAGGCATCTTCACACCAGTACGGCTCGCCGTACATGGTGTGAAAGTTGAAACCGTATTCGGTAGCTTTGTCGCGCCAGTCCGGGCGCTCAACAATACTGACTCTTTCCATAGGGATCAGCCACCCATCGAACGTGTCGTGGTGCCGCTGGCGCTACGTTGCATGGTGCTCTGTTTTGCCACCGACTCACCAAATCCACCGCGCGTAACGGTAGACGTTGTGGCAGGTTTTGGTGCCATCGCGGTTTTCGGCACGGTCATGGTGCGGCCCGGTGTGGCGGCCCCGTAGTTTTTACCGCCGGCATCAGTGTATTTGCCATATGCCGGGCTTGCCGGATTTTTCGAGCTGAACAGCGGTTGTTGCGCGCCCATGCCGCCGCCCATCATCCGACCCATCATGTAACCCGCCATCAGCGGCATCCAGAAGCTGCCACTGCTTTGATTCTGCGCTTGAGCCTGGCCTTCGCCCGTAGGTGCCATTCCTGCCTGGGCAGGTGCCTGCTGGCACTGACCTTCACCGAACTCGGCAATACAGTCTTCGCGCGTGGCGTATTTTGGCGCCGTGCGTTCAGCTTCTTTCAGTGCGTTGTTGAATGCGGTAGTACATTCAGCGCTTTTACCCGGATTCGCCGCAGAGCAGTCGTCCGCATTCTGATAAAGCGAAACTGTTTCGTCACTCTTTTCACAGCCTGCCAGCATAAAAACAGCGGTCACAGCCAGTGCGACAGGAGTCAGATGGCGTGCGCTCCAGCTTTTGCGGAACGACGCGTGATGTATAGATTTTGTCCGTTTCATTTATGTCTTCCAGGACCCAGTGGTAAATACTGCTCAGAATAGAGGATGGCTGGTCGAAATTGAAGCGGGAAGAGGCGAGAATGCGGGAGAAGGGGCGGATCTTTACGTTGTCTTACGTTCAGACGGGGCCGAAGCCCCGTCATCAACATCAATTACGGAACGGGTTGTTGCCGTTACTGCTGCTGGTTGTACGTGCTGCTGCCGGTTTGACCGCCGGTGCCGCACTGTTCGCGGTATATCCGTCTGCTGCGGCGTCTTGCTGGGTGTTTTCCGGCGCAACGGCGTCAGGCGCGGTGGAAATAGGTTTGCCCAGCGTATTGTTCAGCGCCACCAGATCCTGCTCGTTAAGCGTACCGAGTGCAGATTTGATGTTTAACTGGTTGATAAGATAAGTATAACGCGCATTTGCTAACTGCTGCTTAGCGTTGTACAGCGTGGTGGTGGCATCCAACACGTCCACGATGGTACGTGTACCGACAGAATAACCCGCTTCCATCGCGTCAAGGGAGCTTTGCGCAGAGACAACGGCTTGTTTGTACGCATTAATGCTACTGATAGACGCATTAATGTTATTGAATGACGAACGAACGGTCTGTACTACGCTGCGGTGCGCGCTTTCCAGTTGCTCGCTGGCACCAACAAAGTTGTACTGCGCTTGTTTTACCTGCGAGTTAACCATCCCGCCCTGGTACAGCGGCAGCGAGAAGTTCAGACCAATTTTGTTCTGGCCCTGGTTGCTGTCGTCATACTGAGAGGTGTTAGTTTTAGAACCACTGTAAGAGGTATCAGATACACCGGTAGAGGCGGTTAAACCCAGCGTCGGCAGATGACCGTCCTGCGCCAGACGAATTTGCTCACGCGCCAGATCCTGACTTAAACGTGCCTGCAATAACGTCAGGTTGCGGTTTTCTGCTTCTTTCAGCAGCGAATTCACCGCCTGCGGTTTGTTGGTTTTAAAACCATCAACATTTAGCGAGGCCAGTTCCGGGTAGTAATTGCCGGTGACCTGACGCAGCTGTTCAACGGCGTTGTCCAGGTTGTTACGCGCGGTAACTTCGTTCGCCAACACGGTATCGTACTGTGAACGGGCGTTCTGTACGTCAGTAATGGCAACCAGGCCAACGTTAAAACGCTGGGTCGTCTGATCTAACTGACGATAAACGGCGTCTTTTTGTGCCTGGGTATAAGAGAGCACGTCAATCGCGTTCAATACGTTAAAATAGGCCGTGGCGGTATTCAGGATCAGCGTTTGCTGATCGGTCTGATAAGTCACATCCTGGATGCCTGCTGATTTTTCTTGCAGCGTCAGGGCACGCCATTTTGACATATCGAACAGAGTCTGAGTCAGGCTTAACGAAGCACTGGTCGCGTTGGAGTTGACGCCATTGGCATCACGAAAGCCATTGCTGTAGGTGTAATCGGCACCTAAGCCCAGTTGCGGCAGTAAAGGACTACGCGCTTCGTTAATTTTTTCGAATGCAGCATCGCGATCGGCGGCGGATTTACGCAATTCCGGGTTGCTCAGGCGTGCTTGCTGATAAACCTGCATCAGGTTTTCTGCCTGGCTCAGAGTACTGAACCCCGACAGGCTCAGGCCGATAAGGATGGGGAGCAATTTCTTCATTTGCATTCCTTGTTGTGAAGCAGTATTTAGCGCTGATCAAATTGTAAAAATAATTGCTGATTCTAGCAGAATCCGCCACTTCAAAAAGTTGGCGTTACGTGCCATACGGCGTTAATTTGCATCAATTTAACACAAGGGCGCTCAAACAGCAGTCAAACGACCTTGAAATTCACACTTTAATCACTATTGGTACCAGGACAGCACAATGCGTAAACCAGACAACTTGCCAATGACATTCACTAAAAATGATGTAGAAATTATTGCACGAGAAACACTTTACCGCGGTTTTTTTTCACTGGATCTTTATCGCTTCCGTCATCGTCTGTTTAACGGTGGTATGAGCGGTGAAGTGAAGCGTGAAATTTTTGAGCGCGGACACGCGGCAGTCTTGCTACCCTTTGACCCTGAGCGGGATGAAGTTGTGCTGGTTGAACAGATCCGTATCGCGGCCTATGACACCAGCGAAACGCCGTATCTGCTGGAAATGGTAGCTGGAATGATCGAAGAAGGTGAAACCGTTGAAGATGTGGCCCGCCGTGAAGCAATGGAAGAAGCCGGACTGGATGTGAAGCGGACTAAGCCCGTGCTGAGCTATCTGGCAAGCCCGGGCGGCACCAGTGAGCGCCTGTCGATTTTGGTAGGTGAAGTGGACGCTTCGACCGCAAATGGTATTCATGGTCTGGCGGATGAAAACGAAGATATTCGTGTTCATGTGGTGAGTCGGGAGCAGGCTTACCAATGGGTAGAAGAGGGGATAATCGACAACGCGGCTTCTGTCATCGCCTTGCAATGGTTACAGCTGCACTATCAAGAGTTAAAAACTGAGTGGAAAAAATGAAGCGTTACACACCTGACTTCCCTGAAATGATGCGCCTGTGCGAAACCAATTTTTCGCAGTTGCGCCGCCTGTTGCCACGCAATGATGCAGCCGGTGAAACAGTGAGCTATCAGGTTGCAAACGCACAATATCGATTAACGATTGTTGAATCGACCCGATACACTACGCTTGTCGCGATTGAACAAACGGCACCAGCGGTTACCTACTGGAGCCTGCCGTCGCTGACTGTGCGCCTGTATCATGATGCGAGGGTGGCTGAAGTGTGTTCAAGTCAGCAGATCTTTCGCTTCAAAGCGCGGTATGATTATCCAAATAAAAAGTTGCATCAACGCGACGAAAAGCATCAAATTAATCAGTTTTTGGCCGACTGGTTACGGTACTGTTTAGCACATGGAGCGATGGCGATTCCGGTTTATTAGCGTCGTGAAACCTAAGGACACCATTTGGAAAGCCTGTTAACCCTTCCTTTGGCTGGTGAGGCCAGAGTCAGGATCTTACAAATTACAGACACTCACCTGTTTGCCGAAAAGCATGAAACCTTGCTGGGTGTGAACACCTGGGATAGCTACCAGTGCGTACTGGATGCAATACATGCAGAGTCGCCAGAGTACGATCTCATCGTCGCGACTGGGGATTTGGCGCAGGATCAATCCGCTGCGGCTTATCAGCATTTTGCTGAGGGCATCGCAAGTTTTCGTGCGCCCTGCGTTTGGTTACCCGGTAATCACGATTTTCAGCCAGCGATGTACAGCGCGCTTCAGGATGCGGGTATTTCCCCCGCCAAACGCATCTTCATCGGTGAACAGTGGCAAATTTTGTTGCTGGACAGCCAGGTTTTTGGCGTCCCTCACGGTGAGTTAAGCGAATTTCAGCTTGAATGGCTGGAGCGTAAACTTGCTGATGCGCCTGAACGTAATACGTTGCTGCTTCTGCATCATCATCCTTTGCCTGCGGGCTGCAGTTGGCTCGATCAACACAGTCTGCGTAATGCGGCGGAGCTCGACAACGTGCTGGTGAACTATCCGCGCGTGAAGTATCTGCTCTGTGGGCATATTCACCAGGAGCTGGATCTCGACTGGAACGGCCGCCGACTGCTGGCGACGCCATCAACATGCGTGCAATTTAAGCCGCATTGCGCCAATTTCACGTTAGATACGATAAGCCCCGGCTGGCGTACGCTGGAACTCTTTGCAGACGGTACGTTGCAGACCCAGGTGTGTCGTCTACAGGGAAATCGGTTTCACCCTGATACCGCTTCAGAAGGCTACTGATGTCTACGCTTCTCTATCTTCATGGATTCAATAGTTCTCCTCGTTCGGCGAAGGCATGTCTGCTAAAAAACTGGCTGGCGGAGCACCATCCGCACGTTGAGATGATTGTGCCGCAGTTACCTCCGTATCCAGCCCAGGCGGCAGAGATGCTGGAGTCTATTATCCTTGAACATGGCGGCGAGTCGCTGGGGATTGTCGGCTCCTCATTAGGAGGCTACTACGCCACCTGGCTGTCGCAATGTTTTATGCTGCCAGCGGTGGTCGTGAACCCTGCCGTGCGGCCTTACGAACTGCTGGTCGACTATCTCGGTCAAAACGAGAACCCCTACACGGGGCAGCAATATGTGCTAGAGTCACGCCATATTTACGATCTTAAAGTCATGCAGATTGACCCGCTGGAAGCGCCGGATTTGATTTGGCTGCTTCAACAAACGGGCGATGAAGTGCTGGACTACCGCCAGGCGGTGGCGTATTACGCCTCCTGCCGTCAGACAGTTATTGAGGGCGGAAACCACGCATTCACGGGCTTCGAAGATTATTTCAACCCGATTGTCGATTTCCTTGGACTGCACAGTTTCTGACGATCAATTCGAATTGCTAATTTAAACCATGACGCAAACTTATAACGCTGATGCCATTGAGGTACTCACTGGGCTTGAGCCGGTACGCCGTCGCCCTGGGATGTACACTGACACGACCCGTCCTAATCACCTTGGACAGGAAGTGATTGATAACAGTGTGGATGAAGCACTGGCTGGCCACGCGAAACGCGTGGATGTGATCTTACATGCCGATCAATCGCTGGAAGTCATTGACGACGGACGCGGCATGCCGGTGGATATTCACCCAGAAGAAGGCGTTCCCGCGGTCGAGCTGATCCTCTGTCGCCTGCATGCAGGCGGTAAGTTTTCCAATAAGAACTACCAGTTTTCAGGCGGTTTACACGGGGTGGGTATCTCCGTGGTCAACGCACTCTCAAAACGTGTAGAAGTGAACGTGCGTCGCGATGGTCAGGTGTACAACATCGCGTTTGAAAACGGTGACAAAGTGCAGGATCTGCAGGTGGTCGGTACTTGCGGTAAACGCAATACCGGTACCAGCGTGCACTTTTGGCCGGATGAAACCTTCTTTGACAGCCCACGTTTCTCTATTTCTCGCTTAACGCACGTACTGAAAGCGAAAGCGGTACTGTGCCCGGGCGTCGAAATCACCTTTAAAGATGAAGTTAACAATAGCGAGCAGCGCTGGTGCTATCAGGACGGTCTGAATGACTACCTGAGCGAAGCCGTCAACGGCCTGCCAACGCTGCCGGAAAAACCGTTTATCGGTAACTTCAGTGGTGAGACTGAGACTGTAGACTGGGCATTGCTGTGGCTGCCGGAAGGCGGTGAGTTGCTGACTGAAAGTTATGTCAACCTGATCCCTACTATGCAGGGCGGTACGCATGTTAACGGCCTGCGTCAGGGACTGCTGGACGCGATGCGCGAATTCTGCGAGTACCGTAATATTCTGCCGCGCGGCGTGAAGCTGTCAGCAGAAGATATCTGGGATCGTTGCGCCTATGTGCTGTCGGTAAAAATGCAGGATCCACAGTTTGCCGGACAGACCAAAGAGCGTCTTTCTTCACGTCAGTGTGCGGCATTCGTTTCTGGCGTAGTGAAAGATGCCTTCAGCCTGTGGCTGAACCAGAACGTGCAGTCAGCCGAGCAACTGGCGGAAATGGCGATTTCCAGCGCGCAGCGTCGTTTGCGTGCGGCGAAAAAAGTAGTACGCAAAAAGCTGACCAGCGGTCCGGCGCTACCGGGGAAACTGGCGGACTGTACCGCACAGGATCTCAACCGCACCGAACTGTTCCTCGTTGAAGGTGACTCGGCGGGCGGGTCGGCCAAGCAGGCGCGCGATCGTGAATTCCAGGCGATCATGCCGCTGAAAGGTAAGATCCTCAATACCTGGGAAGTCTCTTCTGATGAAGTGTTGGCCTCGCAGGAAGTTCACGATATTTCGGTAGCGATCGGTATCGATCCAGACAGCGATGATCTGAGCCAACTGCGCTATGGCAAGATCTGTATTCTGGCGGATGCGGACTCCGATGGTCTGCACATCGCGACGCTGTTGTGTGCGCTGTTTGTGAAACACTTCCGTACGCTGGTGAAACACGGTCACGTCTATGTGGCGCTGCCTCCGTTGTACCGTATCGATCTCGGTAAAGAGGTGTATTACGCACTGACAGAAGAAGAAAAAGCGGGCGTGCTGGAGCAGTTAAAGCGCAAGAAAGGGAAACCGAACGTACAACGCTTTAAAGGTCTGGGTGAAATGAACCCGATGCAACTACGTGAAACGACGCTGGACCCTAATACGCGTCGTCTGGTACAGCTCATCATTGATGATGAGGACGATCAGCGTACGAATGCGGTGATGGATATGCTGCTGGCCAAGAAACGTTCAGAGGATCGTCGCAACTGGCTGCAGGAGAAAGGTGACCTGGCGGATCTCGAAGGCTAAGGAATATGAGTATGTAGGCCGGATAAGGCGGCTAATACCGCCATCCGGCAAGGTCATTCTGCCCGATGGCGCTGCGCTTATCTGGCCCGGCGGCCAATACGATAACTTAAATGCCCGATTCCAGAATACGAATATTCATGTCCAGCACGTCACCTTTAACGGCTTCGCTGTAGGCTTTCATATGCGGGGTCTGCAAATGCGCTTCAAGATGCGCGATGCTTTCCCACTGTTCAACCATCACGATTGAGTCTGGTGCTGTGGTCTGAAAACTCACACCCGCAGCATGATCCACCATCGGCGCATAGCCGTGGCAGCCTTCTTCCTTCAGTACGGTCGGAACGATTTTAGCAAACTGATCCAGTACCGCCTGGCGGTGATGTTGACCTGGACGTGTACGGATTTCTGCAATAACAGTAAGCATGATTAACTCCTTCTAATTCCAGGTACCTAGTTAACCAAAAATCTCGGTCAGATGCTTGCGATATTCTGCGATATAACGCGGAACATCTGGCATTTTAATCACGTCATTGGTGATAAACGTCGGCAGTGCTTCCATTCCCAGGAACTGATTTGCTTTATGGAACGGCAGATACACACCATCAACGCCAACACCATGGAAGAATTGGTCTTTTTCAGTGAAGGCTTCCATTGGCGCGTTCCAGGTCAGGGACAGCATGTATTTTTTGCCCTGAATCAGCCCGCCGGAACCGTATTTTTTAGAGGCATCTGAACGCGTACGACCATCGCTGGCATACAGCGTACCGTGACCTTCGGTAAACACATCATCGATGTATTTTTTCACCGTCCACGGTGCACCCATCCACCAGCCCGGCATTTGCCAGATAACCACATCAGCCCAGACGAAGTTCTGCACTTCAGTTTTAATGTCGTAATCGCCATCTGCACGCACGATTTTAACATCATGCCCGAGGTCGCGCAGGAGGCCATCCGCGACCTCGGTCAGGGTGTCGTTTAACTGACCGTTGGAGTGAGCGAATTTTTTCGCACCATTGATAATCAGAATGTTGCTCATTTTGTGTCCTCAAGGAAATACGTTTGAGGACGATTTTACCCCCACGGGCGGTGCGGTGAAATTAGCAAAATGTGCAAAGTCTTTTGCATTATTAGCAATAATGAGGTCTTTACCAGCTGATTTTTGCCTCAAAACCGCCTTCCGGAGCATTACCAAAGGAGGCAGACATCCCGTGTAAGGTCGCGATACGACGAACGATCGACAGGCCCAGACCACTGCCGGTAACGCTTTGTCCCGGTGGACGATAAAAGCGTTCACCAATGTGTGTCAGGACTTCCGGTGCAACGCCCGGGCCGTTATCTTTGACGCTAAAATTGCGGGCGTTGAGCGTCACTTCCACAATGCTGCCCTGCGGACTGTAGCGAATCGCATTATCCAGCAGATTCCGCACCATCAGGCTAAGTAACAAGGGTTGTCCCATACGCTTGATATCGTGGGCGTTAATCTGCAAACGCACATCAATATGCGCCTGTCGGGCCGAATGGTAGATATCCATCACCGAAGATTGCAGCAACTCCTCCAGCGAGATTTCCGCTACATCCTGAAGGTTGTCGAGGGAGTCAAGGCGCGAAAGCGTCAGTAACTGATCGACCAGACGTGTAGCGCGATCGATCCCGGCCTGCATCTGCATTAAGGCTTTTTGCCTTGCCTGAGGATCATCGTCAGACAGTTGCGCCACTTCGGTTTGCACTTTCAGCGCCGTCAGCGGACTACGCAGCTCGTGAGCAGCATCTGAAGTAAAGCGCCGTTCACGCACCATGGTGGTATGAATACGAGTGAAAAGTTGATTGAGTGATTCAACCAACGGGCGGACCTCGCCAGGAATGCCTTTCAAACTGAGCGGTTCTTCTGATTCCGGGTCGCGTAAACGTAGCGCCTTCGCCAGTTTTTTCAGTGGTTTAAGTTCAAGACTTAACAACACAATCAGGATTAACAGCATCAGCGGCAAAGCGACCAACCACGGCACTAATTGTGCTGTCACAATCGCTAAAGCCATATCTTCACGATATTCCCATTCCTGGCCGACAACGATTCGATACTTTTTATCTGCGGAAGTCAGCCAGACAAAACGCCATTTATCGTTGTCGCCATTCAGATAGCCATCGTCAAAACCTTCCCGGCGATAGCTATAGGGAATGTACTGACCATTGTCGCCATCGTGAAGAACCATTTTCCCTTCTGGCGTGTAGGCCGCAAAGGTTAGAACATCGTCGTCAATATGACCATGTTTGAATTTTTTCGGGGTATGCGCTATGCGTTCAGAGGCTTTTAGTTCATCGAGATCCAGCGTGATAAGGCGTTTGGCGAACAGCATCTGTTGCGTGTCGAACATCTCATTCACGTTATCGGTCGTTTGCTTCCAGGCGACAAAGCTGGAAATCAGCCAGGTCACTAAAACCAAAATCATGAATATAAGCGTTAGCCTGACGCGCAGGCTGAGGCGTTGTGTGAGTTTCATGCGTCACCCAGGGTGTAGCCAATGCCATGTACAGTGCGGATAAAGTCGCTGCCGAGCTTACGGCGTAAGTGGTGGACGTGCACTTCAACAGCGTTGCTGGAGACGTTTTCATCCCAGTTATACAGTTTTTCTTCGATCAGTTTGCGGGGCAGCACGCGGCCTTTATTACGCATCAGTAGTTCCAGTAGGGCGAACTCTTTGGGTTTGAGTGACAAAGGTTCACCTGCGACTGTCGCGACCAGCGCGCCGGGATCAAGTGAGACCTGACCATGGCTCAGAATATTGCTGGCCTGACCGCTGGCGCGGCGTACCAATGCTTCCAGTCTGGCGGCAACCTCGATGAGTGCAAAGGGTTTGCACAGATAGTCATCCGCGCCCAGGCGCAGGCCTTCAACGCGTTCTGTCAGCGCATCCCGAGCCGTCAGAATCAGCACAGGCTCTTGCTTACCTTTTGCCCGCCATTCGCGCAGGATATCGCGCCCGTCGATGCCTGGTAGCGTCAGGTCAAGGATCACCGCATCATAAGGGGCGCTGTACAGCGCTTCTTTTCCCTGACGACCTTCGGTAAACCAGTCAATGCTGAAACCCATTTTACTCAGACCTGTTTTAAGGCCATCGCCAATCAACGTGTCATCTTCGATCAGTAAAATACGCATATGTTCTTCCCTGCGGTAACGCTCTTTGCCGACAGTAAACCTTGTGACAACGGTCTCTGTACAGCAAAAAAAGTATCTTTTTTTGCCTTAAGAACTTGTTAAGGATTAACTTATTAAATAGTCGTAAACCAACATGAAAGGGAGACATGAAGATGAAAAAATTAGCTGCAATGGTTGCCGTGATGGCATTGTGTTCCGCACCTGTTCTGGCAGCGCAGCAGGGCGGCTTCTCTGGGCCAACGACGACTACGCAAAGCCAAAGCGGCGGGTTTGTCGGCCCGAACGGCAGCATCACGACAGTAGCAAGTGCTAAATCGCTGCGCGATGATGCGTGGGTTACCTTGCGTGGGAACATCGTTGAGCGTATTTCCGACGATCTGTATGTGTTTAAAGATGCGACCGGCACGGTGAATGTGGATATTGACCATAAGCGCTGGAACGGCGTAACCGTCACGCCGCAGGATGTGGTTGAGATCCAGGGCGAAGTGGATAAAGACTGGAACTCCGTTGAAATCGACGTGAAACAAATCCGCAAAGTAAATCCGTAATCCTACGAAGAGTGCGCAAGATCGGTCAGGATTCAATGCGGCCAGGTGGACAGAATAAGCCACAAGGAGGCAGTGATGAATGACCGATTCAGCGCGGCTTATGCCAGACGATTGCGGTGTGTTTGTGAACACATTGAGCGTCATCTGGACGAGCCCCTTACACTTGAGGCGTTAAGCCGAATGGCGCACAGTTCGCCATTTCATTTTCACCGGCAGTTTACTGCCTGGAGTGGCCAACCGCTTTATCGCTATATCCAGTGGCTTCGTCTGCGCCGTGCTTCATGGCGGCTGGCGTTTAACCCGCAGGATAAAGTCATTGATATTGCGCTGGATGCCGGGTTTCAGAATCCGGAGTCGTTCACACGTGCTTTCAAAACTGCGTTTGGTAAAAGCCCTCGCCAGTTCCGGCAAACCCCGGACTGGCTGGACTGGCACCAGCGTATTCCTAAGCAGGTATTTCAGGAGCAGCACGTAATGGACGTAAAAATTGTCGATGTCCCTCGTATTCAGGTGGCGATGTTAACGCATCGGGGCCATCCGGATTTGGTTAACGCCAGTGCCGCAAAGTTTATCGAATGGCGACGCACGACGGGCTTGTCACCGGTTGCTGGCAGCCAGACATTTGGAATTGCCTGGCATGACCCACAGAGCACGCCGCCGGCAGAGTTTCGTTTTGATATTTGCGGGAGCGTCAGCCAGGCGGTCCCCGAAAATGCGTTTGGCGTCGTGAACAGTGAAATTCCCGCCGGACGCTGTGCAGTAGTGCGCCACCAGGGGGCATTGGACACGCTTTCTGACAGCGTGTGGTTTCTTTTCCGGGAATGGCTACCGGGTAGCGGTGAAACACCGCGTGATTTCCCGGTCTATTTCCAGTATCTCAATTTCGTGCATGAGGTTGCCGAACACGAGTTACTCACGGATATTTATTTGCCGTTGGTATAGCGTTGTTCACCATCAATGCCTGGCGATGCATTGTTATTTCTGCGTCGCCAAATCCACTGAACTTTGTGACTCAACACGCCAGATAGGGTAGTATCTGCGGCAATATTGCCCTTCAATAGACGGGTATAAGTTGAGGAACCACGATTAATGAGCGATATGGCAGAGCGCCTTGCGCTGCATGAATTCACGGAAAACGCCTATCTGAACTACTCCATGTACGTCATCATGGACAGGGCGTTGCCGTTTATTGGTGATGGTCTGAAACCTGTTCAGCGTCGCATCGTTTACGCGATGTCCGAACTGGGGCTGAACGCCAGCGCCAAGTTTAAAAAATCAGCCCGTACTGTCGGTGACGTGCTGGGTAAATACCATCCACACGGCGACAGCGCCTGCTATGAAGCGATGGTGCTGATGGCCCAGCCGTTCTCTTACCGTTATCCGCTGGTTGACGGGCAGGGGAACTGGGGGGCACCGGACGATCCGAAATCCTTCGCCGCGATGCGTTACACGGAATCCCGTCTGTCGAAATATGCGGAAGTCCTGCTGGGTGAACTTGGTCAGGGAACGTCGGATTGGGTGCCAAACTTCGACGGCACCATGCAGGAACCGAAAATGCTGCCTGCGCGTCTGCCGAATATTCTGCTGAACGGCACGACCGGAATTGCTGTGGGTATGGCGACGGATATTCCACCGCATAACCTGCGTGAAGTGGCCAAAGCGGCAATTACGCTGATTGAACAGCCGAAAACGACGTTGGATCAGTTGCTGGATATCGTACAGGGACCGGATTACCCGACCGAAGCAGAGATCATTACTTCGCGTGCGGAGATTCGTAAAATATACGAAAACGGACGCGGTTCCGTACGCATGCGTGCGGTATGGACGAAAGAAGATGGCGCGGTGGTGATTTCCGCGCTGCCGCACCAGGTTTCCGGCGCAAAGGTGCTGGAGCAGATTGCGGCTCAAATGCGCAATAAAAAGCTGCCAATGGTCGACGACCTGCGCGATGAATCGGATCACGAAAACCCGACTCGTCTGGTGATTGTCCCGCGGTCGAATCGCGTGGATATGGAACAGGTGATGAACCATCTGTTTGCCACTACCGATCTGGAAAAAAGCTATCGCATTAACCTGAACATGATTGGCCTCGACGGTCGTCCGGCAGTTAAAAACCTACTGGAGATCCTCACCGAGTGGCTGACGTTCCGTCGCGATACTGTGCGCCGCCGCCTGAACTATCGCCTGGAGAAAGTACTCAAGCGCCTGCACATTCTTGAAGGTTTACTGATAGCGTTCCTCAACATTGACGAAGTCATTGAAATTATTCGTCATGAAGATGAACCTAAACCCGAGCTGATGTCACGGTTTGGTATTTCAGAAACTCAGGCGGAAGCCATTCTTGAGCTGAAATTACGTCACCTTGCCAAACTGGAAGAGATGAAAATCCGCGGTGAGCAGGATGAACTGGCTAAAGAGCGCGATCAACTGCAGGGCATTCTGGCCTCTGAACGCAAAATGAGTAACCTGCTGAAGAAAGAACTACAGGCTGATGCGGATGCCTATGGTGACGATCGCCGTTCTCCATTGCAGGAGCGCGAAGAAGCGAAGGCGATGAGCGAGCACGACATGTTGCCGTCTGAGCCGGTGACCATTGTGCTGTCTCAGAGTGGCTGGGTGCGAAGTGCGAAAGGCCACGATATAGACGCTCCGGGCTTAAGCTATAAAGCAGGCGACAGCTTTAAGTCGGCAGTGAAAGGGAAGAGCAACCAGCCAGTGGTGTTCGTTGACTCGACCGGACGCAGCTACGCTATCGACCCGATTACGCTGCCGTCGGCACGGGGTCAGGGGGAGCCGTTGACCGGTAAGCTCACGCTACCACCGGGTGCGACGGTTGAACATATGCTGATGGAAGGCGACGATCAGAAACTGCTTATGGCATCTGATGCCGGTTATGGTTTTGTCTGCACCTTCAATGACCTCGTTGCGCGTAACCGTGCGGGCAAGGCATTGATTACGCTGCCTGAAAACGCGCATGTTATGCCGCCGGTGGTGATTGAAGATGAAACCGATATGCTGCTGGCGATAACGACGGCCGGTCGCATGTTGATGTTCCCGGTGAGCGATTTGCCGCAACTGTCGAAAGGCAAAGGGAACAAGATAATCAATATTCCTTCTGCAGAAGCGGCGAAAGGCGAAGATGGTCTGGCACAACTCTACGTGCTGCCGCCGCAAAGCACGCTGACTATCCACGTCGGGAAACGCAAAATTAAACTGCGCCCTGAAGAGCTACAGAAGGTAACCGGCGAGCGTGGTCGTCGCGGTACGCTCATGCGCGGTCTGCAACGCATCGACCGTGTTGAGATTGACTCGCCTCGACGCGCCAGTCACGGCGACAGCGAAGAATAACGCCAGCGTCTGGCTCTCCCTGTTTTCGCACAGGGAGAGCTTGTTTTAAAAATTCCCGTGAAACCGTTGTTTATTCGTGCGTTGCGATTAACAATACGCTTTTCCAGAGAGCCGCTCTTAACAATGCCCTAACCTGATGTAGTGTTCGGAATCAGGTGACGTAGAATGCCAGGCTCTTAGGCCTTTAGAGGTTGTTATGCTATATATTTTTCGTTTAATTATTACTGTTATTTACTGCATTTTGGTCTGTATTTTCGGTTGCATATACTGTCTGTTCAGCCCAAGAAATCCAAAACACGTTGCGACGTTCGGCCATATGTTTGGTCGCCTGGCTCCCCTGTATGGCCTGAAGGTCGAGTGCCGCATGCCGCCTGACGCGAAGAACTATGGTAATGCTATCTATATTTGTAACCACCAGAATAACTATGACATGGTTACCGCAGCGAATATCGTTCAGCCACCGACGGTTACAGTAGGTAAAAAAAGCCTGTTGTGGATCCCTTTCTTCGGACAGCTGTACTGGCTCACCGGTAATCTGTTGATCGACAGAAATAACCGCGCCAAAGCGCACAGCACCATTGCGGCAGTTGTGAATCACTTTAAAAAGCGTCGTATCTCTATCTGGATGTTCCCTGAAGGAACGCGTAGCCGTGGCCGTGGTCTGTTACCGTTTAAAACAGGGGCGTTCCATGCGGCAATTGCTGCGGGTGTCCCGGTTATCCCTGTTTGCGTTTCAACGACTTCTAATAAGATCAAATTGAACCGGCTGAATAATGGGCTGGCGATTGTAGAGATGCTGCCGCCAGTGGATATCAGTCATTTTGGTAAAGATCAGGTTCGTGAACTGGCAGCGCATTGCCGTACGCTGATGGAACAAAAAATCGCAGAACTCGATAAAGAAGTTGCTGAGCGGGAAGCTGCCGGTAAGGTTTAATTCGCTCATTTCGGGTTTGTTACAGGAAATGATTTCCTGCGTGTTAATCGCCAGTTTTTCATGGAGCTTATATGTCATTCAGTCGGCGTCAGTTCATTCAGGCATCGGGGATCGCACTGTGTGCAGGTGCTGTTCCGCTGAAGGCTAATGCTGCCGGTCAGCAACAACCGCTACCTGTTCCCCCCCTGCTGGAGTCCCGTCGGGGACAGCCGCTATTTATGACGCTGCAACGTGCGCACTGGTCGTTTACGCCTGGCACGCGCGCACCCGTCTGGGGTGTTAACGGGCGCTACCTGGGGCCGACAATCCGCGTCTGGAAAGGCGATGACGTCAAGCTTATCTACAGCAACCGTCTGACAGAAAATGTCTCAATGACCGTTGCCGGATTACAGGTGCCAGGTCCTCTTATGGGGGGGCCGGCGCGTATGATGTCGCCTAATGCGGACTGGGCACCCGTGCTGCCGATCCGCCAGAGCGCTGCGACCTTGTGGTATCACGCCAATACGCCAAATCGCACAGCCCAGCAGGTCTATAACGGCCTTGCCGGGATGTGGCTGGTTGAAGATGAAGTGAGTAAATCACTGCCAATCCCTAACCACTATGGCGTGGATGATTTTCCAGTCATTATTCAGGATAAACGCCTGGATAACTTCGGTACGCCAGAATATAGCGAGCCGGGCAGCGGTGGTTTTGTGGGGGATACTCTTCTGGTCAACGGGGCGCAAAGTCCGTATGTCGAAGTGTCCCGTGGCTGGGTGCGTTTGCGTTTGCTGAATGCTTCAAACTCGCGTCGTTATCTGCTGAAAATGAGCGATGGTCGTGCGCTGCATGTTATCTCAGGCGATCAGGGTTTTTTACCCGCGCCGGTTTCGGTGAAGCAGCTATCGCTGGCGCCAGGTGAGCGTCGTGAGATTCTGGTCGATATGACCAACGGTGATGAAGTTTCGATTACCTGCGGCGAGGCGGCCAGTATTGTTGACAGGATCCGTGGTTTCTTTGAACCTTCCAGTATCCTGATCTCCACGCTGGTACTGACTCTGCGACCAACCGGCCTTCTGCCGCTGGTAACGGATAGCCTGCCAATGCGTCTGTTACCCACCGAAATTTTAAGCGGCTCGCCGATTCGCAGCCGTGATATTAGCCTTGATGACGATCCCGGAATCAATGGCCAACTATGGGATGTCAATCGCATGGATATCACGGCGCAGCAGGGCTCCTGGGAGCGCTGGACGGTGCGCGCGGATATGCCGCAGTCGTTCCATATTGAAGGCGTCTCTTTCCTGATCCGTAATGTGAATGGTGCGATGCCGTTCCCGGAAGACCGTGGCTGGAAAGATACCGTCTGGGTTGATGGACAAGTGGAGTTGCTGGTCTATTATGGACAGCCTTCCTGGGCGCATTTCCCGTTCTACTTCAACAGCCAGACGCTGGAAATGGCAGACCGTGGTTCTATTGGACAGATGCTGGTGAATCCGGCTCCGTAACGGATATTCCTGTGCCGGGTGGCGGTTTCGCCTAACCCGGCCTGGGCCGTGCGAAAGCACAGGCACGGTCAGCGTAGCACCAGCAGAGATGAAATTTAACATCCTTACAATACTCCTTCATTTCCCCTGTTGATCCAGCGTATAATCCCCGGCCTTTGATTATTTTTTTACCATTTTTTTGGAAGCATTATGAGCGCAATATCCCTGATCCAACCGGACAGAGACCTTTTCTCCTGGCCGCAGTACTGGGCCGCCTGCTTTGGGCCGGCACCATTTTTGCCGATGTCACGCGACGAAATGGATCAACTTGGCTGGGATAGCTGCGACATCATTCTGGTTACCGGCGATGCATACGTCGATCACCCGAGCTTCGGCATGGCTATTTGCGGCCGTATGCTGGAAGCACAGGGCTTTCGCGTGGGGATCATCGCCCAACCGGAATGGAACAGCAAAGATGACTTTATGCGTCTGGGCAAACCGAACCTGTTCTTCGGCGTAACTGCCGGCAACATGGACTCGATGATCAACCGTTATACCGCCGATCGCCGACTGCGCCATGACGATGCCTATACGCCGGACAACGTGGCGGGTAAACGCCCGGACCGCGCGACGCTGGTTTATACCCAGCGCTGTAAAGAAGCCTGGAAAGATGTGCCGGTTATTCTCGGCGGTATTGAAGCCAGCCTGCGCCGTACTGCACATTACGATTACTGGTCAGATACCGTGCGTCGTTCCGTGCTGGTGGATTCAAAAGCGGACATGCTGATGTTTGGCAACGGCGAACGCCCATTGGTGGAAGTCGCACACCGTCTGGCGATGGGCGAAACCATTGATCAGATCCGCGACGTGCGTAATACCGCGATTATGGTTAAAGAAGCGCTGCCGGGCTGGAGCGGGGTGGATTCCACACGTCTGGATATGCCAGGAAAAATTGACCCCATCCCCCATCCGTATGGCGAAGATTTGCCGTGTGCTGACAACAAACCGGTGGCACCGAAAAAACAAGAAGCGAAAGCGGTAACCGTACAGCCGCCGCGTCCGAAGCCGTGGGAAAAAACCTATGTACTGTTGCCGTCTTTCGAGAAAGTGAAAAGCGACAAAGTACTGTACGCCCATGCGTCGCGCATTCTGCACCACGAAACGAACCCAGGATGCGCGCGTGCACTGATGCAAAAGCATGGCGATCGCTATATTTGGGTTAACCCGCCAGCGATCCCGTTGTCGACCGAAGAAATGGACAGCGTCTTTGCACTGCCGTACAAGCGTGTACCGCATCCGGCATACGGTAGCAGCCGTATTCCCGCCTATGAGATGATCCGTTTCTCGATCAATATCATGCGTGGCTGTTTTGGTGGTTGCTCGTTCTGTTCGATCACCGAGCACGAAGGGCGCATTATCCAGAGCCGTTCTGAAGATTCGATCATCAATGAGATCGAAGCCATTCGCGATACCGTTCCGGGCTTTACCGGCGTGATTTCCGATCTCGGCGGCCCAACGGCAAACATGTATATGCTGCGCTGTAAGTCTCCGCGTGCAGAACAGACCTGTCGTCGTCTGTCCTGTGTTTATCCGGATATCTGCCCGCATATGGATACTAACCACGAACCGACGATTAATCTTTACCGCCGCGCGCGTGATCTGAAAGGCATTAAAAAGATCCTTATCGCATCCGGGGTGCGTTATGACATCGCCGTTGAGGACCCGCGCTATATTAAAGAGCTGGCAACTCACCATGTGGGTGGCTACCTGAAGATTGCGCCGGAGCATACCGAAGAAGGCCCATTGTCGAAGATGATGAAGCCGGGGATGGGCAGCTACGACCGCTTTAAAGAGTTGTTCGATACCTATTCTAAACAGGCCGGTAAAGAACAGTACCTGATCCCCTATTTTATCTCTGCGCACCCGGGTACGCGTGATGAGGATATGGTGAATCTGGCTCTGTGGCTGAAACAGCGTCGTTTCCGTTTGGATCAAGTGCAGAACTTCTACCCATCACCGCTGGCAAACTCTACAACCATGTATTACACCGGGAAAAACCCGTTGGGCAAAATTGGTTATAAGAGTGAAGATGTGGTGGTGCCAAGAGGTGATAAGCAGCGTCGTCTGCATAAAGCCCTGCTGCGTTACCATGATCCTGCTAACTGGCCGTTAATCCGTCAGGCGCTGGAAGATATGGGGAAAAAGCATCTGATTGGTGGTCGTCGCGAATGTCTGGTTCCGGCCCCGACGCTGGAAGAGATGCGTGAAGCACGTCGTCAGAACCGCCATACCCGTCCGGCGCTGACTAAGCATACGCCGGTCGCGCACCAGCGTCAGACACCTGCGGCGAATAAAAAACGCGGTAAGGTTGCAGGACGTTAAACGGTCTTAACTGGTGGTGAAGTGTGGACCAGGCCTACGAACTGCACAGTTTTGTAGGCCGGATAAGGTGCTTGCACCGCCATCCGGCAGACGTGCTCCGTATTTATGCTTCGCGAATTCTGGCCGCTAATGCGGCCAGTTTTTCATCGTCAGCCCGTTCGTGGTCATGTGACGACAGATACCCTTCATATCGCTCGAAAAATTTAGTCTGCCGGGACTCAATCGGTTTCCAGTGCGTCAAATCACCTGTGCCATGCATAGGACTGAGCTTACTGTGCACATGATCCACGCCAAACCCTTCGAAAAACATCCCTGTACGGCTGACGTCCGGGAAAGCGTTATCCAGTTTTTTCGCCACCTTTTGGGTCGCCAGCATCAGGTCTGCCAGCGCCTGCGGCGGCATATCAAATGCATAGCTGGGGTAGTGCTTTTTCGGGATCACCACGGTAAACCCCTCGGTGTTCGGGAAAATCGACAGAAAGGCCAGGTGATGCTCGTCTTCCCAGACTTTATGGCAGGGCGCTTTACCTTCAACAATTTGACAGAAAATACAGGTCATTCCTTTTCTCCGTAGATAAGACGTTTCGTCAGGACGCAGTGAGTTTAGTACAGACCCAGCATCTTCCACCACATCAGCCCTACGGTGATAAAGACGGCTTGATTAAACAGGCTGATGATGAATCCTGTGCGCCACCAGACGCCCGTTGGAACGTACCCGGCACCAAACAGAATCGGGCCGCGAGCGTGGGTGTACTGAGTGAGGGAACAGTACAGGCTGCTGGTGAAGGCCAGCATCAACGCCGTAGGGGCTGCTGGAATATTCAAATGCAGGCCGACGCCAAGGAAAACGGCGTACAGCGCCGCAATCTGCGCATTACCGCTGGCAAAAAAGTAGTGAGTATAAAAGTACGCGGCGTTCAGCAGCAGCAGGACAACCACCCAACTGGTTCCATGCATGGTACTGCTCAGGCTATCGCCAATCAGGTTGCCAAACCAGGTGGTAAAGCCCAGTTTTTTCAACTGATTTGCCATCATCAATAGTGCGGCAAACCAGATCAGCGTATCCCATGCACCTTTCTCGCTTTTGACATCTTCCCAGCTCAGAACGCCGCTGAGCAGCAAGATGGATAAGCCAACAAATGAGGCGGTGGTGGCGTCGACGCCCAGCGTATCACCAAAAATCCACAGCACCAGCAGGACGCCGACAGTAGCCAGCATCAGCCATTCACCGCGTGACATACGGCCCATTTCCGCCAGCTCTTTACGCGCCAGATTAGGGGCATCCGGCGTGTGTTTAATTTCCGGACGCACAATCCAGTAGACCAGTAATGGAACCAGCAGTAAGGAAACCAGGCAAGGCAGCAGCGCCGCCATAAACCAACTGCCCCAGGTGAGCGTGACCCCCGCGTTGGCTGCCAGTTTCACCGCCAACAGGTTGCCGGTATAGCCGGTCATAAAGAGCGCGGCGGTGACGTCGTTGACGTTGCCAATACAGGTGATAAGAAAGGTGCCGATCTTACTGCGGGATTCATCTTCCGGGTTCGAATGGAAACTGCGCGCCAGAGAGTCGGCAATCGGATAGATGACGCCGCCGCAGCGTGCCGTATTGCTTGGCATTGCTGGGGAAAGTATCAGGTCCGCAAACGCCAGTCCGTAGGCGAGTCCCAGGGTACGTTTTCCGAGCAGGCGGATCATCTGCAGTGCAATACGTCGACCGAGGCCGGTTTTGATAAATCCGCGGGCAATCATAAAGGCGACGACAATCAGCCAGATTAGCGAACTGTTCAGTTCGCTCAGTGCGGTGGTAATAGCACCACTGGCGGTTTTATCCCCGGCAGCATAAGCGAGGGCAAAAACGGTAATACCGATAATGCCGACTGCGCCAATAGGCAGAACTTTTGCCACGATAGAAGCAATGGTAGCAACGAAGATAATGGCTGAATGCCAGGCTGGCGCACTTAACCCACTGGGTGGGGTAAGCTGCCAGAGCCCGGCAGAAATAAATAGTATAAGAATCAATGGGAACCATTTGACGCCTTGCTGTGTTTTTCCCGCCATGGTCACGCACCTATAGATATTTGTGATGTATTCATGAGATCAATATTATTACTGAATAATTAGTAAGTTATATTGCGTAATGCTGCACGTGGATGTGCCATAAATACATCTATAGTTGTGCGTTTATTGTTTCTTAATATTTCGGCAAGGGAAAAGCCCGACGGGAATGCCGGGCTGGAGAGGAGAGATTAACCGCCGAACTGATCCGGGTCAGGGCCCAGTCGTTTACCCTGATCGAGTTTTGCAATTTCACCGACTTCATCTTTATCCAGGCGGAAGTCCCAGACGTTGAAGTTCTCGGCAATGCGGGCAGGGGTGACGGATTTCGGGATGACAACCAGACCGCTATCCAGATGCCAGCGAATGACGACCTGCGCCGGTGATTTGCCATATTTTTCAGCGAGGTCGCGAATGATCTTTTGATCGAATACTTCTTTACCGCCTTGCGCCAGTGGGCTCCAGGACTCAGTCTGGATCTTATGTGTTGCGTTCCAGGCGTGAAGCTGGCGTTGCTGCATAAGCGGGTGAAGTTCTATCTGGTTAATCACCGGAGGTACGCCGGTTTCATCCATCAGGCGCTGGAGATGATTGATCTGAAAGTTGCACACACCGATGCTCTTGATCAGCCCCTCTTTTTGCAGGTCGATCATGTTTTCCCACGCTTCAACGTAGTGATCGATTGCCGGGACAGGCCAGTGCATCAGGTAGAGATCGAGGTAATCGAGCTGGAGTTTCTCCATGCTTTCGAGCAATGCTTCCCGCGGGCGCTTCTGGTCATCATTCCACAACTTGGTGGTAATGAATAACTCTTCGCGTGGCACGCCCGCATTGCGTAATGCTTTGCCGACACCTTCTTCGTTTTTGTACGCCGCAGCGGTATCAATTGAGCGATACCCTACTTCCAGCGCTTTATGAATAGCGGTGATGACTTCTTCGTTGCTTGCCTTCCAGACCCCCAGGCCCAGTTGCGGCATGACGTTACCATCCTGTAGCTTGATAATGGTTGGACCGGTCATAATTCCCCCCCACACTTAATCCTTCAGGCTGCCTCTTTGTTGGCTGCTTGCGTTTACCCCGGTCACGTACTTATGTACGCTCCCGGGGATTCACTCAATTGCCGCCTCGATGCATCATGAATGATTGGGTGTAAATTGAGTACACCGGAGCAAGCCCCGGTGAGGTTTATGTGACTTAAGCCTGGTATAAATAGCCAAAAACGAAAGCCGGAGGTTAAAAAAACCTTAGCGGGCAGCTTCGTAAATCCGGCGGCTGACGTCCAGCGTAATGTCCTGATGTTCACCCAGTTTCGTGCCGCCATGCGCTTCCAGTTTTTCCAGCAGTGCCGGGATGGAGCTGCCATCCAGACCGTAGTCAGACAGGCGAGTCGGTACACCCATTTGTTCGAAGAACTGACGGGTGGCGGCAATCGCGGCATCAATGCGCTGGTCTTCGGAGCCTTCGGTGATATTCCAGATGCGCTCTGCGTATTGCAGCAGTTTGGCACGCTTGGTATCGCGTTTTTCATTCCACAATGCAGGCAGGACGATTGCCAGCGTCTGAGCGTGGTCAAGCCCGTGCATTGCCGTCAGTTCGTGACCCAGCATATGGGTTGCCCAGTCCTGCGGTACGCCTGCGCCGATCAGACCGTTCAGTGCCTGAGTGGCTGCCCACATGACGTTAGCACGCACATTGTAGTTTTCCGGCTCCTGCAACGCTTTCGGACCGTCTTCTATCAGCGTCAGCAGAATGCCTTCGGCGAAGCGATCCTGAATTTTCCCGTCTACCGGATAAGTCACGTATTGTTCTACGGTATGAACAAAAGCATCTACCACGCCGTTGGCAACCTGACGCGGTGGCAGGGTATAGGTGTAAACCGGATCGAGTACAGCAAATACCGGCTGGACAAACGGGGTCATGAAGGCCAGTTTGTCGCCAGTCGTTTTACGCGAAATTACCGCGCCAGAGTTAGATTCTGAGCCGGTTGCTGGCAGGGTCAGTACCGAGCCCATTGGGACGGCGCTTTGTACGTCGTTACCGCGAGTTTCCAGAATGCGCCACGGGTCAACGCCGTCTGCATAATGTGCCGCTGCGGCGATGAATTTTGTGCCATCCAGTACAGAACCACCGCCTACCGCCAGCAGGAATGTCACCTTCTCATCACGCACGATTTTTACCGCGTTCATCAGCGTTTCATAGGATGGGTTCGGCTCAATACCGCCAAACTCGAGCACATCCAGACCTTTCAGTGCGTCCTGAACTTGTGCCAGAACGCCTGTTTTTTTCACGCTACCACCGCCGTAGGTAATCAGTACGCGAGCATCCTGCGGGATTTGGTCGCGCAGTTCTGCAATCGCGCCTTTACCAAACAGAATGCGGGTTGGGGTATGGAGATTAAAGTTGTTCATTGCTCGTTACCTTGTGTGGGTAAAAAAGAGGGTAGGCGAGTGTCTGCCTGATGGTGAACATTGTGGTCGTCAGACGCGTTCCTCTCAATGCTCATTTCTGCCGATGTCTTGCCCATTTCTACAGACTACTGGAGAAAAGAGATAAAAGTGCGCACTATATCAAGGTTGCAAATCAATGATGAAATGGTGCCCTATGAACCGTGATGAGATCTGTCTCCTGCTGACAGATAAAATTAAGCAGCTGAAAAACAATGAAAATAAATTGAATGATCTGCTGCCTGATATTCGCTTATTGTATGGTTCTGAACCAGGGATGCGCACACCAGTGATGTATCAGCCTGGCATCATATTTCTCTTTTCAGGACATAAAATTGGTTATATCAACGAGCGTGTCTTTCGCTATGACGCCAACGAATATTTACTGCTAACAGTACCTTTACCCTTTGAATGTGAAACTTATGCGACACCGGACGTTCCGTTGGCTGGTATCCGCCTGAACGTCGATATCCTGCAATTGCAGGAATTGCTGATGGATATTGGGGAGGATGAGCTGTTCCAGCCCGCAATGGCGGCAAGCGGGATCAATTCGGCGACGCTATCCGATGAAATTCTCTGTGCAGCGGAACGCCTGCTGGATGTGATGGAGCGGCCACTGGATGCACGTATTCTGGGAAAACAGATTATTCGTGAGATCCTCTACCATGTGCTGACCGGGCCACGCGGAGGAGCCTTACTGGCGCTGGTCAGTCGCCAGACACATTTCAGTTTGATAAGCCGTGTGCTGAAGCGAATTGAAACCAAGTACACCGAAAATCTCAATGTTGAGCAATTGGCGGCAGAGGCCAATATGAGCGTGTCGGCGTTCCATCATAATTTTAAATCGGTGACCAGTACTTCACCGTTGCAGTATCTGAAGAGCTATCGATTGCATAAAGCGCGGATGATGATGATTCATGATGGGATGAAAGCCAGTGCGGCGGCAATGCGCGTGGGTTATGAGAGTGCATCGCAGTTTAGTCGGGAGTTCAAACGTTACTTTGGCGTCACGCCAGGGGAAGATGCAGCCAGAATTAGGATGATGCAGGGGAGTTGATCTCTTGTCGAACAGACGGGTTCTCCGTAGGCCTTAACGCTGTGCGCTATAAGGCGAAATGCCGGGGTTTACCCGGCCTACGGACGCAGCTCAGGCGCTACAGTATTTTTTTTTAATCACCACGAACAGCGTTCCCAGCAAACCTGCGGTTAGCAGGGCGATTGGCAGGATCATTAAAAATGTCATTACCTGATCTTCGTGGCGTTTAACAAACGGGATCATGCTGAGCGCATAGCCGAAACTGGTGACCACAGTGACCCACAGCAGGCCGCTCAGCCAATTAAAAAACTGGAAGCGACGGTTAGGCAGCCCTGAAATCCCCGCCATGGTCGGCAGCAAGGTGCGTACAAACGCCAGGAAACGTCCGGCGAGTAGTGCCATCAACCCGTGCTGGTCAAACATACAGGTAGCACGCTGATGATATTTTTCAGGTAATTGTGCCAGCCAGCCTTTCACTGTTCGTGTATTGCCCAGCCAGCGCCCCTGAATGTAGCTCAGCCAGCAACCGAGGCTGGCAGCGGCAGTCAGAATCGCTATGGTAGGTAAAAAACTCATCACGTCCTGAGCGATCAGCGCTCCTGCCAGTAATAGCAGGCTGTCACCGGGCAAAAAGGAAGCGGGCAGTAGGCCATTTTCTAAAAACAACGTGGCGAACATCACAAAGTACACCACGCTCACGACGTGTGGATCCGCCAGCGCGGCAAAATCGTGTTGCCAGAGCGCGGAGATAATATCTTGAATGACTACCATGGACTTTCCTGTGGAACAGCGTTTATAAGTGGATTGTACTCCTGAATTGTCCGGGATGCCTTGATCCCGGACGCAACAATTGCAGACTTTTCCACCAGAAGTGTCTGCATATATGTCCATCTGCGGCAATGTTACTCGATTCGGGTAAATCCTGCGGCTAAATCGGCAATCAGATCGTCAACATTTTCTAAACCGATGTGTAAACGGATGAGCGTTCCGCTGAAATCCACTTTGCCTTCCGGACGGATTGCCGCGATATGTTCCGGTTGGTTAGCCAGAATCAGTGATTCAAAACCGCCCCAGGAATAGGCCATGCTGAACAGGCTGAAGTGATCCAGATACGCAGACAGCTCTTCATTATTTAGCTTCTTATTCAGAACAAATGAGAACAGGCCGCTGCTACCGGTAAAGTCGCGTTTCCAGAACTCGTGTCCCTTGCTGCCGGGAAGTGCCGGGTGATTCACACGGGCAACCTGCGGATGGCCAGCCAGCCACTCGGCGACTTTTAAACTGCTTTCATGGTGTTGGCGCAGGCGAACGCTTAACGTCCGCAATCCGCGACTGGTCATATAGGCAGTATCGGCATCCAGCATTTGTCCCATCAGATAGGCGTTTTCACGCAGTTGATCCCAGCAACGGGCATTGGATACCGCTGTCCCAACCATGCCGTCAGAATGACCAATCAGATATTTCGTCCCTGCCTGAATTGAGATATCGATACCGAAATCCAGCGCGTTGAACAACACGCCCGCAGCCCAGGTGTTATCAATCATGATTACAGCCTCAGGCACTACGCTTCTGACTGCGGCAACAATAGCCGGAACATCATGAACTTCCATGGTGACAGAACCTGGAGACTCAAGAAAAACGACTTTAGTGTTCGGCTGTATATGCTTCACAATATCCGCACCGACCAGCGGATCGAACCAGCCGGTTGTCACGCCAAGCTTGCCCAGTACCTTAGTGCAGAAATCCTGGCTGGGTTCATAGGCGGTGTTTGTCATCAGCACATGATCGCCTTGTTCAACAAAGGCAAGGATGGTGTTGGCAACGGCTGCTGCCCCGCAAGGGAACAGGGCGCAGCCCGCGCCGCCTTCCAGTTCACACATCGCTTCCTGCAGTGAGAAATGCGTCAGCGTGCCGCGACGTCCATAGAAAAGGGCACCGTTTGCGCGGTTATGCGTCGCCTGTTTTTTCGCCTCAACGGTGTCGAATACCAGTGAAGACGCGCGCTGGATCACGCTATTTACCGAACCCAGCGTGTATTTTTTACTACGCCCGGCGTGAACGAGTTTGGTCTCAAGCTGCTTATCTGCCATGTTGTATTACCTATTTTTATACGTCTGGATGTCTAAACTAGCATGAATCTCATCTGCCGCGTCCTGCAGAATAGCCATAAAGTACAAAATATTCTCAAATCGATTTCTGGTGACTTTTTTACTGCGTGAGCGCAAGGAAAAGAAACCAAAGGTGCGGCACTATGTAAATAGTAATGAGAACGACTATCAATTCGACGTCGTTTTGATATGATTACGCTCAGATTTTGTGATTTGCGTCCTGGAGATACAGAGTGGGTAATAATTTGATGCAGACGGACCTTTCCGTCTGGGGTATGTATCAGCACGCCGATATCGTGGTTAAGTGCGTGATGATTGGGCTGATTTTGGCGTCAGTGGTCACCTGGGCTATCTTCTTTAGTAAGAGCCTTGAGTTCTTTACGCAGAAGCGCCGTCTTAAGCGTGAACAGCAAATGCTGGCAGATGCCCGCTCTTTAGAAATGGCAAGTGAGATTGCCGCTGGATTCGATGCCAAAAGCCTGGGTTCTCTGCTGATTAATGAAGCGCAGAATGAACTGGAACTGTCAGAAGGCAGTGATGACAACGAAGGGATCAAAGAGCGTACCGGTTTCCGTCTGGAACGTCGCGTTGCCGCAGTTGGCCGTCAGATGGGGCGGGGTAATGGATACCTGGCAACCATCGGGGCTATCTCTCCATTTGTCGGGTTGTTCGGTACAGTATGGGGTATCATGAATAGCTTCATCGGTATCGCACAAACCCAAACCACCAACCTGGCTGTTGTTGCTCCAGGTATTGCAGAAGCACTGTTAGCGACCGCGATCGGTCTGGTTGCGGCAATCCCTGCGGTTGTTATCTACAACATTTTTGCTCGTCAGATTGGCAGCTATAAAGCGATGCTGGGCGATGTCGCGGCGCAGGTGCTGTTGCTGCAAAGCCGTGACCTGGACCTGAGTGCAAGCGCGTCTGCACACCCGGTACGTGCTGCGCAGAAATTACGTGTAGGGTAATGTTCCATGGCAATGAGCTTTAATGAAAACCTGGACGATAACGGTGAAATGCATGACATCAACGTGACGCCGTTTATCGACGTCATGTTGGTATTGTTGATCATCTTTATGGTGGCAGCGCCACTGGCAACCGTAGATGTGAAGGTGAATCTCCCTGCATCCACCAGTACGCCGCAACCGCGTCCGGAAAAACCGGTTTACCTGTCAGTAAAAGCCGATAACACTATGTTTATTGGTAACGATCAGGTAACCGATGAGACGATGATTAACGAGCTAAATACGCTAACTGAAGGCAAGAAAGACACCACTATCTTCTTCCGGGCAGATAAAACCGTTGACTACGAAACCATGATGAAGGTTATGGATACGTTGCATCAGGCGGGCTACCTGAAGATTGGTTTGGTCGGTGAAGAGACCGTCAAAGCCAAATAATCGTTGTTGCCGGGTACAGGTTTGACCTTACCCGGCAAGCTTCTCCTGATATCATTCCCCTGTAAGTCTTTTGCCTTATCTGTTCTCGTCCAACGCAACCGTAGTGATTTTTGTGGGCTCGTAGTTCCCTTCGGATAGCTTACGGGTCAGGCGTAGTGTGGCTGTTTCACGTGCAAGCAGATGCTGGTATGTGCTTTCCAGACGGGCCATGATTTTGTCCCGCAATTCTGGCTGCTGAGCGATGATGGCCTCGATAGTGGCACCGTAAATCTCTTCTTTGGCTTGCAGTGCGTAGATTTCATGACGATTTTGCCATTTCATCCGCACCAGCGCGGCGGGTATAGAAACCATCTCTTGAGCAAGGCTTTCCAGCGTCGCGTTTTTATTGGCTATCAACACAGACAGATTTTGTTTTAAGACAAACTCATCACTTTTGTGGTTATCTAAAGCCAAATAAACATTATTATCTTCAACATCTTTCATTTTATTTCTCTTCCAGAGAATAAAAAATAGGATCGTTGGTTTCGCGAGTAATTAAATTAAGCCAAATTTTGTTGCCTTGTTCATTTATCATGGCTGTATTTTTGGACAGAATTTTACTTAATTCCTGGGCGTTAATGTCGCCTTCCGCCTGTAATGAATTGAGCAGGCGAGTAAATGACTCGATTTTTGCGGCGCGGAAAAGACGCTCTTTTAAATGACGATCGCACTCTTCAAATAACATATTCCGGGATTGGCCGGTAGTTGTGGAGCTAATCAAAATTTCTGATTCGTAATCACTTAGCGTTATCTTTCCCTGAGTCAAATTTTCACTATTTTCTGTGGTATTTGTATTGTTCGGGGTTGCGGATAAATGAAAACGAGAGGGAACAAGATGCTCGGGAAGCATGTTGAAATATCCTTTGCTGCCAATAATATGATGTTTTTAATAAGGTAGGCCGCGTTGACAATAGCATGGGGTAATTTTAAAATCAAAAAAAATGGAGCCTGCTATGAACAGTATATTTTATTCTGTTATTACCCTGCTATTGCTTACCTGCGGGGTACTTTTGCTAATGCGTAGTGCAAATAAAAACCGTTATACAGAAGATGTTAACGCTCAGCACCAGCCGGAAATGCTAAGTAAAGAAGAGGGAGAAGATCATTTTTCTGCCCTGATGAATTCGATTACTCCGGTATGGTATTGGCGAGTCAATCACGAATATATCGATTTTATCCACTCCACAGTCAAGCGGATGACGATGGTGGAGCTGAATGAAACGCCCGGGCTCTTTGACGCACAGCGGCGCTGTAGCGATCTTAACTCTGCGGTTTATAAATATTACGACAATATCAAAAAGCGCTGCCTCAGCGGGGAGAAAGTCCCGCACGCCGATCTGGATGTGCTTAACTTGCGACAGTGCTTCAGGGAGTTCAGCCTGGAAGCCTATCCTGCACTTGTCGCGCTGGTGTGGCCGGAATATCAGCGTCCATTGATCAAAGAGGACGAGGTGTGATGTGAGGCGAGATTGTCTTGCCCACCCTCATCAGCAGACCATGACGCCGGGTAGGACTACACCCGGCGTCATGGTCAGATCGTTACTTGTCTGATGAGGCTTGCCACAGATTGAGCTTGCCGTCAGCGACATGTTTATCGATCTGTGCCAGTTCTTCGGCACTGAATGTCAGGTTTGCCAGTGCCTGAACGTTCTCTTCTAACTGCTCAGGTCGGCTGGCGCCAATTAATACCGATGTGACCCGGTTATCTTTTAGCAGCCAGCTTAACGCCATTTGCGCCATCGACTGCCCACGCTGTTGTGCCATCTCATTGAGCAAACGCAGACTGCTGAGGTTTGCTTCCGTCAGCATATTTTCCGTCAGTCCACGGACTTTTTTCCCTTCACGCTGCATGCGGGAACCATCAGGAATACCGTTGAGGTATTTCCCTGTCAGCAACCCCTGCGCCAACGGGGTGAAGGCTATACATCCCATCCCGTTGGATTCCAGCGTATCCAGCAAGCCGCTGCTGTCTACCCAGCGGTTAAGCAGGTTGTAGGATGGCTGGTGGATAAGCAGAGGAATTTTCCATTCCCGCAGCAGTTCGGCCATCTTCTGTGTGCGCTCTGGAGAATAAGATGAAATGCCGACATACAGCGCTTTGCCACTTTGCACGGCCTGGGCCAGCGCGGAAGCTGTCTCTTCCATTGGGGTGTTTTCATCAACGCGGTGCGAATAGAAGATATCGACGTAGTCGAGACCCATACGCTTGAGGCTCTGGTCGAGGCTGGCCAGCAGATACTTGCGTGAGCCGCCAGAACCGTACGGCCCCGGCCACATGTCGTAACCCGCTTTGGTCGAGATAATCAATTCATCACGATAGTGTGCAAAATCCTCGCGCAATAACCGACCAAAATTCTCCTCAGCACTGCCCGGAGGCGGCCCGTAGTTGTTGGCTAAATCAAAATGTGTGATCCCTAAATCAAATGCTTTTCGCAGCAGTGCTCGTTGTGAATCCAGAGCTTGAACGTGTCCAAAACTGTGCCATAAACCCAGCGATAGCGCGGGCAAGCGCAAGCCGCTGCGACCACAGTAGCGATAGAGCATTTGCTCATAACGTTCAGGATTGGCAAACCAGGCCATGAGATCTCCTTAGTGCAGGTGAATTTCAAAACAACGTTTCTATTCTAGCGGGTTCGTGGTGAATATCCCGTTCCCCAGGTCACATTGGGATGAAAAACTGGGCAAAAACAGACCACTGTGCTTTGCTTAAAAAAACATCACTCAGGAGTGCAACCATGCCGCGTTTGACTGCTAAAGACTTTCCGCAGGAGTTACTCGATTACTATGACTATTACGCCCATGGCAAAATATCTAAACGAGCGTTTCTGAATCTGGCGGCGAAATATGCGGTAGGTGGCATGACGGCACTGGCGCTATTCAATTTGCTGAAACCGAATTATGCCCTGGCAACGCAGGTAGAATTTACCGACCCCGATATTCTGGCAGAATACATTACCTATCCATCGCCAGATGGGCATGGTGATGTGCGAGGTTATCTGGTGAAACCTGCGAAGGTGACGGGGAAGGTTCCGGCAGTGGTTGTGGTACATGAGAATCGCGGTTTGAATCCGTATATTGAGGATGTAGCACGGCGGGTGGCGAAGGCCGGCTATATTGCGCTGGCCCCCGATGGATTAAGTTCACTGGGCGGTTATCCCGGCAATGATGATAAAGGCCGGGAATTACAGCAGCAGGTTGATCCTGTTAAGCTGATGAATGATTTTTTTGCTGCTATTGAATTTATGCAGCATTATTCGATGACGACGGGAAAGGTGGGGATCACTGGATTTTGCTACGGTGGTGGTGTGGCGAATGCAGCGGCTGTTGCTTTCCCTGAACTGGCATGTGCGGTGCCCTTTTATGGGCGTCAGGTTCCTGCCTCCGATGTCCCTAAAATTAATGCGCCTTTATTATTACACTATGCAGAACTAGACACACGAATTAATGACGGCTGGCCCGCTTATGAAGCCGCACTCAAAGCGAATAAGAAAATCTATCAAGCATATATCTATCCTGGTGTTAATCATGGTTTTCATAACGACTCGACACCCCGTTATGATAAAGCAGCTGCTGATTTAGCCTGGGAACGCACTCTTGCCTGGTTTGATAAATATTTGTTATGAAAAACAACGCATTATTTACAGATTTAGATTAATTATCTGAATAATAATGCTACCTAATTTCATTAACATTCATATTGATATGACCAGCAGGGATAATAGATAGACTTAAAAAAGTAAAAAAATAAAGAACGTATTATATCTTCTTCATTGCCTGCCGATAACAAGGGGAAGTATCGCCTGATGGCGAATTCCTCATCAATGGCAAGGAAATTATTATGTATTTGCTGAAAAACTTCACTATTCGTATTGTCATGCTGGCAATACTTGGACTTTTTTGCCTGCTCTGGTCGGGCGTGGGTTTATTCAGTCTTCATGCTTTATCAAAAATATCAGAAGGGAATGATATTGATCGCCATCTCGTCAAACAGATGACGGTGTTGAGTCAGGGTAACGATCAGTACTTTCGCTTTGTGACACGCCTGAGCCGTGCAGTGGATGTCAAAATTGGTGGTGGAACGCCGGATTTTACACCTGCCCAGCAATCGCTGGATAATCTGAGCCAAAAGCTCCAGGAGATGAAAACATTATCTCCGGGGCCGATGGACCCGGAAATTTCAGCAGCAGTGCTGGCCAAGTGGCAAGCTTTGCTGGATAAAGGCGTGATACCGCAAATGCAGCTGGCGCAGCAGGGCTCGCTGACGGCGTTTTCGGAACATGCCAGCACGATTACGCCCGCACTGAGCCGTGAATTTGGTGCCAGCGCTGAACGGTTTAATACCACAGCCGGAAAGAGACTTGATGCGACGCGCATTATGGTAGACGGTAAAACGTCGATCATTCGGACACTGATTATTACTGCCGTTATCCTCGGGATCGCCCTCCTTTTCTTCACCGATCGTTACCTCGTTACCATGATGGTGAAACCTCTCGGCCGTATTCGCCAGCAGTTCCGCCAGATTGCCCAGGGCGATCTCAGCCAGCCGATTGAAGAATTCGGCCGGAACTGTGTAGGCCAACTGGTCCCTTTATTGTGCGCAATGCAGGACAGCCTGCGTGAGGCCGTAAGTACGATTCGTTCAGGCAGTGACAACATCTGGCGAGGTGCTACGGAAATTTCTACCGGCAATAACGATCTCTCTTCCCGTACTGAAGAGCAGGCGGCAGCGCTGGAAGAGACAGCAGCCAGCATGGAAGAGCTAACCGCAACGGTAAAACTTAACGCCGAAAATGCGCGTGAGGCCAGCCAGCTTGCCGATACCGCAACAGAAACGGCAGGTAAAGGAAGCAAATTGGTTTCTGAAGTGGTCGACACCATGGATGGTATTGCTGCCAGTTCTAAACAGATCGCAGAAATTACCTCCGTCATTAATAGCATTGCTTTCCAGACCAACATTCTGGCGCTTAACGCCGCCGTTGAGGCGGCCAGGGCTGGTGAACAGGGTCGTGGTTTTGCCGTGGTGGCGGGGGAGGTACGTAACCTCGCCAGCCGTAGCGCCGGCGCGGCAAAAGAGATTGAGACATTAATCGGTGAATCGTCGCGTCGTGTCGATCAGGGGGCGCGACTGGTCAAAGAGACCGGGTTAACGATGGAAGCGATTCTGCGCGGCGCGACCGAAGTGACCGTTATCATGAAACAAATTGCCTCTGCTTCTGAAGAGCAGAATAAAGGCATCTCGCAGGTCAGCGTTGCAATCACTCAGATGGACAGCGTGACGCAACAGAATGCCGCGTTAGTAGAACAAGTCTCCGCTGCGGCAGTAGCGCTGGAACGGCAAACGGAAGAGCTGCAACGCTCTGTACAGCAATTCCGGCTTTCAGCTAACGATGTGCAATATGCATCGACAAATACCACTTCCCCTTCCGCAGAAAGCAGAACCTCTGCAGCACCTAAAACGGACGAGTGGGTGTCCTTTTAATCTGGCACAAAAAAGTGCGTGATACCTCTGGCCTTTGCTTAAAAAATCGCTATATAATTTGTTATATAGCGATTGGAGGTTATGCATGGACAACCATTTTGGTAAGGGCCTGATGGCCGGATTGAACGCCTCAAGTGCGGACAGTGCTCGTTCAGTGGCGAATTTTTGTTCAGATTATAAACGCGGTTTTGTTCTGGGTTTTTCACATCGAATGTTTGAAAAAACGGGCGACCGACAGCTCAGCGCATGGGAAGCGGGGATCCTGACGCGCCGTTACGGGCTGGATAAAGAGATGGTGATGGATTTCTTCAAAGAGAACCAGTCGAGTACAACAATTCGGTTTTTCATGGCCGGCTATCGGCTCGAAGCTTGATCCAAAAGGGGTATTATCTTGCTTTAATTAATTACACTATTGACCTACGCCTTCGTTTTGTTGCTCCGCCGAAGTATTATAATGCACATAACCATATAAAAAGTGTGGTAATGGCGCGCCGATCGCAATAAGCAACATGCGAATGGTGCAAAATAAAAGCCAGGTCTTCGCAACGGAATAACAATAAAATGACTGGAGATAATTCTCTCATCAATTCGAACGGCATCAATCGCCGTGATTTCATGAAGCTTTGTGCAGCACTGGCCGCTACCATGGGGCTCAGTAGCAAAGCCGCCGCAGAAATGGCCGAATCAGTTTCTCGTCCTCAGCGCCCACCGGTTATCTGGATTGGTGCTCAGGAGTGTACGGGTTGTACTGAATCGCTGCTTCGTGCGACACACCCTACAGTGGAAAACCTCGTTCTGGAGACGATCTCTCTGGAATACCATGAGGTACTCTCTGCCGCCTTTGGCCACCAGGTCGAAGAGAACAAACATAACGCTCTCGAGAAGTACAAAGGGCAATATGTTCTGGTGGTAGATGGTTCTATACCACTAAAAGATAATGGTATTTACTGCATGGTTGCCGGTGAGCCAATTGTGGATCACATCCGCAGAGCGGCCGAAGGTGCAGCAGCTATCATCGCTATCGGCTCTTGTGCCGCATGGGGTGGTGTCGCTGCCGCTGGCGTGAACCCAACGGGTGCCGTTGGCTTGCAAGAAGTTCTGCCAGGCAAAACCATCATCAACATCCCAGGCTGTCCGCCTAACCCGCATAACTTCCTCGCCACGGTCGCGCATATCATCACTTACGGTAAGCCGCCGAAGCTGGATACCAAAAACCGTCCGACATTTGCCTACGGTCGTTTGATTCACGAACACTGCGAACGTCGCCCGCACTTTGATGCCGGTCGTTTTGCTAAAGAGTTCGGCGATGAAGGTCACCGTGAAGGTTGGTGCCTCTATCATCTGGGCTGTAAAGGGCCAGAAACGTACGGCAACTGCTCAACATTGCAATTCTGCGATGTTGGCGGCGTGTGGCCGGTGGCGATCGGTCACCCTTGCTACGGCTGTAACGAAGAAGGCGTCGGTTTCCATAAAGGCATTCACCAACTCGCCCATGTGGAAAACCAAACCCCGCGTTCAGAGAAGCCTGATGTCAACATGAAAGAAGGCGGCAACATTTCAGCTGGGGCTATTGGGCTGCTTGGCGGCGTAGTAGGACTGGTTGCCGGCGTCAGCGTGATGGCGGTACGTGAACTGGGGCGTCAGCAGAAGAAAGATAACGCTGACTCACGGGGAGAATAACCGTGAACAGACGTAACTTTATTAAAGCAGCCTCCAGCGGGGCATTGCTGTTGGGCGCTGCGCCGTCCATCAGTCATGCGGCTGCAGAAAACCGTCCGCCGATCCCAGGTTCACTTGGGATGCTCTATGATTCGACGCTGTGCGTAGGCTGCCAGGCCTGCGTCACCAAGTGTCAGGATATCAACTTCCCGGCGCGTAACCCGGAAGGCGAGCAGACCTGGTCGAACAACGACAAACTGTCACCGTACACCAACAACATCATCCAGGTGTGGCGTAGCGGAACAGGTGTTAACAAAGACCAGGAAGAGAACGGCTACGCATATATTAAGAAACAGTGCATGCACTGTGTCGATCCAAACTGCGTCTCCGTTTGCCCGGTTTCCGCGCTGAAGAAAGACCCGAAAACCGGCATCGTCCACTATGACAAAGATGTCTGTACTGGTTGCCGCTATTGCATGGTTGCCTGCCCGTACAACGTCCCTAAATACGACTACAACAACCCGTTTGGTGCGCTTCATAAATGTGAACTGTGTAACCAGAAAGGCGTTGAACGTCTGGACAAAGGGGGGTTACCGGGGTGTGTTGAAGTGTGTCCTGCTGGTGCCGTGATTTTTGGTACGCGTGAAGAGCTGATGGCTGAGGCAAAAAAACGTCTCGCCCTGAAGCCTGGCAGCGAATACCACTATCCGCGTCAGACAGTGAGCGCTGGTGATACCTATTTGCATACGGTACCGAAGTACTATCCGCACCTGTACGGTGAAAAGGAAGGCGGTGGTACGCAGGTTATGGTGCTGACGGGTGTTCCTTACGAGGATTTGGATCTGCCAAAACTGGATGACCTTTCAACCGGTGCGCGTTCCGAACATGTTCAACATTCCCTGTATAAGGGCATGATTTTACCCCTGGCTGCGCTGGCGGGCTTAACCGTGCTGGTTCGTCGTAATACGAAAAACGACCATCACGATGGAGGAGACGATCATGAGTCATGATCCTAAACCGCTGGGCGGAAGAATAATCAGCAAACCGGTCATTATTTTTGGGCCGTTAATCGTCCTGTGTATGCTCCTGATCGTAAAACGTCTGGTCTTCGGATTGGGGTCAGTTTCCGATCTGAACGGCGGTTTCCCGTGGGGCGTATGGATCGCGTTTGACCTGTTGATCGGTACCGGTTTCGCGTGCGGTGGTTGGGCGCTGGCGTGGGCGGTGTATGTTTTCAACAGAGGGCAATACCATCCGCTGGTACGTCCGGCGTTGCTGGCAAGCCTGTTTGGTTACTCGCTGGGTGGTTTGTCGATCACCATTGACGTCGGTCGTTATTGGAACTTGCCGTATTTCTACATTCCGGGTCACTTCAACGTGAACTCGGTACTGTTTGAAACGGCGGTCTGTATGACCATCTATATCGGTATCATGGCGCTGGAATTTGCTCCGGCCTTGTTTGAACGTCTGGGCTGGAAAGTATCGCTCAAGCGTTTGAATAAAGTGATGTTCTTTATTATCGCTCTCGGCGCGCTGCTGCCGACCATGCACCAATCTTCAATGGGTTCATTGATGATTTCTGCGGGCTATAAAGTACATCCGCTATGGCAAGCTTATGAAATGCTGCCACTTTTCTCTGTATTAACCGCCTTTATAATGGGTTTCTCGATCGTCATTTTTGAAGGCTCACTGGTACAAGCGGGTCTGAAAGGTAACGGTCCGGACGAGAAAAGTCTGTTCATCAAGCTGACGAATACCATCAGCATATTGCTGGCGATTTTCGTGGTCCTGCGCTTTGGCGAGTTGATCTACCGCGACAAGCTGTCGTATGCGTTTGCAGGCGATCTTTACTCCGTGATGTTCTGGATTGAAGTCGTGCTGATGGTCTTCCCGCTGGTGGTGCTGCGTGTCACGAAGCTGCGCAATGACTCGCGTATGCTGTATCTGTCCGCGTTGAGCGCATTGCTGGGTTGTGCAACATGGCGTCTGTCCTATTCGCTGGTGGCATTCAATCCTGGTGGTGGCTACCACTACTTCCCGACCTGGGAAGAGCTGTTGATTTCTATTGGTTTTGTGGCTATTGAGATTTGTGCATACATCGTACTCATTCGTCTACTGCCGATACTTCCTCCTTTAAAACAAAACGATCAAAATCGTCATGAGGCGAGCAAAGCATGAGCCAGAGAATTACTATTGATCCGGTAACCCGTATTGAGGGTCATTTACGCATCGACTGCGAAATCGAAAATGGCGTGGTATCTAAAGCATGGGCTTCCGGTACCATGTGGCGCGGCATGGAAGAGATCGTGAAGAATCGCGATCCGCGCGATGCCTGGATGATTGTGCAGCGTATCTGTGGTGTTTGCACCACAACTCACGCTATCTCTTCTGTTCGTGCAGCTGAAAGCGCGCTGAATATTGATGTTCCGGTGAACGCACAGTACATCCGTAACATCATTCTGGCTGCGCACACCACGCATGACCATATCGTGCACTTCTACCAGCTCTCTGCGCTGGACTGGGTGGATATCACCTCTGCGCTGAAAGCCGATCCGGCGAAAGCCTCGGCGATGCTGAACGGCGTGTCTTCCTGGCATCTGAACAGCGCTGAAGAGTTCACCAAGGTACAGAACAAGATCAAAGACCTTGTTGCCAGCGGTCAGTTAGGTATTTTTGCCAACGGCTGCTGGGGTCACCCGGCAATGCAGTTGCCGCCGGAAGTGAACCTGATTGCGGTTGCACACTACCTGCAGGCGCTGGAATGCCAGCGTGATGCTAACCGCGTTGTGGCGCTGTTGGGTGGTAAAACACCGCACATCCAGAACCTGGCCGTTGGTGGGGTTGCTAACCCCATTAACCTTGACGGCCTCGGCGTACTGAACCTTGAACGTCTGATGTACATCAAGTCCTTCATCGATAAGCTGAGCGACTTTGTTGAGCAGGTTTACAAGGTGGATACCGCAGTTATTGCGGCGTTCTATCCTGAGTGGCTGGAACGTGGTCAGGGTGCGGTTAACTACCTGAGCGCGCCGGAATTCCCGACTGACGGTAAAAACGGTAGCTTCCTGTTCCCGGGCGGTTATATCACCGATGCTGATCTGTCGACTTATCGTCCGATCACCTCTCACTCCGATGAATACCTGATTAAAGGGATTCAGGAGAGTGCGAAACACGCATGGTACAAAGACGAAGCACCGCAGGCACCGTGGGAAGGCACAACGGTTCCTGATTACACGGGCTGGTCAGATGATGGCAAATACTCCTGGGTTAAAGCACCGACCTTCTACGGTAAAACGGTTGAAGTGGGTCCGCTGGCCAACATGCTGTGTAAACTGGCGGCCAAACGCGAGTCTACCCATGCCAAGCTGAATGAAATCATCGCGATTTACACCAAGCTGACCGGTAAAACCATCGAAGTGTCGCAACTGCACTCAACGCTGGGCCGTATCATTGGCCGTACCGTTCACTGCTGTGAACTGCAGAACGTTCTGCAGGATCAGTACAACGCGCTGATTGTGAACATCGGTAAAGGCGACCACACCACCTTCGTGAAACCGGATATCCCGGCAACAGGCGAATTCAAAGGTGTAGGTTTCCTTGAAGCGCCGCGCGGTATGCTTTCTCACTGGATGGTGATTAAAGACGGCATTATCAGCAACTACCAGGCGGTTGTTCCGTCAACCTGGAACTCCGGCCCACGTAACTTTAATGATGAAGTGGGACCGTACGAGCGTTCGCTGGTCGGTACACCAATTGCCGATCCAAACAAACCGCTGGAAGTGGTTCGTACCATTCACTCCTTCGACCCTTGTATGTCATGTGCGGTGCATGTGGTGGACGTTGACGGGAACGAAGTGGTCTCAGTTAAGGTTCTGTAATGCGGATATTAGTCTTAGGGGTCGGCAATATTTTGCTGACCGATGAAGCCATCGGGGTACGTATCGTTGAGGCATTAGAACAACGATACATCCTGCCAGACTATGTTGATGTTCTGGACGGTGGTACGGCTGGGATGGAGCTTCTCGGCGATATGGCGAACAGAGATCATCTGATTATCGCTGACGCCATTGTGTCGAGAAAAAACACGCCGGGAACGATGATGGTCCTGCGGGACGAAGAGATTCCGGCGTTGTTTACCAACAAAATCTCACCGCACCAGCTTGGCCTGGCCGACGTTTTGTCGGCCCTGCGTTTTACCGGCGAGTTTCCGAAAAAACTGACCCTGGTGGGTATCATTCCGGAATCGCTGGAACCGCATATTGGGCTGACACCGACGGTTGAAGCGATGATTGAACCTGCGCTTGAGCAGGTTCTTGCTGCGCTGCGCGAGTCTGGCGTTGAAGCTATTCCACGGGAGAAGGCACATGTCTGAGGAGTTCTTAGGCTTTCAGACAGCCCCGAAGCAGCAAATTCAGGCAGCGTTTGAAGAGGTTTCCCGGCGTTCGATGCACGATCTTTCTTTCCTGCATCCGAATATGCCGGTGTATGTCTCTGATTTTACGCTGTTTGAAGGGCAGTGGACGGGATGCGTTATCACGCCCTGGATGCTCAGTGCACTGATTTTCCCAGGGCCGGATCAGATCTGGCCCGTGCGTAAAGTCAGCGAAAAAATCGGGTTGCGTCTGCCGTATGGCGAGATGACCTTTACCGTGGGTGAACTGGATGGTGTATCGCAATACCTCTCCTGCTCGCTGATGTCGCCGCTTTCGCATAGTCTGTCGGCACAGGAAGGTGTTCGCCTGGCTGACGATTGTGCGCGGATGGTGTTATCGCTACCGGTAAGTGACCCGAATGCGCCGCAGATGGGGCGTCGTGCGCTGCTGTTGGGCCGGCGGAACTGCGAAAATGCATGAGCTGTCTCTTTGTCAGAGCGCGGTTGAGATTATTCAGCAGCAGGCAGAGCAGCACGATGTAAAACGCGTTACCGGCGTTTGGCTGGAAATTGGCGCACTCTCGTGTGTTGAAGAGAGTGCCGTCCGTTTCAGTTTCGACATCGTATGCCAGGGAACGCTGGCGCAGGGTTGTGAACTGCATATTGATTACAAACCCGCCCAGGCCTGGTGCTGGGATTGCAGTCAGGTCGTAGAGATCACCCAGCATGATGCACAGTGCCCTCTCTGTCAGGGCGATCGCCTGCGGGTAGATGCTGGCGATTCACTGAAAGTGAAAAGTATTGAAGTCGAATAGCCCATAGGTTGCTATGGGGCGGAGTCAGATATGTGTATTGGAGTCCCTGGTCAGGTTCTGGCCGTTGGTGAAGATATTCACCAGCTTGCGCAGGTTGAAGTGTGCGGCATCAAGCGTGATGTTAATATTGCCCTGATTTGTGAAGGCGAACCTGCCGAACTGGTTGGGCAATGGGTGCTGGTGCACGTAGGGTTCGCCATGAGCATCATTGACGAAGATGAAGCTAAATTCACGTTGGATGCACTTCGCCGCATGGAGTATGACGTCACCAGCGCGTGATTTTATGCCGGATGGCGGCGCAAACGCCTTATCCGGCCTACGGTATGGCGTCTTTGTTGGCCTGATGGCGACGCCCCGGCGTCGCCATCAGGCATTTTAACCCTGACGTTTATCTTCGGTATTGGTATCGAAGTCGCTGGCATCATGGCGTTCATGAAGCTGCTCATTCAGCGGTCCGTTAGTGCGGTTTACAATGCGACCACGCTTAACTGCCGGACGTGCTGCAATCTCTTTTGCCCAACGCTGAACGTGCTTGTAACTACCCGCATCAAGGAATTCTGCCGCATCATAGACATTCCCCAATACCACATTGCCAAACCACGGCCAGACCGCCATATCGGCAATGGTGTACTCATCTCCCGCCACAAACTGATGATGTGCAAGTTGCTTATCCAGCACGTCGAGTAAACGCTTGGCTTCCATTGTGAAGCGATTGATTGCGTACTCAATTTTAACCGGCGCATAGTTGTAGAAGTGGCCGAAACCACCACCGAGGAAGGGGGCCGCACCCTGTAACCAGAATAACCAGTTCAGCGTTTCGGTGCGTTTCGCCAAATCCTGCGGCAGGAAGTAACCATATTTTTCCGCCAGATAGAGCAGAATCGAGCCAGATTCAAATACACGTACCGGCGGGTTTTGTGAATGGTCGCGCAGCGCCGGGATCTTAGAGTTTGGATTCACTTCAACAAAGCCGCTGGAGAACTGATCGCCATCGCCAATGCGAATGATCCAGGCATCGTATTCCGCCCCCTTGACGCCCTGCGCCAGTAACTCTTCCAGCATAATCGTCACTTTCTGACCGTTTGGCGTACCCAGCGAGTACAGCTGCAACGGATGTTTGCCGACCGGTAGCGTTTTCTCGTGCGTTGCACCGGAAACCGGGCGGTTGATATTGGCGAATGCACCGCCGTTGGATTTTTCCCACGTCCAGACTTTCGCGGGCTGATAAGTGTTGTCTGACATGTTGACCTGCCTTCTGAGTGGTTGTGTTGAAGCAGTGTAGCAGCTAGGTAGAACTCAACTTAACAGATTGGGACTTTATGTCGCTTTGTGCTGAAAGGGGAAGATAAAACTAACCCGTTCATTGTACCCAGGCTGTACTCCATGAAGAGGAAATCAATATTGGACGGAAATTGCTACCGTACTCACCATCAATAATTGGCGGTCAGTAAGCAGTAACAATGAAAAATGGTGTTCCAGGAGTTAGCGGTTATCAGGGCCCGGCAGGTGGGTGGGGCGCGGTAAAAGCCGTCACTGCTTCGGTGTTTTCGCAAAAGGCTGTTGTACGCGACATTATCGCGATGTTCAAAATGAACCAGGTGAAAGGGTTCGATTGTCCGGGCTGTGCGTGGCCGGACCCGGGTCATCGTGCGCCAATGGAGCTGTGCGAAAACGGCGTTAAGGCCGTGTCCTGGGAAACAACCCGCAAGAAAGCGTCACCGGAATTTTTCAGCCGTCACCCGGTTTCCACACTCTGGCACTACAGCGATTATGAGCTGGAAAATATAGGTCGTCTGACGCATCCAATGAAATACGATGCAGCGTCGGATACCTGGCAGGCCGTGGAATGGGCCACTGCGTTTCAGGAAATCGGCGAGCGCCTGCGCAGCTATGATTCCGCTGAGCAGGTCGAGTTTTACACCTCAGGCAGAACGTCCAATGAGGCTGCGTTCCTGTACCAACTTTTTGCCCGCGAATACGGCAGCAGCAACTTTCCGGATTGCTCAAACATGTGCCACGGTCCTACCAGTGCAGGGTTAACGCAGGCTATTGGCCTTGGGAAAGGGACCGTTGAACTCGATGATTTTGACCATTGCGAACTGGTTATTTGCATAGGACATAACCCCGGCACGAACCATCCGCGCATGCTCACCACGCTGCGCGATGTTGCCAGACGCGGGGCTAAGATTATCTCCATCAATCCGCTGACCGAACGAGGGCTTGAGCGCTTTAGCTTCCCGCAGAGTCCGAAAGAGATGTTCACCGGCCAGGCAACGGAACTCAGCAACGACTACTACCAGGTCAAAATGGGCGGTGATGCCTCGCTGCTTAAAGGCATCATGAAGGCGCTGATCGAGATGGATGAAGCGCGGATCTTGTTGAACAGACAACCTTGTCTCGATCATGCCTTTATCGATGAACATACCGAAGGCTATTCGGCGCTGTATGACGATTTACGCCAGTGTAGCTGGGCGACGCTGGAATTGGACTCTGGCCTGACGCGCAGCCAGATGGAAGACCTGGCACACAGTTACAACAAGTCCCGCGCGACTATCATCTGCTACGGTCTGGGGATCACCCAGCATAAAAACGGTACTGAGAACGTTCAGCAATTGATCAATCTGCTGTTGCTGAAAGGCAATATGGGTAAGCAGGGCGCAGGGATCTGCCCGCTGCGCGGCCACTCGAACGTGCAGGGTGACCGTTCTGTGGGGATTAACGAGGCAGCATCCGAAGACTTCTTGCAACGCCTGGAAGCGCATTTCTCTATCCGCGTTCCGCGCAAGCATGGTCGCTCCAGTGTGGAAAGTATTCGGGCAATTGAGCGGGGAGAGGCGAAAGCGCTTATCTGCATGGGGGGAAACCTGGCGGTGGCGATGCCGCAACCACAGCGTACCTTCGCCGCGATGAAAAAACTCGATATGCAGGTCCATATCGCAACCAAGCTTAATCGATCGCATTTGCTGTTGGCTAAACATAACTATCTGCTACCCGCATTGGGCAGAACGGAACGCGATCTGCAAGCGACAGGCATTCAGTCGGTGACCGTCGAGGATTCAATGTCGATGGTCCACGCTTCCTGTGGTGGGCTGAAACCCGCTTCGCGATGGTTAAAGTCTGAACCGGCAATTGTGGCTGCAATGGCACGCGCCACGCTGCCTCACTCGCCGGTGAACTGGGAGACGTTAGCTGGAAACTACGCGCTGATCCGCGATGCCATTGAAGCTGTGATTCCGGCGTTCCACGATTACAATGCGCGTATTACTGCTCCTGGCGGATTTCGTATGGATACACCAGCCTCACGTCGTGAATGGCATACGGAGAATGGTAAAGCCAACTTTATCGTCAGCCGCCAACGGGCCGTGGTGCGGGAAAACCAACCTGCTGACGCGCTGGTTCTGGCTACGTTGCGCAGTCACGATCAATACAACACCACTATCTATGGCATGAACGATCGCTATCGAGGTATTACCGGTCGGCGCGATGTGGTGTTTTTGAGTGCCACTGAAGCAGCGGCTCGTGGGCTGAGTCAGGGGGATGTTGTTAACGTTCAGGCGCTGGACGATAAGGGGTTGCCCTGTGCCGATCGCGTGATGTACGGGTTAACGGTGGTGATTTACAACATGGCAGCGGGCTCTATTGGTGCTTATCTGCCGGAAGCGAATGTGTTGTTGTCGCTGGATGCGGTAGACACTAAAAGCTTAACCCCTGCGTATAAAAGCGTACCGGTGACGTTGAAGAAAGCGTAGTTCCTGCTGTGAATTTTTCGCCTCTGAGCGCCAGCCGCTGCGTTGAGGTGTATGATAGGTCGACCTCTGTCCGGTTAGTGTCGCAGAGCAGGCAATCAGAGCGAAAAATTCACGCCAACCTGCTCAGACTGTATTGTTTTGAGGTAAGGTGCATGAGCAAAGGAACGACCAGTCAGGATGCCCCATTCGGGACATTATTGGGCTACGCCCCAGGCGGCGTAGCAATCTACTCTTCAGATTACAGCTCCCTCGACCCACGGGACTACGACGATGATGCTGCTTTTCGTAGCTATATCGACGACGAATATATGGGCCACAAATGGCAGTGTGTAGAATTTGCACGCCGTTTTCTCTTCCTCAACTATGGCATGGTCTTCACTGATGTGGGCATGGCATGGGAGATCTTCTCCTTGCGCTTCCTGCGTGAAGTGGTGAATGACAACATCCTGCCGTTACAGGCATTTCCGAATGGTTCGCCCCGCGCGCCGGTTGCAGGTGCTCTGCTTATCTGGCAGAAAGGCGGCGAATTTAAAGACACCGGCCATGTGGCGGTCGTCACCCAGTTGCTGGAAAACAAAATCCGTATTGCCGAGCAGAACGTGATTCATACGCCGCTGCCGCCAGGGCAGCAGTGGACACGCGAGCTGGAAATGGTCGTGGAAAATGGCTGCTACACGCTGCGTGACACTTTTGATGACACCACCATCCTTGGCTGGATGATCCAGACTGACGACACTCGTCACAGCCTGCCGCAGCCGGAGATCGCCAATGACTCGCTGAAAATTGGCGGCGCACGACTGGAAGATAACGGGCAGTTTGACGGTAAGTGGCTCGATGAGCAGGACCCGCTGCAAAAAGCCTACGTGCTGGCGAACGGTCATGTGATCAATCAGGATCCGCATCAGTACTTTACGATTACCGAAAGTGCAGAGCAGGAGCTGATTAAAGCGACCAACGAACTGCACCTGATGTATCTGCACGCTACCGACAAGGTACTGAAAGACGATAACCTGCTGGCGCTGTTTGATATCCCGAAAATCCTCTGGCCGCGTCTGCGCTTATCCTGGCAGCGGCGTCGTCATCATATGATTACGGGGCGCATGGATTTCTGTATGGATGAGCGTGGGTTGAAAGTGTACGAGTACAACGCCGATTCCGCATCCTGCCATACCGAAGCCGGTCTGATCCTCGAAAGATGGGCTGAGCGGGGTTATACCGGGCATGGGCACAACCCGGCAGAAGGACTGATTAATGAACTGGCGGGGGCATGGAAACACAGCCGTGCGCGTCCTTTCGTTCATATCATGCAGGATAAGGATATTGAGGAAAACTACCATGCGCAGTTTATGCAGCAGGCTCTGCACCAGGCTGGTTTCGAAAGTAAGATCCTGCGTGGTCTGGACGAATTGCGGTGGGATGATGCGGGCCAGTTGATTGATGGTGACGGTCGTCTGGTGAACTGTGTCTGGAAAACCTGGGCGTGGGAAACCGCGATTGAACAGGTGCGTGAGGTGAGTGAAACTGAATATGCGGCTGTGCCGATTCGTACCGGACATACCCAGCAGGAAGTGCGCTTGATAGACGTGTTGTTGCGCCCGGAAGTATTGGTATTTGAACCACTTTGGACAGTGATTCCAGGGAACAAAGCGATTCTGCCGATTCTGTGGCAGCTCTTCCCTCATCATCGCTATCTGCTGGATACGGATTTCACGGTGAATGATGAGCTGGCGAAAACGGGTTATGCGGTGAAACCGATAGCTGGGCGCTGCGGTAACAACATCGATTTGGTTAGCCACCAGGAAGAGTCGCTGGATAAAACCAGCGGTAAGTTTGCCGAGCAGAAAAACATTTATCAGCAACTTTGGTGTCTGCCAAAGGTTGCCGGTAAATATATTCAGGTCTGTACCTTCACCGTAGGTGGTAACTACGGCGGGACCTGCCTGCGCGGTGACGAGTCGCTGGTGATTAAAAAAGAGAGTGATATCGAGCCGTTGATTGTGGTGAAGGAAGCGTAATCTTTCTGCGTGATCCGGAATGAGGTGGGAAAAGCCGAAATATATCTTCGGCTTTCTTTATTTATAGTTAAATTGATTTTGATTATGTTTTAATAAATGACGTGGCCTATGCATGTGATGGTAAATATTCTCCTTGGTAATATTTCAAAATAAAAATACATTTATTCAGTGAATGCATTTAACGTTAATTAATTCCTGTTGTTTGTATTAGATAAAGTGCTTCTTGATCTCTCTTTTAAATAAATAATACTGATGTATTATTTGATTGATTGGTGATATTGATCATGTTTTCTATTAGAG